>JACRNO010000024.1 GCA_016234855.1 Deltaproteobacteria bacterium | reverse complement strand
GTCGTTTCAGGCCGTGGTTTAATTTCGCCGGGGCGCGATCGCATAGTGGCCGTGCAACGGATTGCAAATCCGTCTACCCCAGTTCGATTCTGGGTCGCGCCTCCAGTCTTTCAGCGAAGAGTGCATTTCGCATCTCCCTAGTGTTCAGCCCGGATGGTGAAATTGGTAGACACAAGGGACTTAACATCCCTCGGCGAAAGCCGTACCGGTTCGATACCGGTTCCGGGCACCACGACTTGATCGACGAGGGCCTTCCGCCGAAGAAGATCAACCATTGACCACCTGGCAATCATGCCTCGTGCCCCGGATAGACGATTTAACATAATATGGATTATGCGCGTCATGGTACTCGAAAGTCAGCCACGGCGGGACGCCTCAATCCCTCTCGGCGTGGTCATGGACCCCGGCGCCAAAGGCTAATTGCCTTACGCGGAACAGTTCGTCGCGAGCCGCTGCTGCCAGCTCGAATTCGAGGTTCTTCGCATGCTCCTGCATCGCCTTCTCGAGACGCTTGATCTCCCTGGCCAGGTTCTTTTCGCTCATCGCCTCGTACTTGGCCGATTCCTGCGCTGCCTTCAGCTCCTGCGCCGCGGACGCGCTGTCGTACACGCCGTCGATGATGTCCTTGATGCGCTTGACGACGCTGCGCGGCTCGATGCCGTGCTCCTTGTTGTAGGCGATTTGCTTGTTCCGTCGCCTTTCGGTTTCCGCCATGGCCCGCTTCATCGAATCGGTGATCCGGTCCGCATACAGGATCGCCGTGCCGTTGATATGACGTGCCGCGCGGCCGATGGTCTGGATCAGCGAGCGCTCCGAGCGCAGGAAGCCTTCCTTGTCGGCATCCAGGATTGCGACCAGCGACACTTCCGGGATGTCGATGCCTTCACGAAGCAGGTTGATGCCGACCAGGACGTCGAACTCACCCAGCCGGAGGTCCCGGATGATTTCCACCCGTTCCACCGTATCGATGTCCGAGTGCAGATAACGCACGCGGACGCCGTTGTCGCCAAGGAAGTCGGTCAGTTGCTCGGCCAGGCGCTTGGTCAACGTGGTGACCAGCACCCTCTCCTTGACAGCAACGCGCTTCTTGATTTCGGACATCAGGTCGTCGACCTGGGTTAGCGCCGGGCGCACCTGGACGTCCGGATCGACCAGGCCGGTGGGCCTGACCACTTGCTCCACCACCTGCCCCTGGTGCGTCCTTTCATATTCTGCGGGCGTTGCCGACACGAAGATCGTTTGCGGCATCAGGCCTTCGAACTCCTCGAACTTCAAGGGTCTGTTGTCGAGGGCCGATGGAAGCCTGAAACCGTACTCGATGAGCGTCTGCTTTCTCGAACGGTCGCCGTTATACATACCGCCGACCTGCGGTATCGTGATATGGCTCTCATCGATGAAGAGGAGGTAATCGTCCGGGAAATAATCGATGAGCGTATACGGCGCATCCCCTGGCGCCCTGCCGCTCAGGTGGCGCGAGTAGTTCTCGATGCCGGGACAATAACCCATCTCCTCGAGCATCTCTATGTCGAACAGGGTGCGCTGCTCGAGGCGCTGCGCCTCTACGAGCCTGTTAGCGGCCTTGAGTTCCGCAAGCCTTGCGCGCAACTCCTCGCGTATCGCCTTTATCGCAGCCGTGAGGTTATCCCTTGTCGTGACGTAGTGCGATGCCGGATGGATGAGCGCCTTCTCAGCCTTACGCAGGGCCTTGCCGCGCATCGGGTCGATTTCGGAGATGGCCTCCACCGTATCGCCGAAAAACTCGAACCGCAGCGCCTTTTCCGCCTCATAGGCCGGGAATACATCCACCACGTCCCCACGCACGCGGAACGTGCCGCGATGGAAGTCGTAGTCGTTCCGCTCGTACTGTATCTCCACGAGTCTGTTGAGGAACTCGCCCCTGTCGAGCTCCATGCCGCGCTCGATATATATCTGCATGGTACCGTAATCCTTTGGCGAGCCTATGCCGTAGATGCACGAGACCGAGGCGACGATTATCACGTCGCGCCGCGTAAGCAGCGAGTGCGTGGCCGAATGACGGAGCTTATCTATCTCGTCGTTTATCGATGCGTCCTTTTCGATAAAGGTGTCGGAGGCCGCCACATAAGCCTCGGGCTGGTAGTAGTCATAGTACGAGACAAAGTACTCGACGGCGTTATCCGGAAAAAGGTCGCGGAACTCCGCGTACAACTGCGCGGCAAGCGTCTTATTGGGCGCTATGACGAGCGCGGGCCTGGCAAGCCGCTCCACCACGCTTGCGACCGTAAAGGTCTTGCCCGAACCCGTCACCCCGAGCAGAGTCTGGTGGCGACCGTTGCCGTTGATAAACCCGGCAAGCCGCTTGATTGCGGCGGGCTGGTCTCCGGCAGGTGTATATTCCGTCTTCATCTTGAACATCCGTCAACCCTTGCGCGCTTTCAAGCGCGTTCTCTTCAACCGGAGCGAAGACAAACCCCGCCTTTCACGCCATGTAAAGCCCGCGATACTCACGTAACCGCCATATAGACTATACAATACGCGCTCCACACCCGTCAACATACGCGCCGTCCATGCCTTGCGCGCCGCGCTCTCAATAGGCCGCTTAGCAATCCCCACTTGACACGCTTCCTCTTATTCAGTATAATCTGATTATTCTGATTCATACACGCCGGAGGTGGCGATGAAGAAAAAAAAGACTGCTAAGGGCTGTTGCGGCACAGGGTCATCAACAATAAGCAACTACAGGGTGGACTCCATTATTAGTATAGACGGACGCGGCCAGACCGTCCTGCCCAAGGAACTACGCGAAAAGGCCGGTATACGCCCCGGGGACAAATTAGCCGTAACCATACTCGAAAAGGACGGCCTTGTCTGCTGCATCAACCTCATCAAGCTCGACGACCTCATGGACATCCTCAAGGACAGGCTCGGCCCGGTCATGAAGGAGATGGCCTGAAGAAGCCAGGCGAATCAATTCGTTTTTGTAAGGAGGCGTCGAGATGGACACTGAAAAACTCAATTCGACCTGCTGCCCGCCTGACGCACCCCCTGCGGACAAGGGCGTCAAGTCTACCTGCTGCGCCGGGCCAGGGCGCGCACCCATCAACTTATCTGCTTCATCCGGCATCGAGACCGTGACAAGCGAACTGACGTTATCCGACCGCTTCAACGCCGTCAGGTGCAGGCTCGGCGGCTTTCGCATGCATTACATTGTAAGACCGGGCATATATGCCGTCGGCGCGCCCGGGCCGGACTCGGACGTCTTCGTGAGCGCGAATTACAGGCTCTCGTTCAACGTCCTTCGCCGTTCGCTTCGCAATATGAACGCGTGGATACTCGTCATCGACACAAAAGGGATAAACGTCTGGTGCGCGGCAGGCAAAGGCGCCTTTGGCACGGATGAACTGGTCGGACGCATCTTTGAGACGCGCCTATCAAACATCGTCAACCACAGGCGGATAATCCTGCCGCAGCTCGGCGGCCCGGGAGTGGCTGGCCACCTCGTACAGAAACAGACCGGTTTCAAGGTGTTGTGGGGGCCTGTTAACGCGGCCGATATCCGCGCTTATGTGGAGGCCGGCTATAAGGCGTCAAAGGCCATGCGCTCCGTAAGGTTCAATCTCTTTGACAGGCTTATACTCACGCCCATGGAACTCGTCCCGGCCTTGAAGATTTTCCCGCTCTATGCCCTGGCCGTACTGCTCGTCTTCGCGCTTGCGCCTACGGGCATAAGCGCAACCGGCGCCGAAGCCTACGGTCTGCCGTTTCTCGTCATGGCTGGCGCGGCCGTTTTCTCCGGCGCATTTCTCACCCCAGTGCTTCTGCCCTACATACCCAACAGGTCTTTTGCGATAAAGGGCTGGCTCACCGGCCTTCTGACAACGGTTGTTGCGGCCCGGTCAATCGGCATATACTCGATGCCCGACGCCCTCATCATTATGACGTTTGTCTTCTTCCCGCTTTTGAGCTCGTATATCGCTCTTCAGTTCACCGGCGCGACGACCTTTACCGGGCCGTCCGGCGTAAAAAAAGAGCTCAGATACGCAATGCCCCTCTACATTACCGCGGCCGGGGCCTCGATAGTCCTTATCATCGCCTTCAAGCTCTCTCAATGGGGGGTTTTATGATATACCTGAAAGACGTAACGACGCTCAGGCTGGATACAACGGCCTGCACAGGCTGCGGCAGATGCGCCGAGGTCTGCGCCCGGGCGGTCTTCGAGATGCGCGAGAGGAAATCCGTTATCATCAAGCCGGACGCCTGCATCGAATGCGGCGCATGCGCGAAGAACTGCGCCTATGGAGCGATTACCGTAACCTCCGGGGTCGGGTGCGCCGCGGCCTTTATTAACGGGATGCTCACGGGCAACGCGCCCGAGTGCGGATGCGGGCCAAAGGGATCAAGCGGGTGCTGCTGAAAATGTCGCGCTACTCCAGCGACGCCAGGATATTCTTGAAATAGATGGCCGATGCGGTATCTCCGCTAATCTCCAGTTTGCGCGAGAAGAAGACCGTATCAGGGTCTACTTTTCCGAGCAGCAGGTCAAGAAGAACGGGAAAGTTGCCGCGCATGGTCACGTCCGGCTCGCCGGCAAGATGCGGCACGCAGTGCAGCTCGCTATCCTTTATACGCAGATAGAATCTCTTGCCGAGGTCAGCCGCCTCGAATAAAAAGACCTTGCCTTCAAGCTCGGCAAGGCGCGCCTTGAAGCCCGGGTTCCTGTTCACAGACGCCGCGAGAAAAACACCCGCGCCCACCGCCTCCATCCACAGCGGCATGACCTTTAGCGGTATTGCCGCGCCCTTCACGATGACGGACTTGAGCCTCTTTAACGATGCGTTATCTTCCACGAATTCCCCTCATCCTTCCCTGACAGGCTGCTGAAAAACACTGTAATACCGCTTCATATCGTCATTCCCGCCCCCGTCTTCACGAGGGCAGGCCGCGGCGGGAATCCATAACTTGTTGATTTTACAGAGAGTGGATTCCCGACTAAAACCTCGGGAATGACGTATTTAGAATTTTTCAGCAATCTGCTAAAAAAACCGGTGAAAATCTCCATTCAGACCTTGTACCCTATATGCACGGCGGCAATACCGTTGAAGAGGTTATAGTAGCTCACCTTGAAAAGGCCCGCCGTCTCCATGATTTTCTTGAGCTCTTCCTGCGGAGGGAACTTCCTTATCGACTCCGGCAGATAGACGTACGCGGCCCTGTTGCCGGTCACGAGCTCACCCACCTCCGGAATCACCTTGAACGAATAGATGTCGTAGAGCTTGCTTATGACGGCGCTTGCCGGATGCGAGAACTCAAGGCAAATCACCTTGCCGCCGGGCTTTACCACGCGCCGCATCTCGGCGAACGCCCTGTCAAGGTGCGTGACGTTGCGTATGCCGAAGCCGACCGTGGCGCAGTGGAACGTATTGTCGGGAAACGCAATCTCCTCGGCGTTGCCGCAGACGAATTCCAGTCCCCTGAGCCGGCCCATGTCAACGCACTTTGCGCGGCCCGTGCGCAGCATCTCTTTGTTTATATCATAGACGACCACGCGGCCATGTTCGCCGGTACGAGCCGCCATGAGGAGCGCGATATCGGCCGTGCCGCCCGCAACGTCGATGGCGCTGTCGCCCGGACGCAGCCCCGTGTCAGCGGCAACGAGCCTCTTCCAGATGCGGTGGATGCCGAGGCTCATCAGGTCGTTCATCAGGTCGTACTTGCCGGCTACCGTATCGAAAACCTCGCGTACCCTGGAGACCTTCTCCTCCTCCGGGATAACGGCGTTCCCGAAGTGCGTCAGCTTTTTTTCCATAAAGCCCTTCCTCTAACAGGTTACTGAAAAACTCTGAACAGGTTCAGGCTGCTCAAAAAGTCACAGATGCTAGGCGTCTAGGAGTGAGGAATGAGACGTAGTTTCTCTACGTCGCAGTGACAAACGACGAAGACAACGACGCAGATGGGACTTTTTCAGCAGCCTGCTAATAATCCCCTAATCTCCAATCAGTATAATGGAATCATAAACGTCAAGCAACACGGTTCCCCGGTAAACATCTTAACTCAAGGAGGCGGCAAAATGAAGAAACTTCTCTCAACCATACAAGACCCAAGGATTCTCGCGCCGGCCGTATTCGCCATGCCGTTCATCGTGCTGAGCGCCACCGTCATTCTGGCAATCAGCTGAGCCATCAGGTCACGGCCTCTAATAATCCCTTAATCCCGGCCTGATATAATGGAGACATAAAGGTTGAACACAAGCCCGATTTATCGGCTGACAATTTAACCTTAAGGAGGCATAAAATGAAGATTCTCACGAACGGCAAGAGCGCGGTAGAGGTAGTGGCAAGCCTGGCGGTAATCGCAACGATAGTAACGGTCAGCGTTGCAAACTTCTTCACCAGCATCTAATCGCCGCATTTCAGGCAGGCATAGGAATGTGCCACAGTCGGATTAAGCCGTATCTGTTTCAGGCCTTCCAGCGCGTCAAAAGCGGATTTCCGGGCCGCGGGCCTCTAATCTCCCCTTAATCACGGCCTGATATGATGGAGACATAAAGATTGATTACAAACCCGATTCGTCGGCTAACAATTTAACCTTAAGGAGGCATAACATGAAGAATCTCACGAACGGCAAGAGCGCGGTAGAGGTGGTTGCAAGTCTGGCGTTGATCGCAACGGTAATCACGGTCAGCGTTGCAAATCTCTTCACCAACATCTAACGCCGCATCCATGCAGGTAGAAAAGAGGCCTCTGTCCGGTTACTGCCGGACAGAGGCCTTCTTCTTTTCGGTTATCTATCTGTTTATCACTGTTCGCGTCAATCCGCGTCCCAATCGAATTCCTCGTACAGCCCTTCTGCGCGGCGTTTCGTGGCGGTCTTGCTTTTGTAGCTGCCCCTTCTTACCTTAAGCCCCTTTCGTTTCAATATCTTCTCGATATAGTCGATATGCGGACACGGCGGATAGTGCCCGTTGTCCGTCACTATGCAAGAGGCGAGATGTATGACCAACTCGTCCTTATCAATGCCGGCCTTCGCCTTTGCGCGCTTTATGAGGTTGGACGCGACCCGGCTTATGCGCCTGCCGGGGCAGCCCCCGCAATTGAACGGGACGAGCATGATACCCGGCTCAGCCGCATATCTTGCAAAGCCGTCTATCCGGCTGGCAAACGAGTTCATGCACCCGAAGCCGCTGCACCGCTCCCTTGCGAAGTCGCACTGTATGACGCCGATTATCCTGACCTGTTTCTTTTTCTCTTTCATGAAAATCCCCGCGCCTGACAGAGACACGATGTCAGTCCGGCCCCCTGCGCCGCGTTGAAGCTGCCCTTAATACGACTATGACCGCAAGCCCGTAGCCTATCCACGCAAGCGGCGGGATGCCGAGAAATACGGACGCGCCAGCGCGCACGGCAAGGGTTACAACCGTCGCCGCCACGACGAGCGAACCCGCCAGAAAACCGCCGCCTATGCGCCTGCCCGCGCCCTCCATCTCGTCGGCGATAATCTCAAGCCGGTGGTGGACGAAGCTTATCTTGAGCTCGTCGCGCAGCGTCCGTTTCAACGTCTCGTTGACGCGTATGGGCAGGTCAAAGGCCGCGTCCGCAAGCTCCCCTGCGTCCTTGAGCCTCTTTTCGGCAAACGTCTTGGGCGAGAACTTCTCCTTGAACATCCATTTATAGATGAGCGGCTTGGCGACCTCCCACATATTGATGTCGGGATAGAGCTGTCTGCCAACGCCCTCGATGATGACCATGGACTTCTGGAGGAGCAGAAGGTTGGGCTGCAGCGCCATCTTGAAGTGGCGCGCCGTGTGCAGCAACTTCATCAGAAGCGTGGATATGCTTATATGCTCAAGCGTCCTTCCGAATATCGGCTCGGCGATGTCGCGCAAGGCCTCCTCGAACTCCGCAATGCTGACGTCCTGGTCTATAAGCCCCATCTCCCGATGGAGCACGGCCATCCTGTAATAGTCCTTGCGCACGAGGTAGTAAAGCATATTGGCGAGGTAATGGCGCAGGTCCCTGTCGAGCCTGCCGACTATGCCGAAGTCCAGATATACTATCACCCCGTCGTCACGGACAAAGAGGTTGCCGGGGTGAAGGTCGGCGTGAAAGACCCCAAACTCGAAGACCTGGCGGAAAAATAGCTCGACCCCGTTCATGGCGACCGTTCGCACGTCGAGTCCGCGCCTGGTCAGTTCGGCCGCCTCGTCGATCGGAGTCCCGGCAATCCGCTCAAGGGTGAGAACTTCCGTAGTGGTATAATCCCAATATACGTGCGGCACCTTAAGGCGCGTATCATCCTTGAAGAGCGACTCGAAGCGGTTTATATTAACGCCCTCGATGGTAAGGTCTTGTTCTATGTCGATGACGCGGGCGAACTCGTTGACCACCTCTATCGGCCTGTAACGGCGGGACGCGGGGACGTATTTTTCGAGAAACTCCGCTATGGTCCGCATCACGGACACGTCCGCCTCGATAAGCGGGGCGATACCCGGGCGCCTGACCTTTACCGCCACCTTCCTGCCGTCGCGCAACTCCGCAAAATGCACCTGTGCTATCGAGGCCGAGGCCACCGGGGTCTGGTCAAAGGAAAGGAAGAGCGTGCCGAGCGGCGCCTTCAGGGACTTCTCAACGGTCTTGCGCACTTCGTCGAACGCGACGGGCGGGACCATGTCCTGGAGTTTTTTCATCTCCTCGATCCAGTCGGCCGGAAGGAGGTCGGCCCTGGTCGAGGCGAGCTGGCCGAGCTTTATAAAGGTCGGGCCGAGCTCTTCGAGCACGAGGCGGATTCGTTGAGGCACGCTCTTACCCCGCCCCTTTTTCCTGACGAGGAAGAGCCGATCGATCGTGGAGATGAACGGCACGAGCCTCATCTCATGGACGAGGCCGCCGAAGCCGTACCTGATAAGCGTCCTTACTATCTTGTTCAGGCGGCCTATATTTCTTATGGTCTGAAAAGTTGTCATGTAGGATGCGCCCGGCGCTCAAAAAACCCGCAGGCGATTCATTGTCGTAAAGGCAACAGACGAGCCGAATGCCGGTTATCGGACGAGTAGAAGCGGTCTCAACGGCCCAAGACCGCTCAGCGCCCCTCTGAGAACCGCCGCTCCAGCTCCTCGACGCGGCGCTCAAGCAGGTCCGTCTTCTCGCGGGATATGCGCGCCATCTCCTTTATCACATCGACCTCGGTCCGCGTCGGCACGTTGAGTTTTTCCATGACGCGCTCGGAAGTCGCCTGCGCCTCTTTCTCGAACCGCTCCTTGCCAGAGGTTATCGCCTCAAGAAGGTCTTTCAAGACCTTGACCGCGTCCTCGACCACCTTATTTTCCACGACCTGCTTTGCGGTCAGGCCCTGGCCCTGAGTGCCGGCGGCCGTCCTCTCGTCCGTGGCGGCCTTGCCCGCGGCCTCAAGCTCCTGCAGCGCCTCTTTCGCCTTCTTCTCCAATCCCAAGCCGATGCGCACAGCCTTGTCCAGTATATCCGCCATAACGACCTCCTTCCATTACGTGGTTTTAAGGCCAAACCTCAATCGCCCGCCGCGCCCGTTAATGTGTCCTTGCCCGCGCGCCCATGATACCACCCGTTACAAAACGCGCCGCGGCCCGTCTCTTTGAGAAGGGCCGCGCCCTCTGTTGCACCGAGTCTGCCGTCGATGCGGGCGCGGAATATATCCGCCACCTTTGCAAAGCCCCTGTACTGTGGCGAGATGCGAAGCGCGCCCACGCCGATATTTCTAAGGTCGTCCGTCTCCTCCACGAGCGTATGACAGTCCGCGCTGAGGATGGATGTGCCGTTGGCCCTGAAAAGGGGCTTGCCGTCCATCGTCTTAAGCTCCATCCCATCCGGATGAGACGCGCAATGATGCCTGCACTCGGTCTTCGAGAGTCCGTAGGCCCGCGAGGTATAACACCGCCATGAAAAGGCCAGCGGCAGACAACCGTGGGCAAAGACCTCGGCAAGGACGCCGCGAGAGTGTTTTATAATATACTCCACCGACTCCCTCGGAAGCTCTACCGGAACAGTCACGCGCCGCACCCCAAGGCCTCTTAAAAACTCGATGGACGGCGCGTTATAGGTCGTTATGTGCGCCCCGGCAAAGACCTCGACGCGGGCAGGGTCTACCATGTTCAGGACGCAAACGTCGTTGGCCTCTATGGAGCCGTGCATGGCGCAAAGTCTGCGCGTGAACTCAAGCTCGTCCCCGTTCGATACAACGGCAAGGCTCGAGAGCGTGACCTTCTTGCCGGCCTTCTCAAGCATCCCGATGATTCCGCCGATATCGTCGAAGGTCAGGGCGCGCCTCTTTGTGCAGACGACCTCGCCGACGTAGACCCTGTCAACGGGCATCTCAGCCGCTTCTTTGTAGAATTGTAAGACCTCTTCCCTCTTCCATTCATAGAGGATAGGGCCGATTGTAAGCTCCATCAAAGGCCTCTTGGCCGCTTTTTTTCGACGCTGAACCCGTCATATTAAAGTATGCAACAGAGATAGGCTAAAAACAAGGGGTTTGGTGCAAACGGGAGGTGGGATGCGGGGCGTAGGAGGTGGTAGAAGAAGTCTTAACCGCTCCCCACACCCTACTTCCCACCTCCCAACCTTCAATACTCCACCTTCACGAGCGTCAGCCCGTGCGGCGGGGCTGTCATGGGCGCGCGACGTCTGTCCTGTGCGGCTATGATATGCTGCACCGCCTCCGGCCTGAGCCTGCCCATCCCCACCTCGACGAGCGTACCTGCCATTATGCGCACCATGTGCCTCAGAAAAGCCGTGCCCTTTACCTCTATCTCGACAAGGTCGTTATCACCGCGCCTGATATCGACGGAAGTCACCTCGCGCATGGAATGGCTCACCTGCGCGTCCGCGGCCATGAACGAGGCAAAATCCTTCTCGCCGATGAAGTGACTCGCCGCCTCGGCCATCAAGCCGATATCGAGCGGCCGCCAGACGTGCCACGCGATGTTACGCATCATAGCAGGGCGCTGCGGCCGGTTGACAATCCTGTAGATATAGGTCTTGCCCTTGGAGTCGTGGCGGGAGTCAAACTCCGGCAAAACCTCCTCGACCTGCCGTATGGTGATATCATCCGGCAAATGAAAGTTGAGCCCGCGCTGAATATTATAGAGGGAGATGCCGGAAGCGGTCTTGAAGTTGGCGACCTGTCCCAGGGCGTGCACGCCCGCGTCCGTGCGCGACGAGCCTGAGACCTCGACCTCTTCGCCTATGAGCTTCCTTATCGCCTCGATAAGCGCGCCCTGCACCGTGGGCAGGCCCCTTTGCCATTGCCAGCCGCAGTAGGCCGTACCCTCGTATTCGATTAGAAGTTTTATATTGCGCATGCTGTTTGGCGGGCAGGGCTGAGGTGGTGCGGCATTTATCAAGGGCACGGCGCCCGTTCGGCGTTCTGATCCACTTGATGAATTTAATACCGCGGCAAGCGGCGTTGGACAGGCCCGCCAACACTGCTTTCAAGTGACGTTTTTACGGAGTGACAAACTACTTCCTCAAATCAGATATAATCCCGCACCAGTATCTCGGCTATCTGCACGGCGTTCAGGGCCGCGCCCTTACGCAGGTTGTCCGCGACTATCCACATGTTGATGCCGTTTGGCACGGTGTCGTCTTTACGTATCCTGCTGACGAACGTGTCGTCGAGGGTGGCGACGTCGGCCGGTGTCGCATAGACGCCTTTTTTAGGGTCGTCGGCAACCGTGACGCCGGGGGCCTTCTTGAGTATGCGCCTGACCTCTTCCGGGGTGATGGGAAGCTCGGTCTCGATATTGACAGACTCTGAATGCCCGACAAAGACCGGCACGCGCACGGTTGTCGCCGTCACCTTGACCGACGGGTCGCCGAAAATCTTCTGCGTCTCGTTGACCATCTTCATCTCTTCCTTTGTATATCCGTTGTCGAGGAAGGAGTCTATCTGCGGGATGCAGTTGAAGGCAATCCGCTGCGGCAGGACATTGACCTCCGGCTCGCGCATATTGAAAAGGGCCTTTATCTGTTCCGAAAGCTCCTCCATCGCCTCCTTGCCCGCGCCTGAGACGGACTGATAGGTGGAGACGACTATCCTCTTTATCCTGAACTTGTCGTGTATGGGCTTTAACGCGACGACCATCTGTATGGTCGAACAGTTCGGGTTGGCGATGATATTCTTCTTCGTATACTCGGCTATGGCCTGCGGGTTGACCTCCGGCACCACGAGCGGCACGAGCGGGTCCATCCTGAACTCGCTTGTGTTGTCTATGACTATGCAGCCTGCCTTTGCCGCCCTGGGCGCGTATATGGCGCTGACAGAGGCCCCGGGCGAGAAGAGTCCGATATCAACGCCTTTGAAGGTCTCGTCTTCAAGCAGCCTGACAAGCACATCAGCGCCCTTGAATTCGAGTTTTTGTCCCGCGCTTCTTTCCGAGGCGAGCAGACGCAACTCGCCAACCGGAAAGTTACGCTCTTCAAGCGTCTTCAACAGTTCCTTGCCAACGACCCCGGTTGCGCCGGCAATGGCCACGCAGTAGCTCTTCTTCTTCACGTCAGACCGTCCTTTACGTAAGATTTATACACAGCCCGACAGCACAAGCCGTCGGGATGCTTCCAAAGTAGATGATATGAAAAACCGGACGGCAAGTCAATTGCAACCTTGCAAAACGTCCGCTCATGCCCGTCACCGATAAACGAACAGGGCAGCCGTAAGGCTGCCCTGTTCTCATACAATCTCAACCAGGAAGGTCGTGCGTAAAACCAGCTTACGCCACCTCTGACTTGCGCCTTTGCATATACTCGCGCGCCTGATGAACGAAGGCCTCCATGCGCGTCGTGGAGTTGGTGTCTTCCGCGCCCTCGAAGACCATGTTCAGGTACGGGATGTTGTTGTTATTCTCGCGCAGCCTCTTCAGGAGCGCGTTGACGACCGTGCCCGGCATGCAGGTGAACGGCATGGCGTTAACGAGCCCGTCCGCGCCTTGTGCGAGGTAATCAAGGGATTTGCCGACCGAGAGTATGGCCTCGCCCTCGAATGAGTCGTGCAGATAGCCGCGCGCGTTTGCGATTATCTTCTCGACCCGAGGCTCGTGCGTTGCGTGACCATCGCCGTTCAGGAGCGCCTCCATGCGCTTCTCATCCCTGTGCTGGAAGTAATCGTAGAGCACCGTCTTGCCCCATTCCTTCCAAAGGCCGCGCTCGCGCGACGTCCTCTTGTTCGTCCAGTTGGTGTAGAATATCCATTCGGCGATGGTAGGGACGCGCACCTCCGCGCCGAGGCCTTCGAGCCTCTTTACAAGGTCTTCGTTGCTGAAACGGTTGCTGCGCACGTATATCTCGCCGACGACGCCTATAACGGGTTTTGCGACGCTCTTGTCGACAGGCACGTGCTTGAACGCCTCTTTCGCGTGCTTGAGCGCGGGTTCCGGGAATTTACCCTGCCTTATCGAGTCGCTGACCTTATGGATGGCCTCCCAGTATATCTTTTCCGTCTCACCCGGGTTCTTCTCATACGGGCGTATCTCACGGAGCCTCTTTTCGAGAAGGTCGGCGGCAAGCAGCCCCCACCACGCAAGGCGCGCGAAGTTGCCGCCGGCCATCGCAAGCTCGGAATAAAACCCGCCGTCCTGGTCGGGCGCATAAACCGGAACTTCCTTGAACCCGAGTTCGTCGAGTATGAGCCTGTGGTAACGGTTGTACTGGCCGAACCTGCACGGCCCGTTGCCGGACGGCATGAAAAACGCGCTGGCGTCCGGGTCGAAGTCCGGGCTCTGGACCACCTTTACCATGTCGCCGGTCGTCAGTATCGCGGGATAGCATTCGCGGCCCGACGTATAACGCCTGCCGAGCTTCAGAGACTCCGCGTCCGGCATGGGCATTACAATGCACTCCACTCCGCACGCCTCGAAGGCCGCGGCCAGCCCGTGGGCGCCGTCGGCCATATACGGCAGGTATATCTTCTTCTTGATATTCGTCCTGACAAGCGTCTGCTTCTCTTTCTTTTTATCAATCCTCAGCTTGTCCTTGACGTTACGGATGGAATCGAGGAAGGCCTCGCAGCGCGTAATGGCGCCCGCGTCCGCCGAATGCTCGTCTATCTCAAGCTGGAGCGACGGCTTGCCCGAGCTTACGTCCTTAAAGAAGTGCGAAATGAACGAATCCGGGCCGCACCCGAAGTTGGTGATATAGACGGCAAAGAGCCTGTTGTCTTCGCGTACTATCTTGGCCGCCGCCAGAATCCTCTGCCCGCTCTTCCAGTACATGTCCGTGGCCAGCGCGTCGTCTATGGCGGCGTCCACCGGCAGCATATCGAACGGTATGGCTATGGTGCCCAGTTCCCTGAGTTTTTGCGGCAGCTCGAGGTTAAGGCCGGTATCGGTCGTATTGTACGAGCGTCCTACTATGACAAGCGCGGTATCTTCCGGCTTGAGGCCGTCCACGACCTCTTTGCCGCGCGCCACGAGCTTTGCATTGAAGGTGTCCCATGCGTTGTACGCGGCCTTGAGCGCCGCGTCGACGGTCTTCTTGTCGCGGCCAAGGGTCTTGCCGAATTCGTAAAACTCTTTCTTGAGGCCCGACTCCTGCTGGTTGAAATGGAATACAGGCTGAAGGACCTCGAAGCCCTCCTTTGCAAAATCAAATGTCGAATGGCACAGGTACGGGATGGTCTGCACGTAAGGGCACAACTGCGTGTGGGCCTGGCCCGGCTTTGCCGGCCTCATATTGACGATGGACGGCAGGAATATCTTCTTCACACCCTTGTTCATAAGGTCCTGAACGTGGCCGTGCGAGACCTTGATGGGGAAGCACGTCTCCGTGACTATCTTCTCGATGCCGTCGCGTATTATCTCCTTGTTGGTCGGGGCGGAGAGCTGGACGCGGTAGCCCATCATGTCAAAGAAGGCCTTCCAGAAGGGATACATCTCGTGCATGACGAGGATTCTCGGCACGCCGATTACCGGCGCGTCCTTGGACGCGACCTTGCCGGTGTAAGTCCCGTAGAGCATCTTTTCGCGCTCTTTGTAGAGGTCGGGCAGATGGGCGTTACGGTTGTCGTCCCTCTTTACGTCGTATTTTTCACACCTGCCGCCGTAATAGAGCGGGGCCTCGCCCTCCATCACGACCTTGCGCACGTTGCAGACGTTGGCGCAGTCCCTGCACTCGAAGGACTGTATCTCGAACTTGCGCCTGCTTAAATCGAACCCCTTGAACTTCGTCTTTACGCCGGACGGCATCTCGCGCGCCACGAGTATGGCCGCGCCTATGGCGCCCGTCACGTCGTGATGCTCCGGCACGGTCACCTTCTTGCCCGTGACCTTCTCAAAGGCCGCCACGACCCCCAGGTTCGCGGCCGTGCCGCCCTGGAAGAAGAGGTTGTTGCCGATGCGCCTGTCGCCGACGACCCGGTTGAGGTAATTATGAACGATGGAATACGAAAGTCCGGCCACGAGGCCGTCCTTTTCAACGCCGCGCTGCTGGAAGTGAATCATGTCCGACTCGATGAAGACCGTGCAACGCTCTCCCATCGGAGGCGGGGAAGAGCAACCCAGCGCCAGGTCGCTGAACTCGCCCTTGATGCTGATGCCGAGCCTTTCGGCCTGCTCCTCAAGGAACGAACCCGTGCCGGCGGCGCAGACCTTGTTCATCTCGAAGTCTATGACGACGCCGTCCTTGAGCGCGATATACTTGGAGTCCTGTCCGCCTATCTCGAAGATGGTGTCCACGTCCGGGTCTATGACGGCCGCGGCCACGGCCTGTGCCGTTATCTCGTTACGGATGACGTCGGCGCCCACGAAGTCGCCGGAGAGATACCTGCCGGACCCGGTCGTGCCCACGCCTATGACGTTTACCGCGTCGCCGCACTCGTCGCCGACCTCGGCGAGCCCCTTTCTTACGGCGTCAAGCGGACGGCCCGCGGTTGCAAGGTAGCGTTTGGTTATGAGCTTTAGGTCCTTGTCTATGAGTATGACGTTGGTGGAGGTCGAGCCCACGTCTATGCCGAGGTAAGCTTCGACCTTCTTCTCCGCGTTGAGCGGATAGCCGGTCGTGGAGCGGCGCTGGGACGGGTGGCCTTCGGGCCTGACGAGCTTTTCAAGCGACGACTCGCTCGCCCTTGCCGAACCGACGAACGCCTCAAGCTCTGCCGTGCCCTTGAAAAGGCCTATCCCTTTTTTCATCTCCTGGCAGGCATAGAGCGCGCCAAGGGCGCCCATGGACGAGAAGTGCGACGGGATGACGTAGTCGGCGTCGGAGAGCTCAAGGACGTCCTTGAACGCCTTGCGCACGCCGAGGTTCGCGGCCACGCCGCCCTGGAAGGCGACCGGCGCGACAAACTCCTTGCCCTTGCCTATGGTGGCCTTGAAGTTCCTGGCCACGGCGTAACACAGGCCCGCGACGATATCGTAGTCAGGCGTGGCCGTCTGTTGAAGGTGTATCATGTCGGATTTCGCAAAGACGCTGCAACGCCCGGCCACGCGCGGCGGGTTCTTGCTCTTGAGGGCCAGGTGCCCGAACTCCTCGATGGTGAGCCCGAGTCTGTAGGCCTGCTGGTCGAGGAACGAGCCCGTGCCCGCGGCGCAGACCGAGTTCATCTGAAAGTCCGCTATCCGCAACCTGCCGTCAGCGCCCTCAGGCGCGAGAAATATCAGTTTGGCGTCCTGGCCGCCCATCTCGATGACTGTGCGTACCTCCGGGTGGAAGACCTCGACGGCCTTGGCCTGCGCAATGACCTCGTTTGTGAACCCCGCGCCCACGAGCGGGGCTATTAGCTTGCCGCCGGACCCGGTCAGGGCAAGCAATTTTATCGCGTCCTTGCCGTAATGCTTGATAAGGTCGTTCAAGAGCAGAAGGACCGTCTGAAGCGGCTCTCCCTTGGTGCGCGTGTAATGCTCTTCAAGGATATTTCTATGCTCGTCCAATACGACGGTATTGGCGCTGACCGAGCCGATATCCATGCCTACGTAAATATCTTTATGACCGCTCAACTTCCACCTCCGGTTAAAAACGCGCCGTCCTGCGGCTGCCGCGTGCGGCAGCGGCCGCATCCTGCATCTGCTTGCCTGATGGCATCGCTACGTCTATATGTGATTGCGCCTGGACGCACCCGTTAAGAGAGTTAATTATATAAAACACCCTGAGAAAAGACATGACATCGGTCAACAAAACAGGCGGCCCCGCCAGCGCGGCACCGCCAACGCAACCCTCACCGTCATTACAAACCTCTTCCGCGTCTGTTCAGAAATGCTCAAGGTTCTGCGCTTGGTCACACACCGGCGGAACTGCTGGCATTGCGGAAATAGCGGCACGACAACGAGGGCTGCAACCGTGCATAAAAGAGGTTATATTATCTGATTTCTCCGCACAATTGTCAACAGGGTCTTTTATCATGGAAGGACGCGCCAAAGGGACGCATTGAGAGAGACTGCGGGCGGCCATGGAGGGAAAAAGGGCGCAGAACCGGCGCAACCCCGCGCCGTGCGCAAAGACAAAATGGAAACGGCCCGATAAGCCGGGCCTTTTCCATTCCGTTTTAATCCGTTTACTCCGCAGACAGTCCAGCTGTCCATAAGGGGCCGGCCAGGCGGCATCAGGCCGTTCGCAAGGATATTACTTCGCGAGCGTCTTGATGTAATCTACGACCGCCTTGATCTCGTCCGCGGAAAGCTTACCCTCATGCGAAGGCATGGCCATGGCGAAGTTCTTGTGCTTCTTCTCATCGCCTTTGCGGCCGTGGGTGACCACCAATTCGCATTCCACGTTCTTGCTGTCCCTTACAAACGCGTTACCCTTGAATGCCGGCGCCATGGCCGTGCCAGCGCCTTCCGCGCCGTGGCATGCTACGCACTTCGCCTTGAAGATCGCCGCGCCGTCAGCCGCAAGAGCCGACCCTGCTACCGCTACTGCAATTGCTACAACACCAGCTGCTATAATTCTCTTCATGTATGGAACTCCTCCTTTCGGGAATTGGGAATTAGTAAAATCAGCGTACATCCAACCCGTTATGTTGTCAAGAACTTTGTTACACGGCGGCCCCTTCTTGTTCGCCTCCTTTTTCCGCCCTTTTTTAACCGCGCATCCCCTTTATCACGGCCTCGATTATCACGGCCGTAAAAAGGACGGCCAGATAAGCCATCGATATCTTGAAGTTCTTCCAGGCAATCTCCCTTGCCGGATTAAGCACAAGCCTGACGTTCCATGCGATAAAATACGCGCCGCAGCCCAACGCGGCAGCAAGATATATGTAGCCGCCATGCCCCATGATAAACGGCGCAAGAGAGGCCGCCGTGAGCGCGACGGTATTTATGAGCATATAGAATGCGGTCTTCTTGTCCCCGATTACAACCGGCAGCATCGGCACCCCGGCCTTTGCATACTCCCGCCTGTGGTATATGGCGAAGCTCCAGAAGTGCGACGGCGTCCAGAAGAAGATGACCATCGCGAGCAATACAGGGGGCAGGCAGAACCCGGGCCCGGCGCTCGCGCCTCCGGCAAGCACGGCAAAGCTGCCGGCAAGCCCGCCTACGATGATATTTATCCAACTCCTCCTCTTCAGCCACGCCGTATAGAGAACGGCATATACGAGCGCGCCAAGCGCCAGATGGAGCGCGACCATGTAATTAAGGGCCTTGAGCGAGACCAGTATGGACATGAGAAAGAGCGCAATCGACAGGACAAGCACCGTCTTGCCGCCTATTACCCCGCCCGCGGGCAGCGGCCTTGCCGCTGTCCGCTGCATAATGGCGTCGATATCCCTGTCAAAGTAATGATTAAAGGCGCTCGCCCCGGCAGCCGCCAGCATCGTTGCCGCTGCAAGGGCCGCAAGCCTCAAAAAATCAATGTCAGCGCCCCGCGTCCGCGTGGCCGCAAGCCCAACGATTGCGCTGAAGGTTATAAGGCTGCATATACGCAGCTTGAATAACGGCAGATACCGCGCTATTAACATTATACCACCTTTTGCCGGGTTTATCACGGGACCGGCTCATACACTATTGTCTCACGGGCCTCTACCGGCTGCCGCGCCCCGCGCCCAAGCGTCATCACGGCATTATATACAAAGGCAATCCCGCCGCTTATGGCCACCAACCCGCCCGCTCCCATGACGCTCATCCCGACGAGCCTGCCCAGGGTATTAAGGTTCTGGGAGCCTGCATACGTCTTTCTGGCTACGCCGTGCGCCCCTGCGATATAGAGGCCTGCGGCAAAAAGCAGGATGCCCCCGCTGTAGAGGTACGGCTGGAGAACAGCCAGCCTCCTGCTGTATATATCCCGGCCCAGCAAGGGCGCCATCTCATAAAAAAGCCCCATAAACGCGATGGTCACGGCCCCGATGACGCAGTGATAGTGCGCGGGTATCTTGGTGTTCACCCCGCTTATGGTCATGGCTATCACGCCGCCGATGAAAAATACGAAGACCGAGAGGACGAGCGACGAAAACCCGGCCGAGCCCCATCCACGCGCCCCCTTTTTCACGGCCATGGTTGCGATTGCAACGCCGAAGACGAGCGTCGACGGCCCAAGCCCCCATTGCATCAGCATGGTAAAGCTATCTTTATGCGCCTGCGAGGACGTATCAAAGAGAAGATATATGACCGGGGCCGGGATGATGAACAGAAGATAGAGACCGTAGAGCGCCTTTGCAAGACGCGGCCCGACCGGCTCCTCTTTGTAGACTATACGGCTCAGATATACCCAGGCCGTGACCATTGTGATGGTGTTGACGGCCTGGAGTATGTGACCGCCGCCCCAGAAGAGCCGCTCGAAGTCGAGGAAGGCCTTGCCTGTCGAGAGCTGGAACCAGGCGGAAAGGGCAAAACAAAGAAAGGCGACGAAGACTCCCAACCCTGCCGCTGCCATGCCGATGGTAACCGTAGGCAGCTTCTTGCCGGAACGCACGGCAAAGACCAGTATAAGCCCCGTATTGAATAGATGGAGGAGTATGCCCAGGGCAAATATTAGCAGACCAGCATAAAAGACCGGGGTATGAAGCACCGGGACGTAATTGACAAGCTCGGCCATGCCGAGGCCGAATAATGCCGACACGGCAACGAGCACGGTCCCTGCACAGCAAGCCCCGATGGCCAGCCACCCTAGCAAGGGACTCCAAACCCGTATCTTAAGCTCGGAGGCGCTCGCAGCCACCCATAAAAAGCCCTGAAAGGCCAGGAACCATATCACGACCGCAAGTATGACGTGCCCAACGAGCCCGATATTGATGTAGTCGCGGCCGAACGGAAGCATCTCTTCTATGACCGGCGTGCGCGCAAGGGCCACAAGGAGCGCAAAAAGCCCGGCAAAGACGAGCGAGGCGACGGCAAGGACCAGCCAGCCGAGGGAGAGCCTGTTTGTGGCGGTTTCATCATCGCAAAGACCCTGAAATCTCATGGCTTACCCCGGTATATCAATGGGTTTGTTCCACGACCGGCGCACCGGCAGGTACCGCGCAAAAACGCCAGTATCAATCCTGCGCCTGCGCGCCCGCATTGCCAACGGCCTGGCGCGCCCCGCGTATGAGATGGCGGATAAAAAAGACCCCCGCGCCCAGGACAGAGAAACCGAGTCCGATGACCACAAGAAAACCATAGTCCGCCCTGTACTCGCCTGTGGCCGGGTCATAGCTGTAACACAGGAGCCGCAAGCGGTCTAAAAGACTTGAAGCGCCCCCAGCTCCGGGGGCAACTTCAACCATACCGGTGGTTTCAAGCGAGGCATAGACCGGTCTTAATATCTCGTCCGGCGTGGGCGCAGGCCCGATGACTCGCGCAAAGACCGCTCTGTCCGGGCCTATGACGGTAACGACGTTCGCGTGCTCAAACCCGTCTTCCGTCCTTTTGTAATAGACGCCAAGCGCCTTTGCCAGCCCGGCGACGGTCTTTGCATCAGCCGAGGCAAAGACCCATTTTGCAGGGTCCTTCGCAAACTTTCTGCCAAAATCGGCCATATGCTCCGGCGTATCTCTTTCAGTGTCAAGCCCGATGGTCAGGGCCGTAAACCTGCCTCCGAAGTCACGACCCGCCTTTTTAAAGGCGTCCGCAAGGTGGCGCACTATCAACGGACAGGCGTGGCCGCAGTCGGTATAGATGAAGTTGACGACCACGGCCTTGCCCTGCATGGAAGCAGGCGTAAAGTCAAACCGTCTGCCGAGCTGGTCAGTAAAGACGAATCCGGCAATCGGGCCTTCCAAGACCGTGGGACCGCCGCTTGCCGCATCGACGCCGGCATTGGCGTCAGCAAGGGCCGGCGCCGGGCGCAGGCCCGCCGCAGCAAGGACGGCCAACGCGACGGTAATGAATATTATCCGTTGCAGCTTCATATTCTTATACGGGCGTTAAGATACACCCGGGCTCGAACCGGCGCGCCGCGCCTCACTTCGTGTAATCATACGGGTCCCAGTCATCCGCAAGCCTGACCTCTTCCGGGAAGTTGCCCGGCGGAGGCGGCGAGACGCTGTGCGTCCATTCAAGTGACCTCGACCCCCAGGGGTTTTCCTCCGACTTCTTCCCGGCTATAAGGGCGTGCAGCCATGAGACCGCGATGACGATGGCCGCAAGGAGTATGATGTAGGAGCCGAGCGTGGTTATGTACTGAAGGCGCTCAACCTCGGGAAACTGCGCATAATCATAATAACGCCTCGGCATGCCGTAGGCCGCGCCCATGTACATGGTCAGACCGAAGGTGATATTGGCGCCTATGAAAAAGAGGACGAAACCGAGCTTGCCGAGCGTCTCGTTATACTGCTTGCCCGTTAGCTTCGGGAATACGTAATAGACGCCGCCGATTACGGCGGTCGTGGCCGAGATGGCCATGACGTAATGGAAGTGTCCCGGAATCCAGTATGTGCCGTGTATGTGGCTGTAGATGGCGGAAAGTGCGTTTGGTATGCCTGTAAGCCCTCCGATGAGGAAGAGAAAGAAAAAACCAGAGGCATAGAGCATGGGCGTCTTGAACTCTATCGAACCCCTGTAGAGGGTGCCGAGCAGACCTATGACAAGCAGCCCGACCGGGACGCTTATGAGGAGCGTGGTAAAGGTGATGATCGGGGTCAGCCATGCGGGCATGGCCGAGACGTAGAGGTGGTGCCCCCAGACTACGCCGCTTAACGCCACAACGCCCCAGATGCCCCCGTAGACCGTGCCCTTATAATTGAAGACCCGGTTGCGCGCGAAGGTCGCGGTTATCTCATAGATAAGACCGATGGCGGGCAGTAAGATCACGTAGACCGCCGGGTGCGAGTAGAACCAGAAGATGTTCTCGTATATGACGGCCGAGCCGCCGGCCGCGGCGTTGAAAAAGTTCATGCCGAGGTACTTGTCAAGAAGGAGCATAATGACCGCCACGCCGATGAACGGGACAAAGAGGAGCTGGAGCACGAACGCCCCCATGGTGCACCAGACGAAGATATTGAGCTTGTTCCACGTCATGCCCGGCGCGCGCATGCGTATTACCGTGGTCAGCAGGTTTATCCCGCCCGCAATGGACGAAAATCCCATAAGAAGGACGGTAAAACTGTATAAAGCGGTATTGCCCGGCGAGAATATGGAATAGGGCGGATAGCCCGTCCACATGATATCAGGCGGGTCGGGCACGACAAAGGTAAGTAGCGCGAGGACGATGCCCGCGAAGTAGAGCCAGAACGAGAGCGCGTTTACGCGCGGAAAGGCCACGTCCTTTGCGCCTATCATGAGCGGGACGTAGTAATTGGCGAAAAACCCGGTCAACGCCGGAATGAGATAGCCGAGTATCATAGCGGCCCCGTGAAAATAAAGCCACGTGTTATAGGTCGCCGGATTGTCCGTTATGGTGGGGCCGATGGATGACAGCTCCGTCCTCATGAGCATCGCCATCACGCCGGCCAGGAAAAACGCGGTGAAAGAGCCCGCGAGATAGAGCACCGCCACCCTTTTGTGATCGGTCGTGAATATCCATTCTTTTAACCTGAAGCCTCGTTTGGCGCGTGTGCTCATATCTTCTCTCTCCTTTTGGCCTCAAGCCACGTGTCAAACTCCGCCTGCGGCATGACTATCACCTTGCCGAACATCGACGAGTGCAGCGTGCCGCAGAATTCGGTGCAGGTCACGACGTGCTCGCCAGGCTCCACAGGGTTGAACCACAGGTAATTCGTCTTGCCTGGCACCGCGTCCCACTTGACCTTGTAGTCCGGGATGAAAAAACTGTGCACCACGTCGCGCGAAGTGAGCCTTATGTGCACGGGCCTGCCAACGGCGACCCGCAGCTCGTTCGTTTCGATGAACCCGTCGGGATGGCGGAAGTCCCACGACCACATACCGGCCTCTACGTCGACGACATAGGCATTTTCCGGCACGGCCCTGTACTGATTCCATAAATCATAGTTCTTCGCCGCAAGGAAGATATCGTCCGCCAGAAAGACGAATACCGGTATCAGGACCCACCCTATGGCCGCAAGAGGAGTGAGTGGATTACCGGTGCCGTTCTTTTGCGCCCTTGACCTTCGGTACCGCACGAGAAGATAGAGCGTTATCGCCGCAAAGAGCGCGCCGATTATTGAGATATCCCAGATAACCTCGCGCCACAACTCGTGCCAGCCCGCCGTAATGTCCGGCGAGCGCGCCTCGGCGCGGCTTGCCGCGGATAACACGATTGCCGTTGTCCACAAAACCGGCCGATTCAGACCATTGGCCACAATGAACCTCCTTTCCCCTCGACGGTAAAAGAGCGGCTACCAGAAATATACCTGCGTTACGACAAAGAGCCAGACGATATCAACAAAGTGCCAATACATGGAGGCGGCCTTTACGAACGGGATGTTCACCTTGCCGCGGAGGGCGGGAATGAGCAGGCATACGAAGATGCCGAGACCGGCAAAGACATGGGATGCATGAAGTCCGGTTATGGAATAAAAGACGGTGGAATAGACGTTGGTGCCGAGGTTAAAACCCTCGTGGAAGAGGGTTGACCATTCATAGACCGTAAGCCCCATGAATACAGTACCGAGTATCATCGTAACACAGAGCCAGAAGATAAAGCCCGGCCTTGACTCCCTTTCAGGCTCAAGTTCTCTTTCGGCCAGATGCGTCGTAACGCTTGAAGAGACAAGGAGGATGGTCATAAAGACCGGCACCGCATATTCCTTTGCAGGCGTGCCTGCGGGCGGCCAGGACGAGGCCGAGAACCTGAGCATCCAGTAGCCCGCCAGAAAGCCCACGAAGATGAGGGCCTCGGCCATGATAAAGAGCGGCATGGCCCAGACGCTGTGCCCTGCCCCGTAGCCGTGTACGTCTTCAAGCCCGTCGGCCACCCATCCGGCCGCCGTAAGGATTATCAGGACGACCCCGGCCGCAAGCACAACCGCCGCGAGCACGGACTTGCCATAGACGAAGTGCAGCATGAACGGCAGCGGCAAGACCAGCAACAACCCCACGCTTGCCAGAAACGGCCACACGCTTGTATGCCAGACCAACTCTCCATCAACCGCGCCCACGCCCGGATGCTCGCTCATGACTTAAAGACCTCCTTGCTTGTTATAGTATGCGCCTGCAGCAACCTTTATCAGCATTGGATAGCCCTTTAAATCCCTGAAACAAGGTTAGCTTAAATCAGGCGGAGCGCAAGCTGATAACGTAATTCAGGACTATAAAGACCCGCTAAGTCCCGAATGCACTCAAAAAAACCCGGGTGCCTTGTTTCACGCTCATACGCCTTTTGGTGCAACCTTGCGCTGCAACCACGATAAAGACCGTTACGAACGCTCAACTGAAAAACCCCGGAATCGTCGAACATGATAATCTATAATATCTTTATATCACAGTTCCGCATCCTGTCAATCACCTTGCGATTAATTCCCGTTACCTTTGTATGATTATGATGACGGAAGTCATTTATTAAAGCTTGAAGCTCCTGTATAATCCGTTATATAATGAAAGATGAGCAAATCTTTCAGGAGGCGTACATAACATGATGAGAGACGAGGTAGAAGAGGCGCTTGACGGCATCAGACCGGCGCTTCAGGCCGACGGCGGCGATGTGCAGCTTATCGACGTGGATGAGGCCGCAGGCATAGTCAAGGTTCAGCTTCAGGGCGCATGCTCGGGTTGCCCGAGCGCGCAGATAACACTTGTCATGGGCGTTGAGCGGGCGATTAAAGACCGCGTGCCGGAAGTAAAGCAGGTCATTTCAATATAAAATAAGCGCCTGTGTAAGACCTGTTCATGGATAACACGGCCGGAGACGGACTCCGGCCTGACGGGTGAGGTATGTCGTGCGGCCCAAACGCCTTATCCTGTAACACGACGCAATCAAAAGGGAATATGTCATATCAGATACTCGACAACTGTGTCTCATGCGGGGCGTGCATGCCTGAATGCCCTGAAGGGGCAATCAACGAAGGCAGCCCCTTTGTCATAGACCCCAAGCTGTGCACCGAGTGCGCGGCGTGCGCAGAGGTCTGCCCGGTAGAGGCGTGCGTGCCAATGCCGCAAAGAACCGGCGCATAAGCAAGCGCGGCTAAGGCGCGCTAAATGCGCCGCGCCAGGCGATGAGTCTTAAAAAATCCGTTATAAGGAGCAGAACAAAAGAATGAGTTCCATTACAGTATGGTTCATCAGGTGCGCGATGGTCTACTTCGTCATCGCGGTGCTGCTCGGCATCATGATGAGCGTGGTAGGGCCGGCATATCCCATCATGCCCATCCACGTGCACTTCAACCTGCTCGGTTGGATGTCGATGATGGTCTACGGGGTCGGGTATCACATACTCCCGCGCTTCTCGGGGCGCCCCCTGTGGAGCGAGCCGCTTTCAACGGCCCAATTGTGGCTTGCGAATATCGGACTTATCGGCATGGCGGCCGGCTGGTGGATCAGAAGCGTCAGCGGCAGTTATATCATACTGCTCGTCTTCTCCGTTGCAGAGGGCGTATCCATCGTCTTTTTCGCCCTCAACATGCTCAAGACGATAAAGGCGGCCTTGCCGCCGAAACCGGCGGCAAAGTAACGTCCGCGACCGGGGTTTTCGAATCCCTCCTTTAAAAAGGGAGGCTACGGGGAAATTATGGCAGACCCTGTTATAACAAAAGAGATGTGCATAGGCGCGGTTATGCAGAAGTGGCCGGAGACCATCGAGGTCTTCAGGTCGTGGTTCGGCAAGGGCTGTTACTCCTGTCCCGGCTCCATGAGAGAGGATATCGAGTTCGGGGCCAACATGCATAACGTCAAATACGAGGCGGTCTTGAAGGAACTGAACGCCGCCGTGGCAAAGAAATAGCCTGTCTGCACGTTGGGAGAGGAAATGAAGGTAAACAGAGACCTTGTTGTAAATGACTGCATAAAGAAGTTCCCGAAGACCATCGGCGTCTTTACGAAGTTCAGTATCGACTCCTGCTGCGGCGGCGCCGTGCCCATAGAGGCGGCGGCAAAGCGCGACGGCGCGGACCTCGACGCCCTTCTTGCGGCCCTTAACAAGGCCGCTTCCGAATAAGCCGCCTTTAGCTCAGGCTCGCGTCCCCCTGCCGGCAGCTTCGCGGTTTGTGAAACCGGTCGATGGGCCTGCCGGGCATGCTTAGACGCCTCTGCCGGGGTTGCGTTGACTTGATCTCTCTCCCCCTTTTATCGGGGGCCTTGCAGCCTGCAAAAATATATCTTTGGAGGTACCCTCTCTTGCAAACCAGGATAACAGAGGCCCAGGTCATGGCAGCGCTCTCCAAGGTCATGGACCCGGAGCTTGGCAAAGACCTTGTCACCCTCAACATGATAAAGGACGTGAAGATAGACGCGGGCCGCGTCTCCTTCAACCTCGTCCTCACAACCATGGCCTGCCCGCTGAAAAAGGAGCTTGAGACGAATTCCATAAACGCGGTCAAGGCCATACCCGGTGTCACCGGTGTCAACCTCACCACAGGCGCAAACGTGCCGCAGGCGAAGAGACTGCCGGACAAGGCGCCGATACCGGGCGTCAGGAACACCATTGCAGTGGCATCGGGCAAGGGCGGGGTCGGCAAATCCACGGTAGCGGTCAACCTGGCCATGGCCCTTGCAAAGACCGGCGCAAAGGTCGGCATCCTCGATACCGACGTCTTCGGCCCGTCCCTGCCCCTTATGATGGGCCTGCACGAGCCTATGCAGGCTACTCCTCAGGAGCGGCTCGTGCCGCATGAGAAGTACGGGATAAAACTCGTCTCCGTCGGCTTCATGCTCGACGAGGAGACCCCGCTCATCTGGCGCGGCCCGCTCGTCATGCAGCTCATAAAACAGTTTCTCACCGGTGTGGATTACGGCGAGCTCGATTACCTTGTCATAGACCTTCCGCCCGGCACCGGAGACGTGCAGCTTACGCTCGTGCAGACCATACCGCTTACCGGCGCGGTCATCGTAACCACGCCTCAGGACGTCGCGCTCATAGACGCGCGGCGCGCCATCACGATGTTCAACGAGGTCAAGGTGCCGGTCATCGGCATCGTCGAGAATATGAGCTTCTTCATCTGCCCGCACTGCAACGAGAAGAGCGAGATATTCAGCCAGGGCGGCGGCGCGAAGACGAGCGAGAGGTACCACGTGCCGCTCATCGGAAAGCTCCCCATAGACATGGCCATACGCGAAGGCGGCGACAACGGCGTGCCGCTCGTGGAGGCTGCGCCGGAATCAGCGCAGTCTCTGGCGTTCATGGATATCGCCTGCAAAGTCGCCTCAGCCATCAGCGTGCTTGATTTGAAGTAGGGATGGATATGCAAGCGACGCATATTATGGTATACTTATAAAGTGTTGATTTATGGGCTGGGTTTTGGTATAAACTCAGGTGTCACAGGTGTCATTTGGGGAGACATAGAATGAAAACAGGCAAAATTGTACTTAAAGGCACATTTGCAACACAGGCCAAAGCACTCGCTTTCATGTCAGGATTTACAACCGTTTTGGACATAGGCGCGACTTTACGGCACAGGCCTAAAATTATACGTAATGATGTGAAGACGTTAGAGTCCGATTGGAAGGCGGTAGGCAAAGACCTGCGAGTTGCGATAGGTAGATTTAAAGATGAACAGAGGATGAGCAAACATCTTGACAAGTAATAAAGACAGTCTCATACCTTCGGATAATTCATCAGTATCGTCAGCCGCAGACGACGATGCTTCGCCTCGCTCTGAAAACCCTTCCAAGACAGTAGCTCACCATATCGAACAACGTTTTTCCGGCCCACTACCCCCTCCCAAAATTCTTGAGCAGTATGAACGTGTATTGCTTGGCTCTGCTGAGCGTATTTTAAAGATGGCAGAAAAAGAGCAAGGGCATAGACATTCAATTCAGAAACAGGAGGTGGACGGCGTTTTCGGTCTTCAACGTTGGGGGCAACTTTTTGGATTTCTTATCGCAATGGTTGCTTTCATAGTTGGCGGTATCTTAGTCTACTTGGGCCACGATTGGGTTGGAGGTATTCTTATGGGTGGGACGGTGGTGTCATTGGTGACGGTCTTTGTAATAGGAACCAGAAGAAAACCGGAAAAAGAAAACGATGAGGCGGATGAGAATGAATAATTAACAAACCTTTCGGTCAAACGCCGCATTGTCAAGTCTGTGCTGAAATACCCTGAAATTTTCACTCCGCCCTGACGGCGGTTTTTCTTTTTGTGGGAATGCGTTACGACATATGTTCTAACGAGGGTGCGGAACACCTCCGCGCCCTTTTTTTTAATCTTATATAATCTTGTCCGACGCTGACTTTTGTCATTTTGCAAAAGCCTTGGTTGCGCCATGATGTTAATAATGATGCAAGCGGCCACTACACCGTTTATCAAAGGTATTTAACATCCATACAGGGGGCTGAATATAGATGTCACGCATATTGGACGTTAGGACATTGGCGCCGAAAGAACGGCACGCTCAGATATTCGAGACCTTCGGCGCATTGAACAGGGGCGAGGCCTTCATACTTGTAAACGACCACGAGCCCAAGCCGCTCCTCTATCAGTTTCAGGCCGAGCACAACGGCGAGTTCGACTGGTGGCCGCTCGAACAGGGGCCGAAGGTCTGGCGCGTAGTCGTCGCCCGCAGAAAGACCCTTGACGCCAACCGCACCGTGACCGAGTTCCTGCAGACCGACCACAAGAGGCTCGACGATATCTACTCCCGGTATCAGGAGGCGCTCAAGGCCGCAAAATGGCAGGAGGCAGTCGAGACATGGGGCGAGTTCAGCCACGGGCTTAAAAGACACATACGCATAGAGGAAGAACTGCTCTTTCCAACCTTTGAAGAGAAGACCGGTATGAAAGACGCGGGCCCGACCTTTGTCATGAAGATGGAGCACGTGGATATAAAGGAGCTGCTTGACCAGATAGCCGCCTCCACGCAGGCGCAGAACGAGCGCGGCGCGTCCGATACCGCATACAGGCTGACGAACATCCTCACCGACCACAACATGAAGGAGGAGCACATCCTCTATCCGGAGTCCGACGCCTTTCTGACGGAAGCCGAGAGGAGCGAGCTTGTAAAGAAAGCCCAGCTCTTCTGAGCAGTAAGGAAGCTCCGATTAACTAACAGAGCAAAGCGAGAAATCTCGTCTTAACTAAGGAAGCTCTGATTAATTCCATTGTGAGGTTCCCATCACCCGCTGCCGCTACTACCAACGCCCCTCCCGAACCATCAGGAGGGGCGGTCTTTTATAAACGTTGCTTAATCGTCGGCTTACCCTTCCACGAAACATCAAGCGACGACACCGCCGTCTTTCGCCATCTCTCAAGACCGTCCTAAGGGCATCTACCGCCGCAAAAAACCTTGACAACAACCGGACTCATACCTTATCATCTAACGAATGCAGGCGTAAAAAATCCATCCACTTATAGGGAGAATAACAGAGATGAAACTTTTTAAAAAGACCGTTATCGTGTCCCTGCTCGCGAGCTTTATCTTCGTCTCCACCGTGCCCGCGGCCTTTGCCGCGGACGACGCCTTGAAAACCACCGTTAACGACGCGCTCTACGGCGGCCTGCTCGGCGGACTCGTAGGCACGGCCGTGATGCTTCTGGCCAATAAACCCACCGACCACCTTAACTACATCCCGACCGGCGCGGCGCTCGGCATACTCTTTGGCGCGGCCTACGGCCTTGCAACGAGCGGCACGGTTCAATCCGTAGGAGAGATAGAGGGCAACAAATTCACGCTCCACGTCCCGACCGTCGAGCACGCCTCAGCCTATGACACCAAAACCAACACCACCGAGACGGCCGAACACGTAAGCCTGATGAGATACAGGTTCTAACCACCCGTTTCATGACCTTTGTCTTTCCCATCCCCTGTCGCCATCCGGTGACAGGGGATTTTTATTTAGCCATATATCTTGTTAACTGTCATTTCGACCGCAGGGAGAAATCTAATCCCCCCCCTTAACAAGGAGGGGGCAGTCATCTCGCTTTCGATTGCTGAAATCAGCCTGACATTGCAGCGCGAAGAGGAAGCCCTGTTGAATTGACATACTGCCGATGCATGACGCGCGAAAACAATCCCCCCACCTTAACAAGGAGGGGGGCTGGAGGGAGGTCAAAACGCCTTCAACTAAAAACTGTCTGACATCGTAGCGCAGGGCTTCAGCCCTGCCGTCCCAACCTGCCTTGATATCGTTAAACCATCTCGGAACGGCCTCTCCAATCCCGTGAATACACCTTGACAAAGCCCGGACTACGGCTTATTTTATCAATAGCCGTATTGTATTGATTACGTTGAGCAAGCGAGGGCCGCATGTCCGAGTCGAAACTCACACAGGGCGCATTAGACCAGATCGACCAGTATTCCCGCGACCGCGTGGGCATAAGCACGCTTGAGCGCTACACCGGAAGCCAGGCAGCAGAGTTCCAACCCTTTATCCTCCTTACCAACTTCAAACATTACGTCGATATGCTTGCCGAACGCTCAGGCGAGCCGATACGCCAGGGCTCGGTCATGCAGGCCTGCCACATCAAGGGCGAAGGCATATCCATCATCAACTACTCCGTCGGCTCTCCAACGGCCGCGCTCGTAGTCGAGCTCTTATCGTTCATAAAGCCCAAAGGCGTACTGATGCTCGGCATGTGCGGGGGACTGCGCGACGAGCACAAGGTAGGCGATTTTTTCAACCCTGTCGCCGCGATACGCGGAGAAGGCACCTCCGACGCCTATATGCCGAAACGCTGCCCGTCGCTTGCGTCATTCGTCATACAGAGGTTCGTGTGCGAGACCCTTGAAAAGAAAAAACTCTCATACCACTCAGGCGTCATACACACCACGAACGTCAGGTTCTGGGAGTTCAACGAGGGGTTCAAGGAATTGCTTACGGAGGAGCGCGCCCAGGCCATCGACATGGAATGCGCGACGCTCTTTACCGTGGGTTTCGCAAAATACGTGCCCGTGGGCGCGCTGATGCTGATTTCGGATACGCCTTTGAAAGCCGCGGGCATCAAGACCGCCGCGAGCGCAAAGGCCGTCTTCGAGAAACACACGGGCATACATATCGAGGTCGGCATGCAGGTCTTGTCGGCCATGCGAGAGAGGGCGAAGGAAGGGCTGGGGTATAGGTTTTAACCGATATTTTGGTGGTCTGTGCCCATCTACGGCCTACCACCATTTTAAAAGAACAACAATCCCTGAAATCGTAAATACGGCTCCCAGCAATAAGATTACGATTCGTGTCAATATGGAATGCTTTCCTTTTACAGAAAATAAGTTCAATTTTTCCCAAAAGACTTCATTTGACATATTCATAGCATCAGCTAAACGTTTATTATTGGCCAACATAAACAATCCAATCACTAAGAAGATAATTCCTGTTCCCAAATCGAACATAGTATTATTAATTTTCATTTTATTTTTTATCGTTCCCACGCTCCGCGTGGGAACGCAGCCCGGGACGCTCCTGCGTCCCGACGGCCTTCAGCACCATCTGTCAATCTCAACCAAACCGGCCTCTCCGGCATAATGACCGGCGCTTGAGTAGCGCCAATGCTCCGGCCTGTCCACGTACCCGCGCTTAACCGGATTTGCATGGATGTACTCCAGCTTCTCGCGCATCATCGCGTCGCTGAATATCAGCTCGGCGTGCGTCCCTTCCTGCCAGAACTGATACTCCCTGTCCTGCTTATGCGCGCGCTTTGAAAAACGCAGACGCTTGAGCAGATATTCCGCCCGGCGTTCCTCAAGAAGATCGATTATCTTCCTTGCGGTAAACGACTTAAACCCGCTCAGGCACTTATCGAGATGAGCGGCCTGCGCAACAAAGTGCAGATGATTCTCCATAACAACATAGCCATACAACCGCAGGCCGTCTTTTTCGCGCTGATAACGCCAGGATTGAAAGAGGATGTCAACCGTTTCGGGACGGGTAAAGACAGGCAGCCACTCCATAACCGTGCAGGTGAGAAAGTGGGGCTTGTCCGGTTCGGTGATGACGTAGCGGTTTCGTGCCATCGGGATTCAGGTTGTTCATGGTTTAAGGGACGCCGGAGCGTCCCCTGAAGCGTTCCCACGCAGAGCGTGGGAACGATAAAAAACTGCTTACTGTGCGTCCGCATGCCTGCGGTGGGTCGAACGCTGCTCCGGCGGCTCGATTTCGCCGATGCCGGAGAGGACGACCGGCTCCCGGTCGGGAAACTCCGCGACAAGGCAGAGATTGCCGCCCATAGCCTTGATCGTTTTACGCAAGGTGGAAAGCAGAACGTCGCTGCGCTGTTCAAGGCGCGAAACGCTGTCCTGGGTGAGGTGAAGTTGCCTGGCCACGCTGACCTGCGTCAACTTGCGTGCGCGCCGCAGTTCCCGCAGGGTCATTTGCTCCTTTACCAGCTCCACTGTGCGGGCTTTAATTATTTTCCGCCGCGCCGGGCTTAGCCCCTTCATCTTGTCTTTCAATGTGATTGACATAGCTATATCCTTTTCTTCTTGATACGTAAGAGATAATCGTCAAATCTGCGGTCAGCCTTCTTTATAAGCCGCCGGTAGAACCGTTTTTCGCTGACGCCTGATTTGTCCCCGGCAACCAGAAGAACAGCCTTGCGTCTGGTATCGAAAGCGAAGGCGACGCGCCAGACACCGTCGGAAGCGTCAAAGCGCAGTTCCTTCATATTCGCATGACAAGACCCGTTGAGGGTATCGACACGTGGCCTGCCAAGCAGAGGGCCTATTTTTTCAAGCGCGCCGGCAAGAGCAAGTATCTCGTCCTGCACGTCTTGGGGCAGAGCGTCGAATTCGGGATCGAAATCCTCATGGAACTCAACTTGCCACTTCATGCTCATATTATGCACTTAAAGTAATATGTTGTCAACGTCATAATTCTATCGTTCCCACGCAGAGCGTGGGAACGATAGCTCAACCCCCATAGCCCCCCTTATCATGGGGTATTGTCTTTCTCCTCCCCTTATCTAAGGGGAGGCAGGGAGGGGTTAGTCCTACGGTAACTCAATCGTAACTCACCGCGACCCACGCCACTTGGCGTGGGTACCCCGCCTCTTTAAAAAGAGGGGGTTTTTAAAACCCCCTACGCGCTCTCCTGTTCCTTGTCCTTTGGCAGCACCCATGTCGCGTACTCGCACTTGGGGTAGAGCGAGCAGCTGAAAAATACCCGGCCGCCCTTTTTGGTGCGGCGCTCGACGAGCGTGCCGCCGTCCCCGTTCGGGCACGGGATGCCGGTCGAGTACGGTTGCGTCGTCTTGCACTCCGGGTACTTTGAGCAGGCGATGAACTTGCCGAACCTGCCGCTCTTGACGACCATGGGCGCCCCGCACTTGGGGCAAAGGGCGTCGGTCGTCTCCACGCGCCTTTCAACGACCTTGACCTTGCCAGTCTCGTCGGTCTCAAAGTCAGCCGTGTTCTTGCACTCGGGATAGCCCGAACACGCAAGGAACTTGCCCTTGCGCCCCCATTTTATGACCATGGGCTTGCCGCACTTTTCACAGACAAGGTCGGTCGCCACCTCTTCGGTCTTGAGGCTCTTCATATCCACCTTTGCCTTGTCGAGCGAAACCTTGAACGGCTTGTAAAACTCCTCAAGCGTCCTGGTCCACGTCACCTTGCCCTCTTCCACAAGGTCAAGCTCCTCTTCCATGTGCGCGGTGAACTCGATGTTGAGTATCTCCGGAAAGCTCACGACGAGAAGGTCTATGACGACAAAACCCAACTCCGTGGGTTTAAGCTGCGTCTTGTCCTTGATGACGTATTCCCTCTCCTGTATCGTCGAGATGATGGAGGCATAGGTAGACGGGCGGCCGATGCCCTGCTCTTCAAGCTCCTTTACGAGAGTCGCCTCGGTGAACCTCGGGGGCGGCTGGGTGAAGTGCTGCTCAGGGTTGAGGGTTTGAAGCGCGAGCGCCTCGCCCTTTTTAAGCACAGGGAGCTTTTCTTCCTTCTCCTCTTCAACGTCCTTGCCCTCGATATAAACGGCCATGAACCCGGGGAACTTCACGGTCGAGCCGGATGCGTTGAAGGTATAGTTGCGCGCGGTTATGCGCGCCGAGGTCTGGTCGATAAGGGCCGGGGACATCTGGCAGGCAATGAACCGCTTCCAGATAAGCTCGTAGAGCCGCGCCTGGTCTTTGGACAGGAAGTCCTTGACCACATCGGGCGGGAACTCGAAGTACGTCGGCCTGATGGCCTCGTGCGCATCTTGTGAGGCTTTTTTACTCTTATAAATATTCGGCTTCGTTGGAAGGTACTCGGCCCCGAACTTCGCCTCTATATGCGTACGCGCCGCTGTAACGGCCTCGGCGGATATACGCGTGGAGTCCGTCCTCATATATGAAATCAAACCGGTCTGGCCGTGTTCGCCGAGCTCTACGCCCTCGTATAACTGCTGGGCGAGCATCATCGTCTTTTTTGCGGTAAAGCCGAGCTTCCTTGAGGCCTCCTGCTGGAGCTTACTGGTGGTGAAAGGGGCGGTCGGGTTGCGCTTGACCTCTTTCGTCTCCACCTCCGCGACCTGATAGGCCGCATCCTTCAGCTCGGCCAATATTTCCTTTGCCGAGGCCTCGTCGGAAATCTCGAGCTTCTTCTCGTCCTTCTTTGCAAGACGAGCTGTAAAGAGCGCTCCTGCCGCGGTCTTCAGGTCTGCCGTAACCGTCCAGTACTCCTGCGGCTTGAAGGCCTGTATCTCGCGCTCGCGGTCGCAGATGAGCCGGACGGCGACCGACTGCACCCTTCCGGCGCTCAGGCCGTACTTGACCTTCTCCCAGAGTATCGGGCTTACCTGATAGCCCACGAGCCTGTCCAGGACGCGGCGCGCCTGCTGAGCGTCGTATTTGTTGCGGTCGAGGACGGTCGGGTGCTTTATAGCCTCCCTGATGGCCTTCTCGGTAATCTCGTTGAAAAGGACGCGGCAGGTCTTCTCGTTCTTCTTGTCCACCTCCTGAGCGATATGCCAGGCAATGGCCTCGCCCTCTCTGTCAGGGTCGGGCGCGAGATAGATCTTATCGGCGGTCTTTGCGGCCTTCTTCAGCTCTTTTATGATATTCGCCTTGCCCTTTATAACCTCGTAGTCGGGCGCGAAATTGTTTTCAATATCTATGCCGAGCTTGCTCTTCGGCAGGTCCTTTACATGGCCCACCGATGCGAGCACCGTAAAGTCCTTGCCAAGATATTTGTTTATCGTCTTCGCCTTTGCGGGCGACTCGACTATGACGAGGGATTTTCCCATAATCTGTTTTCCTCTTCTCCTTCTCCGTTTCGTTGCGTTGACTTCAAATGAACATTACCACGACTTCAAAAAACACTTGCCCGGACGCTGTTTGACAAGCCCCTTCAGCTCCATCTCAAGCAGCAGGGCCGAGGCCTTTGCCACGTCAAACCCGGTCTTGCTAACGATGCTGTCGATATACACGGCCTCTGTACCGAGCGCATGCAGGATGCGCGCCTCGTCACCGGCAGGCTCAACCACAGGCCCTGACGGCTCCGCCGGAATAAACTCAAGCGAGAGCGCGGCCATGACGTCCTCTGCGCTCTCGACGAAGATTGCGCCGTCCTTGAGGAGCTTGTTGGTGCCGAGCGACTTTATCGACCCCGCGTGCCCGGGCACCGCCATGACCTCCCGGTTATAATCGAGCGCAAGCCTTGCCGTCTGCAAGGCCCCGCTCCTCAAAGGCGCCTCTATCACCACCACGCCAGCGACAAGCCCGCTTATTATCCGGTTCCTCCTCGGAAAATTATACGGCATCGGCGCTGAAGCGAGCGGCAATTCGGCCACGAGTGCGCCGTGCTCCGCTATTTGTCCGTAAAGTTTCTCGTTCTCCGGCGGATAGACAACATCAACGCCCGTGCCGAGCACGGCTATAGTCGAGCCTGACGCGTCCAGCGCGCCCTTGTGCGCGGCGGCGTCGCACCCTCGCGCCATGCCGCTTACCACGGTCACGCCCATGGCGCCAAGCCCGCGGGCTATGGTCTCGGCCATGCGCAGGCCGTAATGCGTCGGGTGCCTCGTGCCGACGACGGCCACCGCAGGCGCTGCATTATCCGGCATCCGCCCTTTTACATACAGGAGCACGGGCGGGTCGTTTATCTCTCTGAGCTGGGCCGGGTAAAGAGGGTCTGCAAACGTAATCACCCGCGCGCCGATACGGGCGGCCTCTTCCAACTCCTTATCAACCCATCCCCACCCGTCAAAGGTTGCGATACCCTCGGCAAGCGGACCGGAAAAAGCGGCCATTGTGTTGCGAGAGGCGCTGAACATGGCCTCGGCTGAGCCGAACTTTTCAAGCGTTTCTTTAAACGCCGGAAGCGAAAGCCCCTTGACCCTCGTGAGGGCAAGCCAGTATTTAAGGACATTGGTATCCATTCAAGGGCAAGCCGGTGAGGCGCTGCGATATCTGGCATTATGATACGGATGAAATGAAGGGATGAGATGAGGGGCGCGGGAGGCGCCAAAGGGAATACCGCCTCCCGCCCTGCCGCCTGCATGCCATCTACCGGCCCCATGACAACCCCGGCGCGGCACAGTTAAACGCCGGACCGGTCAAAATGGACAAAGCGCCCGTAATACGGCGTGGCATCCGCGGCGCTTATTTACCCGTTTGCAGGGTGCGAACCAAATCACCCCTGTTGATGCTGGTGGTGGAGCCTATCACGATGCAGGCCGAGGTCGTCTCATCAGCCTGCGCGACAACCAGCTTGCCTATCTCCTCCGGCGGGAGCATGAACTTCTTGCCCTTGTACGGGTCCATCGCCTTCACCGCCTTCCTGTAGACCGTAAGGACGTTGCCTTTCTTCAGGCCGTCCTTCGCGCCCTTGTCTATATAGATGATATCGCTGTTGGCCATGAACTCTATGCCTTCAAGCCCGGCCACGACCACGCCCTCGGCCGAGGTCTCCGCCTTGGTTATCTCGACCTCTTTTATCGGCGGCATATACGGACGGATGCGCGCGCCGAGTTCTATCTCTTTATAGGTCTTGCCTATCACGCCCTCTATCACCTTATCGGCGCCGGTTATCGTAAGCGAGCCCAGGATGTCTATCATATAGCCGAGGTTATCCCCGGTTACTGGGTGCTTTACCTTGCGGCCGGTGACGAATATCGAATACTTATCCCCCACCTTCACGGATTCGGCCGCCTGGTCGCCGTTCTTAAGGGAGATATAAACGACATCGCCCTCGTTCATGTAGTTCTTGCCGTCTTTGGAAGCCGATATCGTGCCGCTCTCCTTGAGAAATTTTGCCGATATGAAGCCCTGACGCTCAAGGGCCGCTGCAGAAAGTTTTGGCGCCACGGGCGTGGTGAGCAGGGGCACCTGTTCTTCAGCCGTCCTATCGACGGCCATATCAGCGGATGCGGCCTTGGGCTCGATTGCGGGAGGCTAGAGCACGACGACCTTTTCCTCCTGCGCCGGAAGGGTTATCACCGGCATATCCTCAGGCCTTTGTTTCTACACGGCCTTCATCGCGGGCGATTCCTTACGGCCGATCAGCTCGACCCTGCCGTCCGGCCAAATCCTCACGATATTGCCCGGGTAGATAAGGTCCGGGTTCTTTATCTGCGGGTTCTTCTTCCATATCTCCGGCCATTTGAAAGGGTCTTTCAGGAATTTACCGGATATGTCCCAGAGCGTATCGTGTTTAACCACGAGATAATCGTGAGGCTGCGCTGCGTCGCTGGCTTCAACCTTCACAACCGGTTCAGGCGCGGCCACCGCCTTATCGCCCGGCGCCGTTTCAGAGGGCGTCGTTTCAGTGGCCGTCGTCTCTGCGGTCGTGGCGTCCGTTGCCAAAGGCAAGGCCGTTGCCTTATCAACCTGCGTTTCAGCCTTTGCAGGGGTCTCAGGCGCCGCGCTTACCGCCGCATCCCCGGGCCCGCGCTCCTCGGCGTAACCCGCCGGTACCGTTGCAAACGAAAGACCCATTGAAAACAACGCTGCTGCCAATATCATTCTCTTCGTCATGGCATGGCCATCCTTTTTTTTAAATGCGATTAACGTCCGGCATTGACGAATCTTCACAATGAACCACGGCGCATCAATTGCACCCGGGAATATCCATAACAATCTATCTAGTTATTGATAAACACTGCGCTCCCACTCCACGTTGTCATTCCCGCCCCCGCCTGCGCGAGGGTAAACTCCAGCGGGAATCCATAAGTTGCTGACCTTACAAAGACTGGATTCCCGATTAAAGACCTCGGGAATGACGTGTTGGACTTTTTCAACAACCTATTCCTTATCACCGCCGAGCCGCGCCAGAGCGATGCGCGCCTTGACCGCGGCCTCGGAATCTGGATAACGCGCAAGCAAAGCGGAGAAGGTCTCGCCTGCCCTGACCTTGTCATTCAACTCCTGATACGAGTAAGCGGCCTTGAGCATGGCGTCCGGGGCCTTGTTCCCCTTCGGATATTTCACGGTTACGTCAAGAAAGGCGGCCAGCGCCTTTTGAAACACCTTCTCCGAATAATACGCCTCACCGAACCAGTATAGCGCATTATCAGCCAGACCGTGGCTGGGGTACGCATCCACGAGCCTCGAGAATACCTTCCTTGCCTCGTCGTACCTGCCTGCAATAAAGAGGTCCTGCCCCTGCGCATAGAGCACATCAGGCCCGGCATCGGCCGCAACCGGCGCAGCGGCCGGGGTCTCCTCCTGCAGGTCAACTACCTCTATTTTATCAGGCTGGCGTTTTTGTGCAGCCGTGGCTGGCTTTGCGGGTTTTGCAGCCGGCCGTTTATCGTCATCTCCAAGGCGCACCACCTTCAGCCCCTCGGGCGGGTTCAGGCCCGGCTGGGACGGGGCGGACTGGCTTGAGGCCTGCATCGTCTGAAGCTTTTCCTGAAGGAGATGGAACTTGTTATCCAGCTCGTCCATGCGCGAATCCGTGGCAGCGGCCTGCGCCTTGATATCGACCACCTGCGTCTTGAGTTCAGCGATGGCCTTGTCCTGGGCCTCCATAGCGGCGCACCCCGCGCCGAGCGCAAGCGCAAGGCCGCATACTACCGCCAACCTGCCGTTTTTCATGGTCTCCCTTGCAATTATTAAGATAATCAAAATATCCGGAAGCAGGAGCGGCGCTGTCCGTCATACTTCTATAAATCCTCTTTTAGCGCATTTGTCAAGTCTTTTTTAGGGTCTCACCCTTCCAGCATCTCGTGTATCCGCCTGCCGAGGACGGGCCTGCCGTCGCCGGTGGCCGAAGAGAATACGACCGGATGCTCGATGGGAATCTCCTTTTTTATCGCGGCAAGCCTGGATGAGAGCTCGTTCCTTGAGAGCTTGTCGGCCTTGGTAAAGACCGTTACGTGCGGGATGCACTCGCCAAGGAGCCACCTATAGACGCCCTGTTCAACCGGGCCGGGGTCGCGCCTCGGGTCGAGCACCACGAGCGCGCCGCTAAGCGTCGAACGCTCCTTGACGTACCGTTCTATCATAGCCTCCCATTCAGCCTTTATCTTCTTCGGCACGTTGGCGTAACCGAAACCGGGCATGTCCACCAGATAAAAGGCCTCGTTTATCCTGTAAAAGTTTATCGCCCGCGTCTTGCCCGGCGACGACGACGTCTTGGCAAGCCCCTTGATATTCACAAGGGAGTTTATCAACGATGATTTGCCGACGTTACTTCTGCCGACGAGTATGATCTCCGGCAGACCGTCCTTCGGGTAGAGCGTTGCCCTGCTCGCGCCTATTGCGAACTCCGCCTTCGTAATCTTCAAAAATTCACCCTCTCCGGCCCCGTCAGGTTACCGAGACCACCTCTTCGTAAGTCGTTATGCCGGAAAGCATCTTTCGTATGGCGCTCTCGCGCAGCGTGCTCATGCCCTGCTCCCTCGCGGCCTTGCCAACCTCGGCAATATCCCCGGAAGCGGCAACAAGCCCCTTTATCCTATCGCTGAAGTCAAGGAGCTCGAAGACCGCGATCCTGCCCTTATAACCGGTGCCCCTGCACTCGTTGCAGCCCTCGCCGGCCTTGACCTTGTACTCGCGGTCTTTGCGCATGCGCAGGTACTCCACCTCGTCAGCGGTCAGCAGCCGTTCCTTTGCGCAGCTCTTGCATATCTTTCTTACGAGCCTCTGAGCGACGATGCCGATAATCGTCGAGTTTATAAGAAAGGGCGGAACGCCCAGGTCTATGAGCCTTGTGATGGACGACGGCGCGTCGTTCGTGTGCAGGGTGGACAGGACCAGATGGCCGGTCAAGGCCGCCTGCACCGCGTTATTCGCCGTCTCTTTGTCCCTTATCTCGCCAACCATGATGATGTCCGGGTCCTGACGCAGGATGGTGCGCAGGCTGTTTGCAAAGTCCACGCCTATATGCGACTGAACGCCCACCTGGTTGAACTCCTCGACTACCATCTCTATCGGGTCTTCTATGGTGACGATATTGACCTCGGGCGTTGAGAGCGACTTCAGGGCCGAATAAAGGGTCGTTGTCTTGCCGGAGCCGGTCGGACCGGTCACCAGTATGATGCCGAAGGTCTTTTTGAGGAACGAGCCGAATACCTCGAACTCCTTCGGCGTAAAGCCGATTGTGGAGAGCTCCTGAAAGAGTATCTCAGGGTCGAATATGCGTATTACGACCTTTTCGCCAAAGGCCGTGGGCAGGGTCGATACCCTCAACTCGACCTCGCTCTCGCGGAATGAGGTCTTTATCCTGCCGTCCTGCGGCCTGCGCTTCTCGGCGATATCCATGCGCGCGAGCATCTTTATCCTCGACAAGACCGACGGGTGGACGGCCTTGGGGATGGTATGGATGTAATGGAGGACGCCGTCTATGCGGAGCCGCACCACGGTCTTCTCGCGTTTCGGCTCGATGTGGATATCGCTCGCCCTCTGGTCGTATGCGTAGTGCAGTAGATACTCGACGGCGTTAATGACGTGCTGGTCCGTGGCATCGAGCTCGACCGCGCCCTTGAGCTTGACGTACTGCTCAAGGTTGGTCAGCTCGGTGTCTTTCCTGACCTCTTTTTCAGCCGCGCCCACGGAGTAACGGAAGCCGTAGAATTCCCGGACAAGTTTCAATATATCGCTCTTCGAGGCAAGCACCAGCTTGAGCTTCATCTTGCCCGTGGCCTGAAGCCCCTCGATGGCCTCCATGTTATACGGGTCGGCCATGACCACGGTCACGACCTTGTCCTTCTCCTCGATTGGGACTATGAGATGCTTCTGGGCGAAGGGCCGGGGTATGTAGGAGGTGACTATGTCCGCGTTTATCTTGAGCGGGTCTATCTTTCTGTAGGGTATGCCGATTTCCGCCGCGATTGCCTCGGTTATCATGTCCTCGGTAAGGGGCTTGCCCGCCGTCCCAGGCACCGTGAAGTTGAGGGCCGCTATGACCTCAGCCGGCGAGACGAACTCGCCGATTGCGCCGCGCCTCTTGGAGGTGTAGCTCTGCTCCTGGGCCTTACGCAGACGAGCGCGCTGGGCCTCGCCCTTGATGAATATCTCGCGCTCGTCGGCCTCGGATATAAGCCCCTTCTTCAGGAGCACCGATGCCGCAAACTCCAATGTGAGTTCTTTCTTCTCTGTCATGGGTTCGATAGTATTTTTCATCAACTACATTTTAAATTGCACATAACCAACGACACAACGACACGACTTGGTTCGCATCAGTCAAATTAGCAGCGTTACTCAGGGTACCATCTTCCAACTCAGCCCATATCTCTTTTGCCATACTGGATTGAATTGCGGCTCCCACAAAAAATGTATCAGGTTTAAAACCCTTTGACCAAAAACACTTTTTTATACGAGCTAACGCCTTACTGGCTGTCTTCCAATGTTCGTCAGCCCCGGCAGGGTCAATTCCGCCTTTTAGTTCACCAAGAGCTAAATAGAGCGCCGGGTTATTAAGGATGTCTTCGGACAATTCTCCTGGTCTGCAATTTAATAGACACAAATCAACATTATTCCCGACCAATTTCACTTTACGATTATAAAGCATTGTCCGATGGCGCTTGCCCACAACCCAGCTTAAGCCTTTCAAGTCTAGTTCGATATCTGCGTCTTCTTCAGTCCCGTTAATCCATTTTTTGCTACGCGCATCAAACCATTGATACGGCTTTCCTGCAAGCGCAAGTCCGGCAATGATAGCCCTTGCGACCCTACGCTCCGCAAGAAGGCCGCCCAGATTACGCATTGAGCCACCAAGGGTATCTCCCCTCGTTAACAGAAATCTGAAGACCAACTCCTCAACATAGGCCGACCCGGCAGGTTCAAGATAATTTGCTATCAGCTTCTTTATCGCTTCTTGTCTATCTTCCGGCGTCAAATACTTCGCGGCTTTATCAGAAACACCAGCCGCTGTCAGCAGGGCGGGTTGAATGTCGGTTAATCGCAGTAAACCGATCGGTGTACTGCTTTTTGTAGCAGCCAACTTTAATGCCCTTGCCTGTTCAACAAAGGGCGTGGAGCGGCGATTTCTTTCGAGAGCCAAAGCGATAAACCCCGAGCGAGTCTCTTCGTATGTAGTCACCAATCCCTTACTGCTCTTTAGATGCTGCAAATATGGCTTAACCTGCGGCATCAAATCTTTCTCCAAACGTATACGCATTTCCTCATGGCAATGCGTCCATGCTCGCCCATTTGCTGGCTACTATTTCCTTTTGCGCCGGGCAGGACAAGAATATTTTCGACGCGAAACCCGATATCTTCCGCCATCCTTGACAAGATTAAATCCACTGAAATACTCGCGCCCGCATATCTGACATTGTCATTGACCATACACATAACAGCATTTGGTTTCATCACACGCGAACATTCCGCCATGACACATGCCATTTCATAAAAGTACCCCCGAACCATTCTCGCTATTCCGCTGTTGTTCAGATTACCTTTTGCTTTTTCCTCATCCAAATAACTCAAAATATCCTGCAGCAATTCCTGATTATCTGCGGCTGCTATGGCATCAGTCCATTTTGGATTGATCAAAAGCATATCTTTGGCGCGATTTTCCACAGTACAACTCAGCATCTGCTGTCTTAAATCCACCATCTCTTTCTCTCCAACACCAAGCAACGCCAATTCCAAAGCATAGGTGCGCGTATAGTCGTAACGGTTGCAGTATGGTGGAGAGGTTACGACTGCCTCATACGACTCGTTTTGCAGTTTTGGCATGACATCCAAACACGAACCTTTGAAGAGATTTATTTCCCCTTGCCTTTTCTCTACTGGAAAAAGTCCCTGATCTTCTTTGCCTGATTCCATGTCATGCACAATTTCAAGAATCTTGTCACAAATTGCCTTGTTAAAATCAAATATCGTTCCTTTGTCAAATTGTTTTGCGCCATGCCCGCGCCCGGAACGATAATCCCAACGAAGACACTGCCCGTCCTTACGGGTGTAACTGATTGATTCCAGTACACACAGCAAAGCAAGGCGTAATACAGATTGGACTCGTAGATTCTCTCGCTGTAATACAAACAAACACCGTTCTATACCATTTAATGTATCTTCAGGATATGCCCCTTGTGTAATACGAAGTATTGACAATGGTAATTTATCTTCTGATTTTTCCCATGGCCGCTCCTTTGCCCATTTCTTAAGAGTGGCAATATCAGATGGCGTAAATGCCCGTTCAAGACTGCACCTGGTATCAATAATATGCTGGCCTACGGGCAAAAGCTCTATGCCATCTGCATCCATGCCAATATCGCTGGCTGCGAATAGAGCCGTCCCCATTCCCGCAAATGGATCCAATACCTTGCCTGAGACAACACCATGATGCTTTAATAGATATTCTACAAGAGATGCGGAAAAAGCCTCCTTATATTTAAACCACCTGTAGGATGCCCTAACTTTATTGGCTTGGAAGCTGACGAGTTGGCGGGTCAGGGAATTTTGAACAAGTAGTTTGCTACTAAAATGTTGTAAAAGCCTGCGGTCGAGGCACTCGATGTCTGATAAACGCTGACTCTGCCTTGGATTGATTTTCTTGGGCTTCTCTATGAGTTCTGTTACGAGATTTTCCATATGCCCTTCATGAAATAAGTCACAAGTCTGTTATCCGAATAACAGCCCTCAACAAAGACGGATATTGAGATAAGAGTTATCCTCAACGGCCAGGCTCAATGCAGGTTATCCGTCTTCTCGACCGTGCCTTCCGGTTCCTTGAACCCGTTGTGGCGCGAGGCGTCCACAAGAGACTGCAGGAGCCTGTTCGTCTTCTCCTGCTCCGCGATAGACCTCTTCAAAAGGTCTTTCATGCCGAAGACCGACAGGGGCAGCACCGCCCACAGTATCACTATCGCGCCGATGGTGACGAGCGCAAAGACGACTAGGGCCGTGATTATGATATATGAGCTTTCCATTATAACCCCAATAGTGTCCGGTTAAAACAACATAGTTTACAACCTAATACGCTGGAAAAGAGATTAAAATTGTTATAAATGTCATTCCCGAGGCTTTTATCCGTCCCCGAATGTATTAGTCGGGGACTAAAACCTCGGGAATGACGTATTTAGAGTTTTTCAGCAACCTGCTAGGGCGCGAAGCACGGCGCGCGCCCTCTCATTATATACGATAACAACACGCTGCGGGGTTTTTCAATAACAATAGTCGCCACGCAAGGATACGATTGCAAGCCGCCATTCAGAGATGAAGACCTGAGCTGCGACCCTGAATTGCAGACAGACAACCTCCCCCTTGTATAATGCTTGAGAAGTATCTTACGTTAATAGATACTGATAATCATGCGCAACAGGATGTGACAGCCC
>JACRNO010000033.1 GCA_016234855.1 Deltaproteobacteria bacterium | reverse complement strand
GGGGTTAGTTTTTACTCGCCTTAACCTTAACTCCCCCTGCCCCCTCTTTAACAAGAGGGGGTTCCTTGCTCCTCCCCTTAACCTTAACTCTTATCGTTCCCACGCTCCTGCGTGGGAACGCATCAGTGGACGCTCCGCGTCCTGTTGAAAAGCCACGTAGAACCCTTTTTAGGGCTTAGGGAATCTCTGATTATTCACATCTGCAAAAGCAATGCAATGACGGCGCTCATGCTTAAACGAAAACGAGTATTCATCATGCCCGAATGCTTCTATCGGGCATCCAGCGTCTTTATCGGGGGCGATAAAAAGATAAAGACACTGGATTCCCGCTTAAAACACGCGGGAATGACGGGTTGATGGACTGCATTACTTATACAAAAGTCAATAATCAGAGGTTCCTTAGATAATATCAACGACAACAGGAGTTAAATCCCCCCGCCCTGCCCCGCGGGTCAGACGGAATCAAAGGCGGTGATATTGGACTGATGCATCATCCTCCTGAGCTTATCAAGGGCCTTGACCTCGATCTGCCTGACCCGCTCCCTTGTGACGCCGAACTCGGAGCCAATCGACTCAAGGGTCTGCGGCTCGTCGCTTACGAGGCCGAATCGCAGACGCAATATCGTGGATTCGTTGCTGTCGAGCTGCCCGAGCCACTCGCTTATCCTCTCCGAGCGCCGGGACGTGTCTATCGCGTCCATCGGGGAGACCACGCGCTCGTCTTCAAGCCTGTCGAGGAGGGGCTGGTCCGTCTCGTCGGGAAACCCGGACTCGAGCGAGTAGCTCTTCTTGCTGATGGTGCCGAGCTTCTTCACGTACCTGCCGGAAAGCCCCGTTTTCTTCGACAACTCGCTTACGGACGGCTCTCTTTTCAGGCTCAGGTTAAGCTCCCTCGTCGCCCTCGTCAGCTTGCTCATGTCGGCTGTAACGTGTATCGGCAGCCGCACGATGCCGGACTGGTTCGCTATGGCGCGCTCCACGGCCTGCTTTATCCAGTAGGTCGCATAGGTCGAGAACTTGCACTCCTTCGTGGCCTTGAACCGCTCCACGGATTTTATCAGGCCGATATTGCCCTCTTCGATAAGGTCTTGCAGCGGCAGCCCCCTGTTCTGGTAACGCTTTGCGATGTTGACCACGAGCCTGAGGTTCGTCTCTATCATCCTTTTTCTCGCCGCCATATCGCCTTTGGCGATTTTCTTGGCAAGTGTCTTTTCTTCTTCCGAGGTAAGGAGCTTGAACCTCTTTATACCATTGAAGTATGCCTTCACGCAGTCGGTCGATGCGCCCTCGCGCTCTTCATCCCTTTCCTTTACAGGTCTTTTTGCCGCCTTGGGCGAAGCGGTCTCAAGCTGCGCAACGGCCGTCTTTTTAACCGGCCGGTCCGAAGGCTGCGCAGTCCCCGGCGCTTCGGCTTTGAGCGCATCCGGCGTTGCGCTGAACGGCAGGGGCCACCTTGCGGCAAAGCCCACGGCACGGCGGCGGGCTTTACTCTTGACAGGCATTGCGTGACCGGTCTTGGGCGCCAACTGAAGCCCCGGTGTCACCGATTTTGCGCCTCTTCTGAATTTAGCCTTAATCATTTGCGCCTCCTTTGTTCAGGTTTCACACCCCTTGTGCGCTACGTTATGTCGTGTGCGCTAACGTTATGTCTTTAGCGCCTTTGGCGCCTTGCGCCAGGGTTAAACACGCCGCATATCCATCAAACCGCAACCCAACAACCGTTGCCGCACCAATCAGTAATGATAAATTCCCTTATACGTCGTGTGCGCTTGTGCGCTAACGTAATGCTTTTAGCGCCTAACGTGTGTCGTGTGCGCTAACGTTATGTCTTTAGCGCCTTTGGCGCCATTCCCGCGTGTCCCCCGATAGAAACATTCGAGGGCAAGCTTTGGCGGGAATCCAGTCTTTCTTCTGTCTCATCGGCACACTTGATTCCCGCTTTCGCGGGAATGACGGTATCAACCAGAGTTTCCCTAATTGAGCGCCATTGCGCTGCCCGTTGCCAGGGCGCTGATAAGCCTTTCGACAGACACGGCCTCAAGCAGGCGCATCCCGGTCATGGCATCCCAGACACTGACCGGCCGCGACCATACGACGCTGGCCCTGCGCTCAAGCGCCATGTTGCCGAGACAAAGGCTTATGTTTACCGTAGTATCCCTGACAAGCGGGGAGCCCTTGTAACGCACCTTCATCCCGTTTTCGGATATGTCGACGGTGTGCGCCTTTGTGGTCTTGCGCTCGTCGGATGTCGATACGTCGCACGCCTTCTGCAACGTCACCCTGGCCTCTTTCCTGAAGCATGACGGACTGTCTTTTCCCCCGTGTCTGGCGCGCGTGGTCATCGCGTCCACGCAATTCACCAGGTCTATCATCTTGAAGGGTTTCCACAGATACCGGAGGTTCATCTGCGAAAAGATGAGCAGGAGCTCTTCGGTTATCTCCCCTGTCATGAAGAGAAACCTGTCTTTTAAATACGCGCACTCCTTGACTGCGCTTTCGTAGAGCGCAACCCCGTCTATTCCAGGCATGCGCACGTCCGTCACGACAAGGTCGTAGTCTTCTTCCCTGATCTTGCGAAGGGCCTCGGCGCCATCCGTTGCGCCGGCAACGGCATACCCGGCAGAGCGCAAGACATCCCTGCATATATTGCGGATAACCTCTTCATCATCCACGACAAGCACCTTCTTGCCCTTTGCCGCTCTTGTAATCATTGTTACCTCGCTTTTCCAAAGGACCTTGCCTCCGGCTAACCTTAATATGGACGCAAAGCCCATCAGTTACAGTAACCGCAACCACATCGCGCCGCCACTCAGGCGTAGGCACAATATGTTTAATAGTGCATGGAGTATGCCAACCCCAATATAGAAATTTATCTTGGAAAATCAGTGTGTTATCGGCTGAAGAGGGAGCTATCTGGTTGAAGCTGAAGCAACCGGCAAGCGAGCGGAGAGATTAGGATGACAATTAATCCTTTAAAAACAATAAATTAGCGAATAGCAAGAAATGTCGCAGGAGCAACGAAGGTTGCAGGGGTAAGACAGGGCGTGTTCGCGGAAATTCCTTTATAGGCACCCTTATTTATCAGCGTCTTTCTCTTTCCGTCTGGTCAGACGCTTATTAAGGGCCTGGCGGGTAATGCCTAAGAGCGTTGCCGCTATGCCCTGATTTCCACCAGCGGTAGTAAGCGCCTTTGAGATGAGTTCAGCCTCTGCCTCGCGCAGCGTTGGAAGCGCTTTGGACGGGTCGGACGAGTTGACGGCGCGCCCGGAGGCCGCCTGTCCATGAAAGCCTGCTCTACTGCCGATAATCGCCCTGAAGCTCTCCATGGAGAGCACGCCGGACTGATGCCTCGCAACCGCGTCGAATATCATCGACTCAAGTTCCCTGACGTTACCAGGGAATGGATACGCCGCAAGCAGCGTATACAGCTCCTGCGGCGCAGTTGGCGGCTTCTTGCCCAGGGTATCTGACGCCTGACGAATAAAATGACCGGTCAAGACGGGTATATCTTCGAGACGCTCGCGCAGCGACGGTATATGTATCTGGTGGGCGCGCAGTCTGTAATAAAGGTCCTTACGAAAGGCCTCTTTGTCTATAAGCGCGCTCAGGTCGTGGTTGGTCGCGACGACGATACGCACGTCGCTCGCCCTGGGCACGTCCGAGCCAAGCGGATAGTACTTCTGCTCCTGCAGGAGCCTCAGGAGCTTGACCTGCGAGACCTCGCTCGTATCGCCTATCTCGTCGAGAAAGAGCGTGCCGCCCGTTGCCTGCGAGATGAGACCGTCGCGAGTCTCCTGCGCGCCGGTAAAGGCCCCCTTCTTATGCCCGAAGAGCGTATCCGAGAACATGGCGTCGTCCAGGCCCGCGACGTTTACGGCCACGAACTCGCCCGGCCTGCCGCTGACCGCGTGAACGGCGCGGGCGATGAGTTCCTTGCCAACGCCGGTCTCTCCGGTTATAAGCACCGGTTGCTGCGTGCCGGCTATGACCTCGACGTACTGGCATATCGCGCGCATGGACTTGCCGGCGGTCACTATGGACGCAAAGGCGTCTTCATGCTCCAGCGCGCCGTGAAGGAGATGCCTTTTAAGGGACGAGACCTCGCTCCTGAGGGAACGCACCTCAAGCGCCCTTTTGATGCTCGACTCGAACCTTGCAAGCTCCACTGGCTTGACCAGATAGTCGAACGCGCCGGCCTGCATGGAGGCGACGGCGGTCTCTATCTCGTTCATGGCGGTCATGATGATGACCGGTATGTGCGGGTAGCCCTGGCTGATATCCGGCAGGAGTTTGGCTCCGGAGATGTGCGGCATGGACAGGTCCATCACTATGAGCGCGACCTCCTGACGCTCAAGCAAAGACATGACCTCGCGGCTGTCTTCAAGGCAGATGACGTCCTTGACGCCCGAACTCCTCAATATTACGCTGAAACTCTTGAGTATCTGAGGCTCGTCGTCGACGATAAGCACCGGCAGCGCGGCAAGGCGGTTCGAGTTTTTTATCCCATCCATCATGCTCCGCGGCCTCCCGCCGCTGTAACGCTAAAGATTGACCGTGGCTTCCATGCCGCCCCTTGACTGCCGGGATACAAGCACAGAGAAAAACCTTGAACGGCAAGCGCGCGCGCCGCGCAACTGGCGTCGATGATACATTAACATTTCTCCGTTGTCAAACAACGGACCTGAGCGGGCTCAGGTTTGCAACCTGAGCCTTTTATTATGTAATGGCAAAGAACGCGTCGTTTTTCCGCATACGAACTCATGGGTTCAAGTTGCAAACTTGAACCCGCGGCACAGAGACGTAAATTCCCCCCTTTAGAAAAGGGGGGTTAGCAACTGTCTTACGTGTCAAGTATTTTGATTACAACCTTCAACCCATGGTGTTTGATGTTTGAGCATTGCGTTGAGAATCGTAAGGAGTTTACGCATACAGGCGGTAAGGGCAACTTTGCCAGTCTTG
>JACRNO010000021.1 GCA_016234855.1 Deltaproteobacteria bacterium | reverse complement strand
TCCTTGACTATCCGCGCAGCTTGTGAGAAATTCTCAATCGTGGCTCTCTGGGCCATAGGGGTATCTCCTTATAGTTGGTTGCGGAACCGCTATAAAGATACCCCTTTTCTTTTACTGACACAAAATAAGATACATTACCGTCGTCAACCTTGATATTGATTTTAGTCATCGTTTGTGCTAACCTTAAGTTAGAGGCCATGGAAACACGGTGAATCTCCCGGCCGTAGGACGCTTAGTAATAAGCGGATCGCGTGAGGGTTGAGGGAGTCCCTCCCATGGCCTTTATAATTTGTCTCTCAATATTTTCCCTTTCTTCCGTATAACCTCAACATCGCTTTTCCTCGCAAACCTGAACGACGTCAAAAAGTTCGCCTCACCGCTCTTGGTCGTTTTGATCGCGCCATAGTATAGTTTTTTTTCAATGCGGAAAAAAACGAACGTAGCGCGGTAGGATGGGCTGAGGCACGAAGCCCATCGGTCTCAACTATTGACGCCCCACGCCCGGCACGGGAACGCATCAAGCATAGGGGCGAAGCAGATGAAACTTGCTTCGCCCCTATAATTCTTTTATGATTAACACGATAACAAGCGCGGTAGGGCGGGCACAGCCCGCCATTTCATCCAGATATCTCTGAACCGCGATATCCATCCGTATCCTGTCGCAGTCAACGACGGGTTCCACCGCGTCTTTGCCCGTTTTGGAGGCCTTTCCTTCCATGAGGCCGACGGCCTCCGGCATCCTGAGTCGTCAGACTTGACTGCATGCGATAGCGCGCCTGAAAAAAGGAGGCGAACCATGGAACTGAAGGATGTTCGGCATCTTGATACCGTCCAATTACAAAAGGGCGACGCCCTTATCGTGGTGGACATGCAAAACGATTTTATGCCTGGCGGCGCTCTCGCCGTTGAAAAAGGGGACGCTTTTACGGCCCAGGTCAATGAGTTGACGGCTTTATTCAAAGAGCACGATCTTCCCGTTGTGTTCACCCAGGACTGGCACCCTCCGGACCATGACAGTTTTGCGAGCCAGCATCCGGGAAAGAGGGCATTTGACGCCTACGAAGCCCCGGGGATAGGCCCTGTATTATGGCCGGACCACGCGGTACAGGGGACCAACGGCGCTGAATTTTATCGCGGTCTGGATACCCGGCGCGCGCAAGCCGTCATCCGGAAGGGCTATCATAAAAATAAGGACAGCTATTCCGGATTCCTTGAAAACGACCACGTGACGGAAACCGGTCTGGACGGCTATCTGCGCGGTCGAAATGTCAAGAGGGTTTTTGTCTGCGGCCTTGCGGCTGATTATTGCGTCTATTTCACGGCCGTGGACGGGGCGGCAAAAGGATATGAGGTTTTTTTTCTCAGCGATCTAACGAGCCCAGTCGGTTCGCCTCAGGATAGTGTGAAAAACGCGGTTAATGGCATGCGGCAGAAAGGAGTCAGGTTTTTAAAATCCACGGGCATTCGAAGATAGAATGGAAGGGATGATCAAGAAAACGACTATGTTCGATTTTACCGCAACATACACCGACCAATACGAACTCACCATGGGACAGGCCTATTTTTTGGCAGGCCGCAAGGATGAATCCGCTGTATTTGATTACTTTTACCGCAAGAATCCATTCAACGGCGGATATACGATTTTTGCCGGTCTGCCGGTCCTGCTGGCGATTCTGGAGAATTTTCGCTTTGACAAAGAAGACCTGGATTTTCTGAAAGCGCAATCCTTCCATCCCGACTATTTGGCGTATCTGGAGGGCTTCAGGTTCAGAGGCGCGATCTATTCTCCACCGGAAGGAGACCTGGTATTCCCGACGCGTCCCGTTCTGAGGGTCGAGGGGAACCTGATAGAAACTCAGCTTGTCGAGACGGTGCTGCTCAACATCCTCAATTTTCAATCGCTGGTCGCCACCAAGGCCAGCCGCATGCGTATTGCGGCCGGGGATGCCGTGCTCGTTGATTTTGGGTTGCGCCGCGCGCACGGGCCCGGTGGCTATTATGCCAGCCGCGCAGCCGTTATCGGCGGGTTCGATGCGACCAGCAATACGCTGGCGGCAAGAGATTACAACCTGCGGGCGTCCGGCACCATGGCGCATTCCTATGTTCAGAGCTGCGACAGCGAAATCGAGGCCTTTCGCAGCTTTGCCGCCGCCCGTCCGGATGATTGCGTATTTCTTGTGGATACCTACAGCACCCTGAAAAGCGGCATGCCCAATGCGATTACAGTGGCAAAAGAAATGGAAAAAAAGGGCTATCGCCTGAAAGGCATCCGTCTGGACAGCGGGGACCTGGCCTATCTGGCCCGGAAAAGCCGCGCCATGCTGGATGAGGCGGGTTTGCACTACGTGAAGATCGCCGCTTCCAACCAACTCGACGAGTATGTCATCAGAAGCCTGATGGCGCAAAAGGCGCCTATAGATGTTTTCGGCGTGGGGACCAGCCTGGTCACCGGACAGCCTGACGCGGCGCTTGACGGCGTGTACAAATTGTCGCAAGCCAACGGGCATCCGGTTATCAAACTTTCGGAAAATGTTTCCAAAATCACACTGCCTGATAAAAAGCAGGTGTGGCGGGCCATCGATGATAAGGGGCTGTTTTTAGGCGCTGATGTGGTCGGGCTCGAAGATGAAAGAACCATTGCCGTGATGCACCATCCGTTCCTCCCCCGTCAATCTTTTGCCATCGGTCCGTATAAAATCGAGCCGTTGCTGCACATGGTGATGGCCCAGGGCAAGATCGTCTACAATCCGCCTTCCCTGTTCCAGACGGCGCGATACAGCAGGGAGCGTCTGGACATGCTCCCTGCGGAGTACAAACGTTTTGAAAATCCGCACATCTATAAAGTGGGCCTCAGCAGCAGGCTCAATGCCCTGAGGGATAGTTTGGTTGCGCAACATAAATGGTAACAAGCTGCCGCTATGGATATTTGTTTGGATGAAAGGCTGGATGCGCGCCCGTGCCGGGCGCGCATCAAATCCTTCCCATCCATTCGCGTGGGAATGATAATTGAGTTCGTCATTTCCGCGCAGGCGGGAATCCAGTCTTTTGGCATTGTGAATGTGATATGGATTCCCGATAAAAATCTCTGGAATGACATGTTCCCCCGCCTTTCTCCTTGCGGTCTCCCTCAAAAAGAATAATAATAAGTGGGTGCGAAGCAGATAATATCTGCTTCGCGCCTGCAGAGCGAGTGGGCGATAAACAAATCCCCAAGTCCCCCGACTCACGCCCCTTGGCGTGGGTATCGCGAAAAGGGGGAATTCGGATTTTTCTTCCCGGAGCCGATGGCCAACAAAGACTACTACGATATCCTCGGTGTAAAGAAGGGCGCTTCCGACGACGAGATAAAGAAGGCCTATCGGGGGCTTGCCAAGAAGTTCCACCCTGACCTTCATCCGGGCAACAAGGCCATGGAGGCCAGGTTCAAGGAAATCAACGAGGCCTATGCCATATTGGGTGACCCGAAGAAGCGTTCGGACTACGACCTTACGGGCACGGCCAACTTTGAGCCGGGCGGGTGGCCTCCGGGCGGCGCTTGGCCCCCGGGCGCGGGCGGGGGGGTGCATTACGAGGATTTTGACATGGGCCCCGGCGGGTTCGAGGATGTCTTCGGCGATATATTCGGCTCGCGCAGCAGGCGGCGCGGGATCCAACGCGGTGAGGATATCGAGTATAACGTCGAGCTCGAGTTCATGCAGGCAGTAAAGGGCACGGATGTCCGGCTGAACGTTGCGCGGCGCGACGGGAGCGAGACCATGACCGTCAAGGTGCCGCCCGGCGTAAACGTCGGCTCGCGCGTTCGCGCGGCAGGCAAGGGCGACAGCGGCTGGGAGGGCGGGCCGAACGGCGACCTCTATCTCATCATTAAGACGATAAGGCCGCATCATCTCTTCCGGCGGGAGGGGGGCGACATCTACCTGGACCTGCCAGTCACCATTAAAGAGGCCGTCCTCGGCGCCGAGATAAAGGTGCCTGTGATAGACGGGTTCACCACCATCAAAATCCCGGGCGGCACGCATAGCGGCCAGAGGCTCAGGATAAAGGGAAAAGGGGTCTATGGTCTGCGCGAGCACGAGCGCGGAGACCAGTATGTGGTCGTAGGCATCATCGTGCCTAAGAAGGTTGACGCGGACTCCAAAAGGCTCATAGAGCAGTTTGACGGGCTCAACCCTCAGGACCCGCGCAAAGGGCTATGGTGAGGGGGCGGGTTTCGCAGCCTTTTCTCCGCTGGGCTGGCGAACCGGCGTAAAAACAAAAAAGCCTATGGTGGTCTCTCCCCTTTGTGGTAGAATTAATAAGGAAGGCGTTGGTGCATTGAGCGGCGTCTCCGGTAAAAGTCTGGTTTTTGGCGTATATCCGAGGCCTTCGTCCCGCAAAAAACAGCGGTACGGGGCCTTAACCGGGGTTGATGGCGGCCCGGGCGAGAGGGTATCATGGCTGAAATGGACGAGTTAAAAGAGAAGTTCACCCCGGCGGCCCGCAAGGTCATAGACGCGGCCGTAGAGGAGAGCAAGACCCGCCAGCACTACTATCTCGGGGTTGAGCACATCTTTCTGGCCTTTGCAAAGCTCGAAGAGCGGTTCTTCAGAGAGATACTCGAAGACCTCAACCTCGACGTCTACCACGTCACAAACTTCCTCAACGAACATCTCAATATATCGCGACAGTACGTGGGCGTGGGCATGAAGATACCCCCGGCCACGCGTAACGTCATCAGGCTCGCCCTTGACGAGGCTCAGCGATGGGGGCGCGAAGAGATAGATTCCACCGACCTCTTTATCGCCATATTCCAGGAGAACCACAGCCTTCCGGCCAAGATATTCCGCTCATTCGGCCTCGACCCGGACTACGTGATGCGCCGCATTACCGTAAAGGTGAGGAGCAAGGAAGAGATGGACGAAGACCTGAAGAAGAAGTACGAGCTGCCCCCGAACCTCAAGCACTTCGCCGTAAACCTGAATAAGCTCGCCCGCTTTGACAAGCTGCCGGTAATCATAGGCAGGGATAACGAGATAGAGCAGGTGATGGAGATACTCTGTCACGTTGACCGCTCCAATTCCGTCATGATAGTCGGCGAGCCGGGCGTGGGCAAGACAGCGGTCGTGGAGGGGCTTGCCCGCATCATCGAGCTTGAGCCGAAGCGCGTGCCGAAAAGGCTGCGCGATAAGCAGATAGTGAACCTGCAGATGAACTCGGTCGTGGCAGGCACGATATTCCGCGGGATGTTCGAGGACAGGATTGAGAAGATAATAAAAGAGATAAAGGAGAAGAAGAACATCATCTTCTTCATTGACGAGGCGCATACCCTCATAGGCGCGGGCAGCGCCATGGGCGTGCCGTCGGACGCCGCCAACATATTCAAATCCACGCTTGCGCGCGGCGAGGTGCAGATAATAGGCGCAACGACCCTTTCCGAGTACAAGGAGTTCATCGCCGAGGACGAGGCCCTTGCGCGCAGGTTCCGCCTTGTGAACATCCAGGAGCCTACGGTCGACGAGACGCGCAGGATCCTCTACGGCATAAGGCCGAGGCTTGAGACAAACTATTCGGTAAAGATAAGCGACGAGGCCATAGAGACCGCCCTCGACATGTCGACGCGTTACATGAGGAGCCTCAAGATGCCGGACAAGGTCATCGGATGGCTCGACACCTCGTGCGTAAAGGTCGAGATAAACCGGCCCTCCGAGGCCGTGGGCGCCGCCGACGTCATCGAGGTGATTTCCCAGGAGACGAAGATCCCGCGCGATATGATATTCCGCGACACCAACGCGCGATTCAAGGAAATGGAGGCCGCGCTCGAGCGCAGGCTCGTGGGTCAGCGCGAGGCCATAGTCGCGCTCTCAAGGCGGCTGCGCCTGAACAAGGGGCCGCTCAAGGAAAATTACTCCAGACCTGACGGCGTGCTCCTCTTTCTCGGGCCGACCGGCGTCGGCAAGACCGAGCTCGCGAAGGCCCTGGCCGAGTTCCTCTTCGGCGACGAGAAGAAGATGATACGCGTGGACATGAGTGAGTACAAGGACTCGTCGCTTGCCGTGGACAAGCTCGTTGGCATGCCGCGCGGCATAGTCGGCTCGGAGCGCGGCGGGCTTCTCACGAACCCGGTGCGCGAGAACCCGTACTCCGTAGTCCTGCTGGACGAGGTCGAGAAGGCCCATCCGTTCGTCCTGAACCTCTTTCTGCAGGTCTTTGACGAGGGCTGGCTTACCGACGGACGCGGCAGGCGCATCTACTTCAGCGATACGGTCATCATCATGACGAGCAACCTCGGCGCGGACGTCTTCAGAAAGTACGTAAAACCCCTGGGGTTTCTGGTTGACGGTCAGAAGACGGATTTCCTGAAGCGCGACATCATCAAGGAGGTCGAGAACACCTTCTCTCCTGAATTCATGAACCGTATCGACGATATCATCGTATTCACGCCGCTTACGCGCGATGAGGTGCGTAGGCTTTCCGCCATGTATCTGGACAAGATAGGCGCTCATCTGGAGGAATACGGCAGGCGTCTGTCGGTGACCGAGGCCGCCCTTGACTCGCTTGTGGAGCGCGGCTATAATGAAAAATACGGCGCCCGGTTCCTGAAGCGCCATATCGACGAGAAGGTCAAGGTGCCGATAACCCTCAGGTGGAAAGACGGCGTCCTCTTCCGGATAGACGCGAGCGAGGGGGAAGTGACTGTAGAGGTTTTGGCCGACGACGTGCCGGCGCTTGTATGAGTATGAACCGGCGGGTTGGGCTTGACGCGCGGCCTGCCGATTATAAACGCGGTTGGTTATAGAGGGTATAATGAAAGGGCAGAGAAGCGGCGTGGATAGAAGGGTCAACCTTGAGGGCAGGCGGCATAGGCCCGGCGACAGGCGGCGGGATATTGACAGGCGATTTGCCGAAGACAGGCGTATCTGTCAAGACCGCAGGACTAATATGAGGGACAGGCGCGCGCGTTGACCAAACAAGCATCCGATAACGCCGCGTGTCGCTGATATACGAGGCTTTTTAAGGGTCGCGCGTCGTATTAAGGCGTTGCACTGGCATGGCCGCAGGGGTGTTGTTTGATAGTTTATCGTTTTTATCCGACTTGATGTCCGTTCTTTCCTTCAAGACGGGCGTCTTTGGATATGCAAAGAGGCGGAGGTTCTATTATGGAAGAGAAAAGGGTCAATTCTGACAGAAGGGATGCTCTCAGCCGTCGCCATAGCGCGCGTGACAGAAGGCGCATGCCGGATAGAAGGATTTCAGGCGACAGGCGGATGGGTTTTGACCGCAGACAGCCGTTGGACAGACGCGCGCTGACGCTGCCTTTGGCTGATTAGCCGGGCGGTTGCCATATTTCGCCTGTAGACTTTCCGGCGTAATACGCCGCATCCTGCAAAGACTGTTTTTGAGCGGGGCGAGGGCGTAGCATAAGCTGCCTTCATGGTTCATATCAGCTTGTTTTTATTATGGTTTGTGGGTGACTGACGAGTTGCTGGAGGCCGCGGCCGCCATTGGCAAGTATCAATTTTCAACGGGCGCGGCCGCCGATGTCCGTCAAAAGCATGCCTGATATTTTGCTTCTTACATCTCCTGCAGGGTTTTTCAGCGGCTGCCTGACTCTGCATACTATCGAAGATAACGGATAACCTGTGATAAAGAAGATACTCATCCCCCAGGACGGAAGTGAATACTCAAAGAGCGCGCTCGATTACGGCATATACCTTGCCCGCGAGTTCGGGGCCGAGCTTATAGGGATAAACGTCGTCGACGTGGTCGCGCTCGAAGGCCCGCTCCTTCACGACCTCTCCGGCTCGCTGGGGATAGAGCCGCTCATGAACCTCTCCACCCGGATGCGCGAGGCCCTTGAAGAGCGCGGCAAGGTCATCCTCGAAGGTTTCAGCGCCTCATGCGCCGAGGCTGGGGTCATCCACGACAAGCGCCAGGCCTCCGGTATTGTCGCAACCGAGATATGCAATGCCGCGAAGCTTGCCGACCTCGTTATAATGGGCGGGCGCGGGCTGAACGCAAGGTTCGACTATGGTCTGCTCGGCTCGACCACGGAGTCCGTCCTCAGGCGCAGCCCGCAGCCGGTCTTTGTCGTGCCGGTAGTCTTCAAACCCATAGCCGCCCCGCTCCTTGCCTATGACGCCAGCCCCAATGCCGCGCGCGCCATGCACAGCGCCGCGCAGTTCTGCAAGGCCTTGAAGCTCCCCCTTACGGTCATAACGGTCTCCAAACAGGAGACGGACGCGCGGTTGAAAGAGGCCGAGGACTATCTTAAGGGTTACGGGCTCAAGGTCGTCTACACGCACGTCAACGACGACCCGCCAGTCGGCATCGAGGGTTATTACAAAGAGCACGCCCACGACCTTCTCTTCATGGGCGCAACCCATCACGCGGCGCTCGTCGAGATGGTCCTTGGCAGCACCACCGAGCATGTCATGCGCCGGATCGCAGGCCCGTTCTTCCTCGAGCGGTAATCAGGCCGCGTCGCACAGTCCTTCGCCATTATGTAAATATCCCCGTGACCTTTTTCATCGGGTGAGGCGTCCCGGCATTTTCAGGGGGGCAGGCTCGCGGCGCGCAGGCTCGCCTCCATGCCCCGCTCAGGCCTTCTTCGCGCATGCGTCAGGCGCATGCGCGGACGGTGATTCCGGGTTCGGTTGAGTTAAAAACAGGGCCTCGGGCTAAAAGGGTTTGACTTGTCTTTCAGAGGTATGCTACTTGTTATTAACAATATATTATAGTTGATGCAATATCTTCAGCCCATGCCGGTTTTCTGGCGAAGCGCGCGGGAGAATAAGGCAGTCGCGAGATAAGGTCTACGCCCACGCACAATGTTGCCGGGCTTTTTTTATATGTTCGCCGTTTGTTTTTGCGCGGGGTTTTATGGGAGACCGCCTGCAGGATGACCGTGGAAACTCAAATCGACCATACTGCGGAGATAACCGCGCTGCTTGAGGCCCATAACGCGAAGGAGGTACTGCGCCTCCTTGGCGACTTGCATGCCGCTGATATCGTCAGGGTCCTGACTTCGATCGAGGACGACCAGGCCATCGAGCTCTTCAAGTACCTGTCGCCGGTGCCGGCTGCCGAGGTCCTTCTGGAGACCGACGAGCGTCTGCGCGCGATACTTATTTCATCGATATCCTCCGCGGAGCTTATCAGGGTCGTCGAGGAGATGGAGACCGACGACGCCACGGACATCATCGCCGAACTCCCGTTGAAATCGGCGAAAGAGGTCCTTGCCGGCATCAAGGAGAAGGACTCTGTCGCGCTCAAAAAGCTCCTTGTCTACCCGGAAGACACGGCCGGCGGAAAGATGCAGGCCGAGCTTCTGGCGGTGCATCAGAGCGCGACGGTGCAGGAGGCCATAGAAGAGATACGCAGAAAAGGCAGGGACATAGAGAACCTTTCAAGCGTCTTCGTGGTGGACTCCGGCGGTCGGCTGGCCGGCGCCGTGCCGCTCAACAAGCTCATCATCGCCGGGCCGGACGTGCGTATAAAGGACATCGTCGTGCCCGATACGATAAAGGTCCAGACAGACCTGGACCAGGAGGAGGTGGCCAAGATATTCCAGAAGTACGACCTCCTCTCGCTGCCCGTCGTCGATTCGGCAGGCGTGCTCGTGGGCCGCATCACCGTTGACGACGTCGTCGACGTCATCGAAGAAGAGATATTCGAGGACTTTTACAAGATGGCGGGCTTGAACCTTGAGGCGAGGGTCATGGACCCGGCGCGCCGCTCGATACGTCTGCGGCTGCCCTGGCTCCTTATAAACCTCGCCACGGCCTTTCTGGCGGCGAGCGTCGTTCATATCTTTCAGGGCACGATACAAAAGTTCGTCATACTGGCCGTGCTCATGCCGGTTATCGCCGGGATGGGGGGCAACGCCGCCACGCAGACCCTGACCGTCGTCGTGCGCGGGCTCGCGCTCGGCGAGTTGTCCATGCACAACGCCCGCTGGGTCATCTTTAAAGAGGCCCTTGTCGGCCTCTCCAATGGCCTGATGGTCGGCATAGTCGCCACTATTGTGGCATATCTGCTCGGCGCCAATATCATGATAGGGCTTCTGCTCTTCCTGGGCATGACCGCCAACCTCGTTATCGCGGGACTGGCCGGCACGTTCATCCCGATTATCCTCAAGCGGCTCAAGATTGACCCTGCGATATCAGCGACCGTATTCGTCACCACCTGCACGGACGTCGGCGGGTTTTTCAGCTTCCTTGGACTTGCGACCGTTTTTGTGAGGGCGGGCATACTATGAAGCACGGCTCCAACACCGCGCGCGCCATAGTGCTGGGCGCGACGGACTATTCCGAGTCAGACCTGATACTGACCTTCTATACGGAGGAGTTTGGCAAGGTCAAGGGCATTGCCAAGGGCGCGCGCAGGTCGCGGCGCAGGTTCGTGGGCACGCTCGACGCGCCCGCGCATATCAGAGGCGTTTTTCACGCCAGCGACAGGAGCGACCTGGTGAGGATGGAGGCGGCAGCGCTCGTCGACGCCTTCTCAGGGCTTAAATCCGACGTCGTAAGATATGCCAACGCCTGTTGTATGCTGGAACTCGTCTCCGAGACGACGAGGGAGGGTCAGGCCAACTCCTGCATCTACGGCCTGCTCCTTGAGTTCCTGCGCCTGATGGAGGCCGCTGTTGCCGGCCCCGCGCTCCTGCGTTTCTTCGAGATAAAGCTCATGGCGCTGGCCGGGTATCAGCCGCACCTCGACGGCTGCGTCGTCTGCAGGCAAGGGTTTGACCAGGCAGGAGGCGGACGCATCTATTTTTCGAGCGAGAGGGGCGGCACGGTCTGTTGCAAATGTTCCGGCGGCCTGGGCCTGCCGCTTTCCGTCGGCACGGCGCGCATGCTATCGAGCGCGGCGCGGCTCGATACTGATAAGCTTGCGCGCCTTAAACCAGCGCCCGGCATGCTCGAAGAGAGCGCCCGGCTGCTCGACGACTTCATCAGGCACCAGATAGGCCGCGAGCTCAAGGCCAGGCGATTTCTTGCAAGGCTCGCAAATCCCGGCTCGTTCAGCGCCAAGGCTCAGGCGTAAAAAACGGCCGTGCAGGATGAGCAATGTGATATTGGCGGCAGGGCGGCTGAAGGTTTCTCGCTCTCGCGCTTGTCTCAGCCGGAAAGAGCCGGACGCAGCCTCTTAAAAATCACTTTATCCAAAGCTGAAAGACGGTTAAAATATAAGATGTCGTCGATTGATGACGTTTTGCCGTCATTCCGAGCGAGCGAAGCGCCCGGGGAATCTCGCGGGTAGTTGAATTGCCGAAGAACAAGATTTTCGCGGCATTCAAAGTGACTCTTTAATTAATCTTAGCTTCCATAGGGCGATTAACACGCCGCGCCTGCGTTAATTCAGGCAGGCACGGGTATCTTACAACGACGGCGCACGGCCCGCGGATTACAGGAGAAGAAGGGAAAATGTATTTTCAAGACGTGATACTCTCGCTACAAAAGTTCTGGGCCGAGCGCGGCTGCGTGCTCTATCAGCCGTATGACATTGAAAAGGGCGCGGGCACCTTCAATCCCGCGACCTTCCTTAACGTCCTCGGGCCTGAGCCGTGGCGGATTGCGTATGTGGAGCCTTCGCGCAGGCCGACCGACGGCCGCTATGGCGAGAACCCGAACAGGCTCCAGCGTTACTATCAATTCCAGGTCATATTAAAACCTTCGCCCGACGATATTCAGGAGCTCTATCTCGAAAGCCTGAAGTATCTCGGCATAGACCCGCTTGCGCACGATATCAGGTTTGTGGAAGACGACTGGGAATCCCCGACCCTCGGGGCGTGGGGCCTCGGGTGGGAGGTCTGGCTCGACGGCATGGAGATAACGCAGTTCACCTACTTTCAGCAGGCGGGCGGCATAGACTTAAAACCCGTCTCAGGGGAGATCACCTACGGTCTTGAGCGCATCACCATGTATCTGCAGGGTGTGGACAACGTCTACGATCTTCAATGGACAAAGGACGTGAAGTACGGCGACGTCCACCACAGGAACGAGGTCGAGCAGTCGCGCTATAATTTCGAGGAGGCATCCGTCGAGATGCTGCTGAAACTCTTTGAGATGTACGAGAGCGAATGCAACCGCCTCACTGAAAAGGCCCTGCCGCTTCCGGCTTATGACTACTGCCTCAAGTGCTCGCACACCTTCAATCTGCTGGACGCAAGGGGCGCGATAAGCGTTGCCGAGCGCACGGGTTTTATCGGCCGCGTCAGGGCGCTCGCCCGCAGATGCGCTGAGGGTTATCTCAAGAGCCGCGAGGAGATGGGGTTTCCGATGATGGGGAGGTAAAACCCTTCTCCCCTTTGGGGAGAAGGTTGGGATGAGGGGAAATGCTAGCGTAACACAATGCCCCCTCTCCCTGCCCTCTCACCAAAGGGGAGAGGGTTTTGTCGCCGGTGGCCCATGGCTTTACTGCGGCCATAGGCCTGTGGTATGCTGAAATATAGAGGTGCGTTATGAAACTCAAGGTCGTGCTTGAGCCTTCAGAAGAAGGCGGCTATACGGTTTACGTCCCTGCCCTGCGTGGATGTATCAGCGAGGGCGACACGCTTGAAGAGGCGCTTGCAAATATCAGAGAGGCGATAGAGCTCTACCTCGAAGTTGAAGACGAGGAGTTTGAAAGGGCAGGCGCGCGCGTGGAGGTCGTCACTCTGTGAGTAAGGTTCCAAGCCTGCCGTATGACAGGATTATCAGCGCTCTGCAAAGAGACGGTTGGAAGGTTGTCAGGCAGAAGGGCAGCCACGTCAGGCTTGAAAAGAGCGTTGAAGACAAGACAATCAAGCTCACTGTCCCGGCGCATCGTCCGGTAAACGCTCCACCTTGTCACACATCATCAAGCAATCTCAGATATCACTCGATGTCTTCCTCAAACTCCTCTGACCGCTTTTCATCTTTGTTGGGTTACGGACACAGTATACTGCACCCCCTTATTACCCCACTATCTTCTTAAATTCTCTCGTTCCCAAGCTCCTGCTTGGGAACGCATTTGTCATAAAAGCTCCGCTTTTAAGTTCGGTAGGCACAGCCCACCACTCTTATCCTACCATCCTCTTAAACTCAGCTTCGTCTATGATTGTAAGCCCTATCTTCCGCGCCTTTTCAAGTTTTGAGCCTGCTTCTGCTCCGGCGACGACGTAGTCTACCTTCTTGCTTACGCCTGCCGCCGCGCTGCCGCCGTGCGCTTCGACAAGTTCCTTGGCCTCGTCGCGCGTCATGGATGTAAGTGTGCCGGTGAATAAAAAGACCTTGCCCGCTAATCTGCCGACCTTGCTTGCCGTTGCCTCAAACGCGATGCCTGCGTTCTTGAGTTTTTTCAAGACGGCTATGTTGTGCGGCTCTTTGAAGAAATCCATGATGGACAGGGCTGTCTCCGGCCCGACCTCTGGCGTTGAAATAAGCTCGGCCTCGGTTGCGGCGGCTAAAGCGTCGAGCGAGCCGAAGCGCTCGCTAAGGACGCGGCTCGTCTGCTCTCCAACCCCGTGGATGCCGAGGCCGAAGACAAGGCGCGGCAGCGTCGTGCGTCTGCTTGCGGCAATGGCGTCTATGAGATTGTCAGCCGACTTCCCAGCCCAGCGCGGCAAGGTAAGTATCTGCTCCTTGCTCAGCAAAAAAATGTCCGCAACGTCGGCCACAAGCCCCGCGTCAACGAACTGCTCAACGTGTCTCTCGCCGAGTCCCTCGATATCAAGGGCGCGTTTGGATGCGAAGTGTCGTATGGATTCTTTCAACTGCGCGGGGCAGGCAAGCCCTCCCGTGCAAAAATGGATGGCCCCTATATGCTCGACCGAGGCGGAGCAGACCGGGCACGCTTCAGGCATCTTAAACGGCGTTGATTCAGGCGGCCTTTTTTCGATGATGACGCTTGCCACTTCCGGTATCACGTCGCCTGCGCGCTGGACGATTACGGTATCTCCGACGCGCACGTCCTTGCGCGCCACCTCGTCGGCGTTATGCAGGGTCGCGTGCTCGATGGTAACCCCGCCCACTTGCACGGGTTCCAGCACGGC
>JACRNO010000032.1 GCA_016234855.1 Deltaproteobacteria bacterium | reverse complement strand
CGCCAAAGACATAACGTTAGGCGCTAAAAGCATTACGTTAGCGCACAAGCGCACACGAGCGCACACGAGCAACTGTGTTGTCAAGGGGCGCGAAACTCCCCCTCTTTGTAAAAGAGGGGGCAGGGGGAGTTAAGTTGGGCATGCACGAAGTAACAAGCAAGCATTGTGGCTGCAAAGATTAACCCCTCCCGGCCTCCCCTTAGATAAGGGGAGGAGAAAGCCCCTTCTCTCCTTGTGGGAGAGCAACTGTGAGGGGGAAATTCCTGATACCACAGGCGTTACGCTCAGGGCTTCGGCTCGCTTTGCTTGAAATGATAATTCGATTTAATCAATCAGAATAAAGGAGACGCGAAAATGTACAGTGACAAGGTGATGGACCACTTCTCCAACCCGCGTAACGTGGGCGAGGTCGACGGCGCGGACGGCACGGGCACGGTGGGCAACCCTGCCTGCGGCGATATAATGAAGCTTACGATAAAGGTCGAGAACGACAAGATAACCGACGTCAAGTTCAAGACCTTCGGCTGCGGCGCGGCCATAGCCACTTCATCCATGGTCACCGAGCTTGTAAAGGGCAAGGGGCTTGCAGAGGCCGAGAATATCTCCAACAACACGGTTGCCGAGGCCCTCGACGGCCTGCCGCCGGTGAAGATGCACTGCTCCAACCTTGCGGCTGACGCGCTGCACGCGGCCATAGAGGATTACAAGAAGAAGCATGCGGGGAAGTAGGGATTGAGTAGCGTCTTTTTTTAAAGGCCCTCTCCCCGAAAGGGGAGAGGGCCTTTAAGCATGGTTTTTATATGCAGTCCCATAGATGTTGATCTGGGAGAAAAAGAGCAAATGAGATTTGTTTTTTTAGATGAATCTGGTTTCGCTAAGAATTGGGAAGAATCTATATCTGACCAGCCATTTTTTGTTTTGGGGGGTGCGCTGATTGACTCACAAGAGCTCGTAGGATGGGCTGAGGTACGAAGCCCATCAATGATTTGTGCTGTAGTCAAATGTAAACCCTCTCCCCTCGGGGAGGCGCTAAAGACATGATGTTAGCGCACACGAGGGCAGGGTGAGGGGGCGTAGTGCAACGCGGTCATTTCCCCCTCACCTTAATCCTCTCCCCAAGGGGAGAGGAAATTTCTACCCTTTCTCCTTCCTCCACCATATCACCGCGCTCCTTTTATGAAAGCGCGCCAGTAAAATCCTGCCGCGCTTGACGAGCCGTTTTTGCAGGAAGGTCTTGAGTCTCGCGTCGTGCTCTTCCGTTACTATGCCGATGTACTCCTTCCAGAATGTCACGGCCTCGTTGATATCGTCGAAGGGCTGGTCAAAGTCGTAGCTTATCATCTCGATGTTCGCGTAGATGCCGAGCTCGTGCAGCGCGGCGTAGGTCTTGAGGTAGTCGCTTCGCGGCTCCCACTGTCTGTTGAACAGAAGCGGGTATAGCTCCTTGTAAAAGAATTTGTCCCCCTTCGGGTCGGCGTTCACGATGAGGAAGACGAGTTTTTTCACGAGCGGCGAGGCCGTCTCGATGAACGAGCGCGGCTCTTTCAGAAGCTCGGGCACGTTGGCGCAGATGAGCGCGTCGTGCGGTTTTGCCGCGACCTTGCCCCATTCGCCGTGCAGGGTCTTTATATTGCGAAGCCGCGCCTTCTTAACGTCCGTCTTCAATATTTCGAGCATGGCCTCGGATGGCTCAAGCGCGGTCACTGAAAAACCCTTCCGCGCAAGGGGCAGGGTGAGTGTGCCGCAGCCCGCGCCAACGTCGATGACGGTCTTTACGCCTTCGGCCTTGAGCCTCGGCAGCATCACCTTGAGCGCGGTCGTTGAAAAGTCAGAGTAGTCGAGTCCGCGCCTGTACCAGCCTGCCTTGAGTGTGTTCCAGTAACCCATGGTGTCTCCGTTTTATTTCTTATCCGGTATATTATCCGCCGGTGCAACAAGCCGTTCAAGTATGCCGGTAATGCCTGTCTCAATCCCCTTTATCGGCGCAGGCGAGACATCCGGGTCTGCAAGCGGCCCGCTTATCTCGTAGTAAAAACTCACGACTGATTGTTCCTTGCCTGTTATGACCCAGCCTGCGAGCGGCACGCTGGAGATGATTTTGTCGAGGGTGACGAACGGCCGCACTGCAAGGAAGCTCTCGATATCCGGGACGTTCAGGTCTATCTTTCCGAGGGCCGACATACGCATCGAGTCGCTGTCGAGGTAGAGCCTTTCCGTGGCAAGCGCTCCGTCCGTCACCGTAAAGTCGCCCGCGACTGTCTTGAACGGCAGGCCCTCTTTAAATAGCTCGTCGATGGAGATGATGTTTATAATCGAGAATATCCTGCTCAGTATGAGGAATTTATAGAGCCGTCCCTTGTCCGCGTGAAGACTGATGGAGCCGTTGAGGCCTGATACAAAGCCTTTTGCGCCTCGCGTGCCTGACAACGCGGCCTTGCCGTAAACAGGCCCTGAGATGACCTTGCTCTGCACACCGAACGAGGCGATTATCTCGTCGAGCATCACGCCGTTCAGGTTGATATCCGTATCAAAGGATTTAATCGCGGACTTGTCCCGGTAATACCTTGCAGAGGCCGTTGCTTCGCCGCCGTCGATGATGAACCTGAGCTTTCCGTCGGCCAGGTCTTTTGTCACGTTGCCTGATGCGCTCAGGTCTTTGAATGCGTGGCCGTATATCTGTCCGTCCGGTATATTTACTTCAAGCGATCCGGCCTCAACCGGTGCGCCTGAGCGCACGTGCACCGAGTCGGCCCGGAACCTTCCGTTGGAGATGCCTATCCCCTTTTTCTCTCCGGCCCGGCCCGCGCCCGTGTCAACGGACGCATCCACCGAGAATCCGTCAAGCTGTCCCTGCGCACGGGCCTTGACGTTCAGCCTGTCGCTGAAAGACGGGGCGCGTTCCCATATATACCTTTTTATCGTATCGTTCGTCAGACTGGCTGAGGCGGAAATCTCAAACGCGGGCGTCTTCGAGACGTAGCCCTCCACAAAGCCGGTGATATCGAGGTTCGAGTCGCCTATAACGGCTGAGAGGCTGTTTATGGTTACGCGCTCGTTGTCAAAAGAGACGGCCCCGCGCGCCGGGCCGAGCACGGACGAGCTGTCCGCGGCAATGGCCTTGATATCCCGCAGACGCGCGGACCCGGAATATACCGGCGCGCCCTTGCCACCCAATTCCCCCTTCAGATTGAGGGAGAGGTTAACGTCGCCGGAGAGTTTTACCTTTGCAAGGCTCGATGCGAACCCGGTCACGTTTTCTCCAAGCTCCGAGGCAAGGCGCGCGCATTCAGCCGCGTCGAATATGCCTTTTAGCGATACTTCATAGTGCGGTCTCGCGGCCAGTCCGCTTATCACGGCGCTGAGGTTAAGGAGCCTTATCCCGCCGTAGCGCGCTGCGATATCATGCGCCGTAATTGTCATGTCTTTAAAGCTGACGGTGCCGGAGACCTCCCTGAACGATTCGCTCAGCCCGGGATAACGCAGCCCCGCCCTGTCAAGTTTTATGCTGACGCGGAGTTTGTCCGTGAGGCTGCGGTCGTCAAGCCGCCAGTCCTTCAGCCTTCCGGCCGCGCGTATTTCTTCAAAGGCAGCCGTACCGGTCAGCGAGCCGATTCGCGCAAACTTCGGCGCAAAGACCGCGGGGATAAGTTTTTCCGGCGTAATCTCTTTGAGCGCGGCCAGCGCGATGGGCGTGGTGGATGCCGAGACGTTGAACGCGGCGTTGCCGCCGCTTCCCGCCGCGTCTATCGCGCCTGACAGGATGAAGCCGCCGAGGTCGAGCCGGATATCGTCGAGCGAGAGCTTGTAGTTTTTGCCGTCGATGGCCGCCGCAACTCGGGCGCTCCCGTCAAGGCGCAGCAGCCTGTTAAGGACGCCGGGCATCTGCGCCTCAACGCCGGTTAGAACGACGGCGCCGTCCAATTCGGTCTTCGGGCCGATGACGGAGTATGACAGGTCGGCGTCAGCCGCACCCCTGAGAGAGGCGGTCTTTTTAAGGCCGAGATAGCGGCTGAGTTTTTCAAGGTCGATGCCGCGTATCGCAACCTTGCCGGTGATGGCGGCCTTTGCGGCTTCCCAGTTGCCGGTAGATGAGAACCGCGCCCCGTGCTTTGTCCTGCCCTCGACCCTTATGACGAAGTCGTTATCAAGTCTGTTGACGTAGGCCTTGTTGATGTCCGCTTCGATTGTCCGGCCGCCGGGACTGCTGTCGTCGGTGAGATTTATCTTCAGACCGCGTATGTCGAGGTTGTCGATTGAGGGGCCGTGTCCGTGCCCGGACTTTACGAGCCGCTCTACGCCGGATGTGGTTATATCAAGAGAAACGTCCTCGGCGTCGATATAGCGTACGACCGCCCTGCGGGCCAGCAGCGGCAGGAGCGCGAGGCGAAGCCGCACAATGCGAGCGGTCAAAGTCGTGGCCGCGTCCCCGGAGGCGCTAAGCCCGGTGATGGTGATGTTGGGCGATGGAAGCAGCTTGACCTGAAGGCTATCGACGCTCAGTTTATATCCCAGTTTCGCCTGGGCTTCGGCCATGATGCGCGGGGCGAGGCTTGTTATGTCGAGCGTGACGCGGGATAGGAATGAGTATGCGGCAATGCCGATAATGAGCGTTGCCGCAAGCGCCGGTATGAGGAGCTTTCTTTTTGCGGGCACGAGGGTCTCCGGTATGGTCTGGCCCCGGGCGCCGGGAGATTTGAAAGACGCGCAGGGGCAGGGGCGTCCGTTACGGCCGGTTAGCCGGGCCTCAGTCCTTCGAGAAGTAGATGTCGGTTATGTAGGATTCCGCGCTGCCGTTGGTGTCGTCGGAATCTATCATGATGGAGACGCGTCCGGCCTTGAGTTTTTCGTCTCCGAAGAGCGTCTTGAAGTCCTCATAAACGTTTCTGCGCTCCTGGTGCCAGAGGCCGAGCCCCTTGGCCCCGCTCTCCACCACGACGTACCTCGTGGTGGACATCTTCGTGGATGTAACTGACAGGCCCGCCGGTGTGCTCGTGTCCCATATGTATCCGAGCAGGCGGCTGTTGACGGAGGCGGGCCATTTGGGGAATATGACGTAGAGCTGCGCCGCCTGGTCGTCGGCGCTCTTTACGCGGACGTCGCCGCCCTTTGGCAAAGAGACGACCTTCCATTTCCAATTGATGTAGCGGTATTCGCTTACGTCGACCTCCATGTCCCTGTATATGGCGGACGACGAGCCTTTGCTTACGAGGTGCAGGGCGCGGCCAGCGTCGGTCTCAACGACGTCTATCCCGGAGCGGCCTGTCCAGTCCTTTACCGTCCATCCATCGAGCTCACCCGGCTCCGCAGGCGCGGGCAAGGGGACATCGATAGTCTTATCGTTGACCTGGCCGGCGAAGGCCACGGCAACGCCAAGGGCGGTTATGAACGCTGCGGCATGGATTATGTGTATCAGTTTCGGCATATACATTGTCATTATATAATATAAGAACGGACGGGGCAAGCGGCTGGACGTTGTGATAAGCCCGCGTCAAAGGCCCGGTATCAGCCTCTTGAGCCATCCTTCGACCGGGGTTATCGCGCCTTCGGGACAGACCTCCTGACAGCAGTAACACCTGATGCATCTCTCGTAGTCGATGCCTATGCGGTCCGTCTTTGACATCACGCCCGGCGGACAGATGTCCACGCAGACGGAGCACAGCGAGCAGGCCCTGGCGTCTACCGAGGGCCTCGAGGTCAGGGCCTTACGCAGGCGTTTGTCGATGAAGTATGGCAGGCCTGCCGCGAAGTTAACGCTCATAAACGGCGGGAACTTGAACCCGTGTATGCGGACAGCCTCGACAGGCTCTCCGAGCACGTCCACCTCGTCCGGGTCTGCGGCGCTCACCCCGCGCTTCTCCGCGGCCTTGAGTATGGGTAGGTCGTGCGCCTTTGCACCGACTACCTGCGCAGCGATTGCGTCCATGGCGATTGCGTCGTTTGAAGCGAAGACGAGTCCCATTTGCACGGGCGTGCCGCTTGACGGGCCGTTGCCCTCCATGGCGGTTATGGCGTCCATGATATTAAGGCGCGGCTTGAGGAAGAAGTATAGGTCGAGGAGCATGTCGGCGAAGTCGATGGAGTCTACGCCGGCTGAGAGGTGCCACTGCGGCTTGAGCTTGCCGGGCACGCACCCGAAGAGGTTCTTCACGCCGAGGGTAAGGTAGACCTGGGCGTGCGTCTTGAACTTGGGGCAGTTGATAATCCCGTCGAAGTCGAGCGCCTCTTTGGAGACTTCAAGCCGTTTGAACCTGTGTCCTGAGGGGTTTTCGACTATGGCAAGGGTCTTGAGTTCAACGACCTCGACGTTGTGAGTCCTGCAGACCTCGAGTATGCCGGATTTTTCAGCGACCTTGCGCGCGCTGCCGATGGCCGGGCTGTCGCCTGCAAAGGGTATGGCGCCGGCCTCCTTTACGAGCCTTATGACCGCGGAGATGACGGCCGGGTGCGTCGTTACAGCCTTGTCCGCCGTCCTTGACGCGAGGAGGTTGGGCTTGATAAGTATCCGCTCGCCCGGGGCAACGTATGCGCGCATGCCGCCGAGCCTGCCGATTGCCGAGGCAACGGCCTTGTAGACCGTCTCGTCCGTGTAATCGGCGCATCTTGCGATAGCTACTTTAGCTTTCATAACGGTGGTTGCGGTGGCTGGTATGCGGGGTTGTCCGTGTCCGGCGCGTCGCATCATGCGCCGGCTTTTGGCGCGAACTCCTCGTAGATGCTGACCCTGTCCCTGCCGTCGGCCTTTGACTGGTACATGGCCTTGTCCGCCGTCTTTATGAGGTCGTCAATTGAGACGGGCAGCGCCTGCGTGTATATGGAGACGCCGACGGATACGGTTATCTGCCGCTCCGGAAATAGCGGAGACGAAAAGTCATACGACTTTATGAGGTGGCGGAAACGCTCGGCGGCAAGGAGCGCGCTCTCCGAATCGGTGTTGAAAAGGCAGATTACGAACTCTTCTCCGCCGAAGCGCGCCAGAAGCTCGCCGTCTCTCTTGCACGAGTTGAGGAGCCTGCCCATCTTGCGCAGGATTTCGTCGCCAGCGGCGTGGCCGTGCGTGTCGTTGGTCTTTTTGAAGTGGTCGATGTCCATGAGCAGGCACGCCGTCTTGCACTGCGGGCGCAGCCCCGCGGACACCTGCGTCTTGACCGCGTCGAAGAAGTGCCGCCTGTTGTTGAGTCCGGTGAGTTCGTCGGTCACCGCCAGTTTCTCGAGCAGGGTGTTCTTGACCTTGAGCTCTTCCATGAGACGGTGGATGCGCAGGAGCGATTTCACGCGCGCGATAAGCTCCTCGTCCTCGTACGGCTTTACGATAAAGTCCGATGCGCCGGCGTTGAACCCGGTCAGTCTGTTTTTGAGCGACTGTTTGGTGCCGGATATCATGATGATGGGGACGTTCTGTCCGTCTTCCATGGCGCGGATGGTCGAGATGAGCTTGTAACCGTTGATGCTCGGCATCTCGATGTCCGTTATGATGAAGCAGGGCTTCTCTTCGACGAAGGCCTTTATCGCGGTAAGTCCGTCGTCCGCCTCGACGAAGTGCGAGAAGGTGCCCTTGAGCGCCGTCTTCATGGCGCTTCTGGCCGTTTGAGAATCGTCAACAAGGAGAACCTTGCCCGTGTCCGTCATTTAATTTCACCGGTGTGCCGCTAAATGGTGTTGTGTTTGCCAACTCGATCTTGCCGGCAATTAAAGCCTGCAGGCGCATCTGTCATCTTTCGATGCGCCTGCGTTATAACGCGGAAGTCCGCAAGGCGGGTTAAATCGTCTTTATAGACGCGGTATCCGGCGCCGGATGCGGCCTGACCTGAAAGAGGAGACGGCTACTTCAACGTCTTGAGCCGCTTTGAAGCGATATCCGCTTCAGGGGAGCCCGGGAACTTTTCAATGACGTTGCCCAGCAGCACGCGGGCCTCCTTGATGGAGCCGAGTTTTTCAAACGAGAAACCTTCCTTGAGGATGGCTGCGGCGGTCTTGTCGGCCTTCGGGTACTTTTTTACGACCTTGTCGAATTCGAGGACGGCGCGCTCGTAATCGCCCTTGGCGTAGTATACCTCGCCGAGCCAGTATTGCGCGTTGGAGGCGAGTTTGTGCTCGGGGTATGCCGCGAGGAAAGATGTTAGGGCATCCGAGGCCTCGTCGAATTTCTTGTCGACAACGCCCTTGTATCCGGCCGCGTAGAGGTCTTCAGGCGTCTTTACGCCAGGGGCGGCTGCGGTCGTTGCAGCGGGCAACCCGGACGCGGGCGTCGTTGTTACGGCTTGCGCCGCCGGTGTCTGCGGGGACTCGCGCGGCGTCTTGTTTGCGGCCTCTATGGCAACGGTCAGGCTGGCCGTCTTTTTTTCGATATCCCGCAAGCCCTTTTCCAGGGACGCGACCCTCTCGTTGGTCTGTATGACGGCTGCGTTGAGCGCGGCGAGCGCGTCTTTTGTCCGCGCCTTGTCGTGGTCGTCAGTCTCCACCGCGCCCTGCACGAAGGCGAAGTCCTGGCGTATCTTGTCCATGTCGCTGTTGAGGCCGGCAAGCCGCGCCGTGAGGGCGTCGACGGATTGTTTTATATCGCCGCCTTTTTCCTGTGACTCGACCGCCGTAAGCCGCGCCTTGAGCGATTCGTTTTCCTTTACGAGCCGGGTGACGTTCGTGACGAGGTCTTCCTGCTCCTTTGTCATTATGGGGAAGCCCGGGCCGCAGCCAGCCGCGCATACTGCGAGCAGCAGGAGCGCAAGGAGTGGCGCCTTGAGTTTGAGTCTTGTTAGAGTGGTCATCTTCGCCGTTATCCGTCGTTAATGAGTTTATAAACAGTCGCTGGAGCGTTATGGAAATGATTCACGCAAAAGGCTGCACAGGCGTTGTTTTGAGCAACTCAGGGCTTAAACTTCCCCCTTTGAAAAAGGCGCTAAATACATAACGTTAGCGCACAAGGCGCCAGATACATAACGTTAGCGCACACGAGCGCACAAGGGGGCGGGGTACCCACGCCAAGCGGCGTGGGTCGTGGGGATTAGCCCTGAATTAATGGATGCCGGAACCCCGGTGTCAGACCTGTTGGTCTGATAGCTGCATGTATGCGTCATTCCCGCGTGTCCCCCGGTAGAAACATTCGAGGGCAAGCTTTAGCGGGAATCCAGTTACCCGTCAGATACGCACGGGGAACTGCTTTTGGACTCAATGGATTTGTCCTCGAATGTCTTAGTCCCCGACTTAAGCATTCGGGGACGGACTAAGACATCGGGAATGACAAACGCGCGTCAATTCAGCACGTCGAATTCGGCGCGTCTGTTCTGCGCCCAGGCCTCTTCGTTATGTCCCTGTGCCGCGGGTTTTTCTTCGCCGTAGCTTATCGTGGAGAGTCTTCCCGGAGAGATGCCGAGGTCCTGGAGGAACTTCTTTACCGCGCTCGCGCGCCTGTCTCCCAGCGCAAGGTTGTATTCCGTCTCGCCGCGCTCGTCGGCGTGGCCTTCGATGCGCACGGTTATCCTGGGCGTGGAATTGAGCCATGCCGCGTTTTTGGCGAGCAGGCCGCGTTCGGTCTCGTTAATGGTGTATCTGTCAAAGTCGAAGTGTATGGTGTAAAGGGTCTTCTGGCTTGCAGCTTCTCCGGACTGCCCGGTTTTGTCCTGTCCGGCCGTCTGTGCGTCGGCGGATGAGTCACCGGCCTTTGCGCTCGCAGTGGATGCATCCGTTGTATCTTCGGTAATAGCGTTATCCTGCGGCACCACGACCTCCTGGATGGGCTGTCCGTCGGCGCCTACCGCGCTCGCCGTTTGTCCGGCCTGCTGAGAATCCGCCTTTGCCGTTATGTCGTCGATGACCGTTTCATTGGATGCCGTGCATCCGACGAGTCCGGCGAGCAGGATAATCAAGGGGAGCGTCTTGCGGTAATGGTTTTTCATCTTCCTTTACCTCCAGGGTTTATTCGCATGGCTGTCTGACGTCCGATTAACATTTTTCGGGCGGCGTGCCTTGTTGCCCGGCTTCAAAGCTCATTGCAGATACGGAGACCATGCAGGGGAACTCTCGTTGCCGATGCCTGTGATTACTTTCCTGAGCCCCGTGCCGTCGGCGTGCATGACGTAGAGCGAACCCTTGTCGTTGTTCGAGTTGCTGAAGATGATGTGCCTGCCGTCGGGCGACCATGACGGCGATTGGTTGTTCCCTTGGAACGTGAGCTGTCTTGCGCTGCCCGTTACAACGTCCATGGCCCATATCTGGAACGCGCCGCCGTCGGCGCGGGCATACGCGATATAGGCCCCGTCAGGCGACCATGCAGGGCTTGAATTGTACTTGCCTTCAAAAGTTTGACGTACGGACTTGCCAGTAGTTAAATCTATCACAAAAATATGCGGATTTCCAGAAATATCTGACGTATATGCGATGCGTTGGCCGTCAGGCGACCATGTAGGCGAGACGTCTATCCCATAGTTATCCGTCAGGCGGGTGTATTCGCCGGTTGCGAGCGTAAGGATATATAACTCCGGTGATTTTTCCGCGCTCAGCGTGAGCGCGATGCGCGTGCCGTCAGGCGAGAACCTGCCGCCGACGTTTATGCCCGGCCTTGACGAGACCCTCGCGTCCTTGCCTGAGCGCATATCAAACATGTAGAGGTTGGGTTCGCCGTTTTTATATGACGAATAAATGACCTTTCTGCCATCTGGCGACCATTGCGGCGACAGGTTTATATGCTTGTTGCGCGTCAACTGCATGACGTTGCCGCCGTCGTAATCAGCGGAGAATATCTCCTTATTGCCGGGCAGATTGGAGACGAAGAGTATCTTCGTCGAGAATACGCCCTTGCGCCCGGTAAGCGATTCGTAGAGCTGGTCGGCAAAGTAGTGGATGAGCCTGCGGGGGTTGTTCGTCGAGCCGATGTACCTCTTGTAGAGCAGGACTTTTTCCGCAACGCAGTCGAGGAGCCTTACTTCAAGGCTGAGCCTGTCCTTGTCCACGGTATAGCCGCCTGCGACGAGCGTGTCGGCGCCGATGGAGCGGCACGGGCCGAAGTCTTTCTCGGTAATGCCTTTCGCGTCCATGATGGAGAAGAGCCCGGAGAAGACAAGGTCCCCGCGCAGCGTCTGCGCCAGGGCCGCGCCTATGGCCCCGGACGGGTCCTGCGGCAACGCGCCCTGGGCGAGCAACTCCCTGAACTCTCCGATGGCGACCGGCATGCGCCGTTCCGACGGCGCTGAGAGGTCGATGTAGACCTTTGCCTGGCCGAGGCCGGATGTAAAAGATATGAAGATGGCTGTAAGGACGGCAATGTTTTTAATCATAATTTTATGGAATCTCTGATTTATTGCTTTTTTACCAAAGGAAGAGACAGAAATCAACCCCTTATAGGCAAGAATCGCCCCCCTTTAGAAAGGGTCTTAGGAAGCAAAGGTTGGTTATAGGGGCGTCTTTCGGAACTGTTTTACCAGTTCCAAATACATGTTACCGCATCTACAGTTCCAAATACATGTTACCGCATCTATGATTGAAACGGAATTCCGTTTCTTTCAAGTGCAAATAAAAAGTATGTTTGTGCAGCCCGTTAAATTTTGCGAGACGTCGTTTGGCATAACTCCAGAAGCTCTCTATGCCATTGATATGACGTTCACCGAACGCGAATTCATTCTTACCGTGATAGACACGGTAATGTTGGGCATAGCCCATATCAACCAAGCCGTCGTAAGCACTCATTCCGTCTGAATGAATAATTGCCTGGGTTCCAAGTTTACACGTAATTGCCTTACGTAGCGTGGCTCTAGTGCAGTTTGGGACTATCTCGGTGTATACGCGGTCATTGCGTTTTAAAATGCCAAAAACGATTGTTTTACCGTAAGCGCCGCGCCCGCGTTTACCCTTGACGCGCCAAGGGCCGAAGTATGATTCGTCAATCTCCACAACGCCGGAGATTGGAGTTTTTGCGGTAAGATCAAGGGCAAAACAACGAACTATCGCCCTGAATTTGGCCTCTGTGATTCTTGAACGTTTGTAATACCTGTTTTTCCTTTGCATATCGGAAGCTTACCACATTTCTTAATATGGTTTGCTTCCTAAGACCCTTGAAAAAGGGGGAAGACCGAAATTCACCCCCTTTACAAAGGGGGATTTACGTTATCAACCCTTTTCCCTTCGCGCCCGGGTTGTCGGTTGTGGACGGCGCAGGGCCGTCCGGCACAATGGAGAGCCTCTCGTTCGAGTAGACCACCCGCCAGTTGGGAGAGGCCTTTATCTGTCCGTTCAGGATGAGCGTCGAGAGCGGCGCTTGCAACAATCGCTCGACCGTCCTTTTGAGCTCCCTTACCCCGAACTCCGGGCTGAAGCCTGCGGCAGCCATAAAGGCGACTGCCTCGTCCGAGAAGGCGATGGCAACGCCATGTTTGGCAAGGAGGTCTTTGGCCACTGACAACAGTATCATTCGCAGTATCTCGGATACGTCGTCCGGTTCGAGCGGACGGAAGGTCACCACCTCGTCGATGCGGTTGATAAGCTCCTGGCGGAAGAAGCCCTTGACCGCCTCAAGCGACATGGCGTCAACGAAGTCCGCGCCGTCCTTCTCGTCCGGGCGCGCCTTTATGAAGCCGACGTGGCGCTCGTCCCTGTTTTTCGAGCGGATGTTCGAGGTCATTATGAATATGGCGTTACGCGCGTCTATCGTCCTGCCCTTGGCGTCCGTGAGCCTGCCCTCGTCAAAGACCTGCAGGAAGAGGTCGAAGACGCGGGGGTGCGCCTTTTCCACCTCGTCCAGGAGGACTACGCAGTACGGCGTCGTCCTGAGCCTTCCGGTCAACTGGCCTTCTTCCTGATAACCGACGTAGCCCGGGGGCGCGCCTATGAGCTTGGACGTGCTGTGCTCTTCCATGAACTCGCTCATGTCTATGCGTATCATCGATGTCTCGCTGCCGAAGAGGAAGGCGGCCATTGAGCGCGCAAGCTCGGTCTTGCCTACCCCGCTCGGCCCGAGGAGAAGGAGGACGGCGATAGGCCCGCCCCTGCCGCGCATCCCGGAATATGACAGCCGCAGCCTCTGGCAGACGCGCTCGATTGCCGGCCCCTGTCCCTTGATGCGCCCCTTTAAAAACGGCTCGAGCTCGAGTATGCGCGTGCCGTGGGTCTGGCCCATGAGTATCTCAAGCGGTATTCCGGTTTTTTCGGACAAGACATGAGCGACAGTCTGCTCGGTCACCGCCCCGCTGCAGGCCCCGCCGGACGGGGCCGCGCGGCCGTCCCGGCCCATGCTCAGTATCGGCACCTGTGTAGCTGCTCCGGCCTTGTCAACGAGGTCGATGGCCTTGTCCGGGAGCTGGTGGTCGGCGTCGAAGCGTATGGAGAGGTCGACCGCCGCCTCGATAGCCTTGTCCGAGATGGAGCATCCGTGGTGCTTTTCCCACTTAGGGCGTATGCCCTTTATTATCTGTACGGCCTCGTCGCGGGACGGCTCGTTTATGAAGATGCGCTCGAACCTGCGTTCGAGCGCCGGGTCGAGCTCGATATAGCGGCGGTACTCGTCCATGGTCGTTGCGCCGATGCAGCGAAAATCGCTCCTTGCGAGCGCGGGCTTTAATAATTCGGTCGCGTCCATCGAGCCTTCGGCCTTGCCCGCGCCCATGAGGTTGTGTATCTCGTCGATGAATATGATGAGATCGGGGTTAGCCCTGACCTCTTCTATGATGTTGGTGAGCCTCTCCTCGAATTCGCCGCGGTACTTGGACCCGCCCTGTAGCGCGCCGAGGTTAAGTTCCATTATGCGCTTGTTGTCGAGCACCTGCGGGTCCTTGCCCTCGACGACCCGGACGGCAAGGGCCTCGACCACCGCCGTCTTGCCCACCCCGGCCTCGCCAACGAGCACCGGGTTATTCTTGGCAGAGCGGGCGAGGGTCTGTATTATCTGGAGCATCTCCTTGCGTCTGCCCACGAACGGGCCGAGCTTGTTGTCGCGCGCCTCTTGCGTAAGGTCCCTGGCGTAGCGGTCGATGTAGGGCGTGCTCGTCGCGCCTTCGTCCCCGCTCGCGTCTGCGGGCTTTGTCTTGCCGCCTTCGGCCGCAATGATAAAAGCCTCCTTGAATTCGCCGAACCCGGTCTTCGTCTTTGCAAGGGCAACGGCGATGGGAGGGGCGGGGCTTTCGAGCAGGGCCGCCATGAGGTGCATGGATGTAATCCGGTTTGCGTTCCTTGCGAGGACGTCGGCCGCGTTGAAAACGGCCTTTGTCCGGCCGCTCCTGTGGACGACGTTCTCCGTGCGGACGAACCCGCCGGGCGCGCACTTGCGCGCCGCCTCGCGCACGGCCCGGCGAAGCGCGGTCATCTCGAGGGCGAACCGCTTCAAGACCTGGTCCACCTCAAGGTACTCCCATTGGAGCGCCTGGAATCTGCCCTGGTCAACGCCGAGCTGTTCGGGCGTGCGCGCCTTGACCTTCTCGAGGCTCATGACCGCGATAAAGAGGTGGTGCGGCTCTATGAATTCCTCCTGTGCCGAGACGGCCTCCTGCACGGCGATATCCCAGACGAGCGCCGCTGCGGCTGATAGTTCCTTCATCTTATAGCCTCTCTCCCATCTTAGTTATGCGCATCTTCGCGTCGTCCACCTGCACCTTCTGCCTGTTTGTGGCCATTTGCAGGAACCGGCGAAAGCAGGTCGCGGCCTCTTTGTTCTTCTTGAGGTATATCATGACGTATCCCTTATAATACCACGGGGTCGAGTAATCCGGATCGAGCTCGATCGCCTTTTCAAGCGAGCGCATGGACTCGGCGTAGTTCTTGACGCGCATGAGGGCGTTGCCCCTGCCGTTCCATGCGCTCGCGTAATTCGGGTTTAGCTCGATAGTCCTGTCAAAGGCCGCGACAGCCTCGTTGTAGCGGCCCAGGTCGTGCAGGCATAGCCCCTTGTTGTAGGCGGCGACCTCCTGGCGCGGGTTCAGCTCAAGGGCCTTCTCGTAGCTGGCGAGCGCCTCCTTGTTGAGATTTTGCGCATAGAGGGCCGCGCCCTTGTTGACCCATGCCGCGTCCTCGCCCGGGTTGTATTTAATCGCCTTATCCGCGCACTCGGCCGCCTTCTTATACTCGCACAGTTCGAGGTATGTGAAGGCCTTGTTGTTCCACGCTATGGCGAAGTCCGGGACTATCTCCAGGGACTTGTCGTAGCATTCGATGGCCTCCTTGTTCCTGCCCTGCCGTTGCAGGACGTATCCGCGGTTGCACCATGCCTTTTCGTTCTTCGGGTCGAGCCGCAGGGCCTCGGCGTAGCACACGAGGGCCTCTTCAAGTTTACCCTGTAGTTGCAGGCAGTTGCCCTTATTGCTGAATGCGACGGATGCGGTAGCCTCTTTCGGCTTCAGCGCGAGGGCCTTGTCGTATGCCTCGATGGCCTCGTCTATGCGCCCGAGGTTTTTCAGGCTCAACCCCTTGTTGAGCCACTCGGCCGCGTTCATCTCCTCGCGCGCGGGCACGGTGACGGTCTCGCCGGATATGCGATACAGGAGCGGCTCGATCTCGGCGCGCAGTTGCGTAAAGCCCTGGTACCTGTCCGCCGGACGCTTGGCCATGCATTTTTCTATAATCGGGAATAAAGGCGAGTTGAGGGTCGGCGTCATATTGTAGAGCTGCATCGAGCGCATCTCGTCCCAGAACCTGTTTGCCTCCTTGGTCGAGCCGTCCCCCGGAGGCTTGGCAAGGAACGGGTAATTGCCGCCCGAGGCCATCTGAAAGAGGACGACGCCGAACGAGTATATGTCGCTCCTCTCGTCGCAGCCGGCGGCGTCCTCGAACTGTTCCGGCGGCATGTGCGTGGGCGTGCCGAAAGAGGCCCCAGCCATGGTCTGTCCGGCCCCTCCTCCGGTTATGACGGCATCCCCGGCATCTGTTATTGCCTGTATCGAGTCTATAAGCCCGGCAAGCCCGAAGTCGGCTATCTTGAGGGTCTTCTGCTGGTTTATCATTATATTGTCGGGCTTGATGTCCCTGTGGCAGCGTATCCCCTGCGAGTAGACGAACTCCATGCCGTGGCAGAACTGTATGGCCCAGCGAAGGGACTGGGCGAGATCGGGCGGACGTCTCTGCAGGTAGCTCGTCAGCGTATTGAGGCCGTATTCGTCAGGCGCGACGTATTCCATCGCGATGTAGGCCCGGCCTCCTATCTCGTCGACGAAGTAGTCCTCCACGAGGAAAGGGTGGGAGTCCATGTCTATGAGGGTCTGCGCCTCCTTGAGAAAGAGCTCGCGCGTGCGGTCGTCCTTCATATACTCGTCGCGAAAGGTCTTGAGCGCGTATATCGCGTGCGTCTCGTGCGAGTAGACGTGGTAGACGACGCCGAAACCGCCCTTGCCCAACTCTTTGAAGACCTCGTATTTCTGGCCGATGAACCAGCCCGTCCCTGTTTTTGGCGGCGCCAAGGTCTTGGCCCTTATGACAGGCGCGGGTATGCTCGCCGCCTCGATATCCTCCATTGACAGGCCGAGTTCCATGAGCCGCTCTCTGGTCAGGGCTATCTCTTTGGCCTCCGTCTTCTTCGAGGCGTAAGAGAGGAACCGCTTGTACGACGCTATGGCGTCCACCTTCAGTCCGAGTTTGTCCTCGCACAGGGCCTTGCCGTACCACGCCTCAGAGTATTCCGGGTAGCGGCCTATGGCGCGGTCGTATTCCACGACGGCCTCGCGCAGCCTGCCCAGGTAGCGCAGTGACGTGCCCTTGCCGCACCACGGCGAGGCGAAGGTCTTGATGGTAAGCGCGGTGTCGAAGGATTTGATGGCCTCTTCAAAGCGCCTGAGCTTATTCAGGGCCTCGCCCCGGTTGCCCCATCCGAAGGCGTGGGACGGTTCTACGGCTATCGTCCTGTCGAAGCAGGCGAGCGCGTCTCCGGGCTTGCCGAGCCTTAGAAGACAGCCGCCCTTGTTGTTCCACGAGTTGGCGTCGCGGGGGTCTATCTCGATGGCCCTGTCGTAGCACCGCACGGCGTCGGCGTCGCGGCCCATGTCCGCGTAGTTCTTCCCCTTGTTGTACCATGCGAGGATCTGGCCCGGGTCGAGTTCGACGGCCCTGTCGAAACATAAGGCGGCCTCTTCGAGCTTCTTCGTCTCCCCTGTCAGATTGAGGAGCGCCCCCTTGTTGAGCCACGCCCCGGCGCACGACGGGTCGAGTTCCAGCGCCCTTGAGTAGCAGGCCATCGCCTCATCCGTCCTGCCCAGTTCGTCGAGCACGAGGGCCTTGTTGTATATGGGCCTCATTGCGTCGGGATTAAGGATGATGGCCTTGTCAAAGCATGCAAGGGCGTCTTCAAGCCGGCCTGCCTTGAAAAGGTCTATGCCCCTCTGATTCCAAGCCGCCGCCTCGACCGGGTCAACGCGCAAGGGCTTCGTAAGGCGGCCCCCGCCTGCGGACGGCCCGGGCAATGGGGCCCCGCCGAGTTCTGCAATGCGCTTTCTGGCGATATTGACCTGCATCTCGTGTTCGGGCCTGGCAAGCGCGAGGAAGTTTTCGTAAGAGACCCTTGCACGGGCCTTTCTGCCTATCTCGTCCTCGGCAAGGGCCTTGTTGAGCCAGGCCTCGGCCGAAGGCGCGATCGCAAGGGCGTGCTCGAGGCAGTCGATGGATTCCTCGTGCCTTTTGAGGCTTCCGAGCAGCCTGCCCCTGTTGCTCCACGCCTCGAGGTATGCGGGGTCGTTTTCCGTGGCCTTTGCGTAGGTCTTTACGGCCTCGTCATAGCGGTTGAGCTTGCCGAAGATACAGGCCTTGTTGTAGAGGAAGACGGCGTTACGCGGTTCAATCTCAAGCGCCGTTACATAGCATTTTATGGCCTCGTCGCGCCTGCCCATGGCATCCAGGCACATGGCCCGGTACTGCCACGCCTTTGACAGGCGCGGGGCAAGGTCGGTGGCCCTGGTGATGACGGCAAGGGCCTGGTCAAAGGCACCTGTTGTCGCCAGGTTGTAGCCTTCAAACGCAAGGGTGACGGCCTCGGCCGGGTTCTGCCGTGTCCCGCGTTTCTCGATATCGGCAATCGCGGCCCCGGCCGTCTTTATCATCCCGGCGTCGTCCGGCGTATCAGGTGCGGCGATGCACAGGTAGAACTGGAGAGAGGCCATGGCCCGCTCGTTTAACGATGTGTTGCCCTCGCAAACGCCCTTGCAGTACCAGCCTGCCGCGTGCAGGGGTTTGGCGTCAACGGCCCTGTCAAAGGCGGCGAAGGCCTCGTTATGGCGGCCGAGCGAGAAGAGGCAGGTGCCTATGTTGCTCCATCCGGCCGCGTAGTCGCGCACCAGTCCCACGGCCTCGTTGAAGCATTTGAGCGCGTCCTCGAACCGGCCCTGCCGGGCCATGTCCGCGCCCTTGAACTTGAGCCCTTCGGCGCGAGCCAGCAAGTCGGCAGCAGGCGCGGCAGGGGGCGGGGATTGCGCAGGTTGTTGCCCGGGTCTTTCCTGTGCCTCTGCCCGAGGTTCGGGCATGCTCGCCTGCATTGCCTCGTTTGCGCGGATAGCCTGCATTGATTGCATCGGGGGCGCGGACGGAGCAGGGTTTGCCGCAACAGTTGCAAGCCAGTTTTTAATGGAACAGGACGAGCCGTCCCTGATGCGCCTGTAGACGGCCGTGAAGGGCATGACCGGCGCGCCGCCGCCTATCGGAACGACGCCTGCCGAGTAAGGGAACGGGTGGGCGTTGCAGCCTTCCTTCCATGCGCCGCCGAGAGAGCGTATGAGAAATTCGCCGAGGTAGCAGCCGAGCTGATTCACGGCAAGGGTCTCTTCCTTGTCAGGGGCCCACTTCGGGTCGTTGGGCGCTTTTCCGGCCTTGCCCCATCCGGCGTCCATCCATGCGTCGAGCGCGGCTATGCTCCCTGTTGAGAAGTCGAGTTTTACGCCCCTGGCAATGAATATCGCCGCAGCCCTGTTCGCAAGCCCGGTATAGTCCTTGGAGAGCGGTTTCGCGCCGTTGTCCGGTTTTTGTTTGCCTGGTTGTCCTGACGGTGGGGTGGTCATGGAGCCTCGTTAGCGGCTGTGATTGCCCGTTGTCTGTCGATATCGCGAGCCTGCCAGATGCGATTTATGCCGGTATGCGTCGCAGGTCCGGTTCTTATATAAGATATTGCGTATTTTACAATTAACGTAATTCATGGCGTATGTCAATAAAGATGGCTTCAATGGTAATGTATCTTATTTTGTGTCAGTAAAAGAAAAGGGGTATCTTTATAGCGGTTCCGCAACCAACTATAAGGAGATACCCCTATGGCCCAGAGAGCCACGATTGAGAATTTCTCACAAGCTGCGCGGATAGTCAAGGAG
>JACRNO010000031.1 GCA_016234855.1 Deltaproteobacteria bacterium | reverse complement strand
CTTGTGCCCCCAGCACGAGTAGTACTTCATGATATGCCAGAGTATGGGCAAGCCTCCGACCGGTATCATCGGCTTCGGTATGTCATCGGAGACGTCGCGTATGCGCGTGCCCTGGCCACCGCAAAGGATGACGGTCTTCATAACGGCCTCCAGTCGGAAACTTGCATCAACAGAACCTTAATCTCAGATAGCGGCGTTATCGCGCCCTTCCAGCATCCCCACCTTTTTAAAAACCTCTTTTACGCGCGCTCGCATCGCGTCAAGCGTGAACTCCCTTGAAAAACGCGCGCTCGCGTTAGCCGCAAGCATCTTGCGAAGCTCTGCATCGACGATAAGCCGCTCAATGGCAGCCTCAAGCCCTTGAACAGACGCCGGCTCAACGAGCAGGCCTTCCGCGCCGTCGGTTATTGCCTCCGGTATGCCGCCGACCCTTGTGGCGACTATTGACTTACCCGCTACCATAGCCTCCAAAATACTATAAGGCAGCCCCTCTTGCAACGACGGAAATACGTAGATGTCAATCGAGTCGAGGAGCGCGTCCATATCCCCGGTAAAATATCCCGCAACCTCCATCCGTCCTTCAAGGCCTGAGGTCTGCGCCCGCGCCTCAAGCTCGGCGTGCGCGTCGCCTTTTCCAACGAGTTTCAACCTTATGCCGGGATAACGCGCCGCAAGCCGCTCGAACGCGTCAACGAGGAAGAATACTCCCTTTGCCCTGTCCGTGCGCGCGATACAGCCGATAGTCAGATTGGGACTGCGGTCCGTCCACGCAACGGGCCGGGGCGCGGACAGGCCGTTATGCGCGACAACGGCCTTTTCCAGCGGCATGCCCCTTGCCGCTGAAAGCCCCGATGCAATCGTGGCGGCGTTTACGACGACGACGTCCGCGCATCGCCAGACGAGCCGGTCAATGAATGCCTCATAAAACGCCAAAAGCCTTTTGAGCGGCATTGGAGTGCTTACAACGCTCATTGCCGCGGGAATCTTCCTTATGGCCGCGGCAACCACCAGCGCGAGGTTCGCGCGCCCGCCCGGATACCCTCCGTTGCAACTCAGCACAAGGCAAGGCTTGAACCTTCCGAGATAGATATAGAAGAACAGGATGTTATACAGGAATAGGAACGGCTCAATGAAAAAGAACGGGAACGTCAGCGCCTTTATGAGCCGCGGCGGAAGACCATTGAGACCGCATGCCACCCGTGCCTTTGTGATGAAGTGGAACGGCGTTATTGTCGCCTGTTGCGAAAGCCTGCCGAGGTCTTCGGGAAATACGCCGCCTTGGTTGGAGGCGATAACAACGCCGTCGAACTCATCGGCCAGGGCGTTGACCATATCGATAAGATAACGGTTGCCTCCGCCGCGGCTGTAGTTTTCCGTAAAGACGAGTAACCTTCTCACCGGGTTCGCCTTTTTTCACAGACCATCAGCATATAAGAGCTGATAAGGGCGTTGTTCATATTATCAAAGATTTTAAGGCGCCTTATACGGCGGGCAACGCGCAACGCGAGTTTCATAGCAAGCAGCAAGGGGTTTCGCGTCCGGCGCGGCGGTATGGGCAGGGCAGGCTCGAACGACCCGATATAACGCAGGAACCTGACCTCAAGCCCGCGGCCTGACGCGGCCTTGCCGAGATAATCAAGGCTCATGACGTCAAGGTTATGCGCATCGAGGATGGCCTTGTCGAGCATCCGCTGTATCGGCCCGTATATCCCGCGAAGGTTCGGCACGCCGAGGACGAGCGTGCCGCCCGGCTTAAGCCACGCAAGGTGTCTGTCGATGACGGCGGCCGCGTCGTTGAAGTGCTCGATGAAGCCGAACGACATCACAACGTCGAACCGTGCATCGGGTTCTATCGAAAAGAAATCACCGCACAATGTATCGCCATAAGCGATATTGAGAGCCTTGAGGTTCTTGAGCGTGGCGGCCATACCGGCCTCGGAATACTCGATACCGCTCGGCATAAGCCCCATCTCAGCGGCCATGAACGCAAGCCACTTGCCCGGCGCGCACCCGACCTCCAGCACGCTCCCCTTGCACCCGGCGAGCGCATCCTTCAACGCGGCGGCCAAACAACGGTCGAACGGGTCTGCATAGTCAACCGCCGAAGGTATCCTGCACCCGGCCCAATAGTCGTCCCAGAAACCGGCGTCGGTAAGTTCCATTGTAGTCGGAAATAATAAAGCGAATTAATAGATTGCCCCGCGGCGAAAGCGCTCCTCTGTTAGACTGTAGCTCAGGCCTTCAGGCCTGATAGCATGCGTCCCACGTCCGATAATTCAGGGCTAAAGCCCTGAGCTACAATTAAGGCCAACAGGTCTGAATCCTCACAATGCCAAAAATGGAATTTTTCAGAGCTTATAAAGCTCCTAAGACGTCCGCCACGAGCGCGTCCACGCTCTCTTTAAGGCTCACGACAGGCGACCATCCGGTCTCGTTGCGTATCTTCGCGTTAGACCCGAAGCTGTCGTCTATATCGGCGTCTTTCAGACGCGCCGGATCGGTCGTTAATTTCACGTCCACCCCCGCGCTCTTTATCATCATATCAAGGACTTCCCGCATGGAAACGGACGCGCCAGAACAGACGTTATAAACTTCGGCCGTTCTACCGGACTGCGCCAGGGCTGCGAGCGCCCTGCACGCGTCAACCACGTCTATGAAATCGCGCCTTGAGCTGAGATTACCGACGGCAATCTCAGGCAACGCCTCCCTGCGTTTTATCTTCCTTATCTGCTCGGCGAATGCGCCTATTGAAAGCCCCTGCGGCACACCCGCCCCTATCACGTTGAATATCCTGCCGCAGACGGCGTCCACCCCGCAAGCCGCGTAATAGCGCACAACCGCGGTCTGCCATACCTTTGCCACGCCGTAAGGCGTGACCGGGTTCGGCAGGCGCGTCTCCACAAGGGGCAGGTCTGAGGCCTGAGTGCGCCCGTATTCAGCGGCAGAGCCCGGCACAACGACCCGCGTCTTGAGGCCGGTCTCCTTCACCGCGCCAAGCAGGTTGACGGTCGTCTCGACGTTACCCCTGTAATGCTCGCCCCAATCCCGCGTGAATATGACCCCGGCCAGATGAAAGATATAATCCGGCCTGGTCTGCTTCAATATCCCAATGAGCTCAGCCTTGTCAAGCAGGTCAACGGCAATCACATCGGAACACAACGTTAGCGCACAAGCGACGAGGTTAAGCACAGCTTGTTTAAGCCCGCGTCTTTTTGCGGGTTAAAACAAGGCGCCAAAGACATAACGTTAGCGCACAAGCGAGTATAAATGGTTTCTTCATTACTTATAAATTATCCGCCGTTTTTGCGGATAATTTACATCTTGTAACTTGCTGAATTGCCTGTGGAACAAGATTTCTCGCTACGCTCGAAATGACAATTTAATTGAATTAATCAAAGTTTCCTTAGCTGTTAAATGTATATACCGTGCCGAACTCTTCTTCAAACCGGACGTCGTGCGTAATCATGACGACCACGACCGATGCCGAGAGCTTGCGGATGGTGGCGATAAGCTCATTCTTTCTCACCTCGTCGAGTCCGGCCGTGACCTCGTCGAGTATGAGCATATCCGGGTTCGCCATAAGCACGCGGGCTATGCCGAGCCGTCTTCTCTGTCCGCCTGAAAGCGACCTTCCCGCCTCGGCGATTACGGCGCCAAGCCCGCCCATCTCCGTCACAAACCCTTCGGCCCCGGCCTGTCTTAGGCATTCGATAACACGGGCATCGTCCGCAGCCCCGTCAAGCGACGCCTTGACGTTATCCCTCACCGTGCCGTGAAAAAGGTGTATATCCTGTGTAACATATCCCACCCTTGGCCTGTATTCAAGCGAATTGTATGACCTTCCGGACGCGCCTTCGTATACGACGGAGCCTGCCGACGGCCTGTAAAGCCCGGCTATGAGATTGGCAAGGGTCGTCTTGCCGGAACCGGACGGCCCCATCAGTATCAAGGGAGCGCCGATGGCGGCCGAGACGTCTATGCCTGTGACGCCGGCCTTTTCATTATAGCGGTATGATACGCCGGCCGCATTGACCCTGATTATCCGCTCTGGCGCAACCGCCTTGCGCGGCTCTTCAGGTATCGAGAAGAGCGCGTGGACCGGCCCCATGCTCCCGGCATAACCGGTAATGTTACCTATATTGGCCGTAAGCTGATTTAACTGCGCGAGCGCCCTCGCGCCGATTATGCCAACCCCGGCCATGGCGGCCATGATATCCTTTATGTCGATACCCTTGTACCAGGCCCAGAACCAGCCCCCGGCCAGGACGATGACCGGCAAGAGCACGTTGAACGCATAGATGACGGCGCGAAGGTTCCACCACCTCACCTCGAGGCGCGTAAGCCTCTTCTGGTTCTTCAGCCCCTGCGCTATGTGATACGCGGCGTTGCCTTCGACCTTTATCTGGAATAGGCCGTGGAGCCTCTCCGTGACGTTTGCGTAAAAACCCTGCCGCTCGGCCACGAGCTTCTCCGCGACCCTGGCCTGGATATTAAAGAGGTATCTGAGGACGAGCATGACGGGCATGCCAATGACGAGAAAAAGGACAGTAATCTCGAAACTCACGGCCAGGGCGACTATCGAAAGCACGGTTACGGCAAGCAGACTATAGACCGACCTCACTACCGACATGAAGTACTTGGCCGCGTTGGATGCTTCTTCGGTTACGGCCCCGACCCGCTCGCCTACCCTTATCGAGCGCAGGGCCTCCCAGTCCCCGCGAAGGACTGAGGTGAAACCCTCCTCCTGTATTATCCTCCTGAGCCGCGCCTCGAAGAAACCGTCAAGGGCCGTGTATGCCAGCATCAAGCCGACCCGCGCGAGAAAGAGCGCTATGACAAGCAGGTAAAGCGCCGTGTAATCCGGCTCTATGGAAAAGACGGAGAGGACGCGGGATGCCAGCGCGACAACGGAGGCCCCGCTTTTAAGAAACGCGTTGCCGGTGATAAGGTCGATGAGCAGGACGAGGCTTACGCCGTCCAAAGCGGCGTTCACGACGGCGATGGCATAATAAACAACAAGGGCGAACACGGCCTTTGGCCGGGCAAGCCTGCAACGGCGCATGATAAAGAGCGCCTCATTTATGCGGAAGTTTTCAAACATCATCCAATCCCGTTTATCGCGGCGGCTATCCTCTCCTGAACGCGCCCGTCAAAGGCCGCATGGCGCCTGAGCGCGACCTCAGGCGGCCCTGCGAGTTCAAGCCCGAGCAGTTCCTCGACCTTCGCCTCGAACGCCTTATAGCTCTTGTCCGAGCCGTCAAGCTGGAAGCGCGGGTCGTCGCAGAGCGTCTCATTAGCGTGTCCGGAATAATTGACGAACAGGGCCTTTGTCCCCAGCATAAAGGCCTCAAAACCCATTGTGGACTGGAAGTTTATCACAAGCCTTGCGGCCCGGATATTATCGTAGCTCTCGCCGCCGCCGGTATTCTCAAGGATGTCTATCTCCCCGGTAAAGCACCTGCGAAGCGCCGCCAGCGCGCCGGCCCTGTGCGCCGCGTTGCCGCCATACGGCCTTAATTGATACGCGACCCTAAGGCCGGGATGCGCGGCCTTGAACCTGCCTAAGTGCGCAAGCGCCAACTCTTCAGACCTCGCCACGTCCGGCGCAAGACCGCCGTAATCCGGCGGCACGAGCGTGCCGTTGTCTATATATACGATATCGTACTCAATGCGCCGGAGCGCGGCATTGAGCCTTGCGTAGTGCATATTGAGCGAGAGCGAGCCAACCGGAAAAACGCTCCCGGCGTGATACCCCGCCTCCTTCAAAAGCCCCGTATAATACGCGCCAAAGACAAAGTAGACGTCAACCATTCCGAACGACCATGACGGATGAGCGCCGCGCTCTCCGTTTTGCACGGCTATCAGCGACCTGCCGCCGTTCTGCCTGAAGGCGATATAACGGCTCGGATGGTTCGTATCCTCCGCATAGGTTATGAATCGCTCGCACGGATAACGCCTGAAGTACCCGTCATAGGTCGCATAAAGACCGAGCGCGTTCCTGTAAGACCTCATGATATTCAACCCGCTCGCAAGGCAGAAGAAATAGAGCGGAATGGCAACGAGAGGACAGACGAGAAAAAGGAGGAGCGCCCTTGGAGAAATGCTTACGGACGCGGGCTCGGTGGTATCGTGTCCGCAGATGCCCCCGCTGTATCTCGGCGTCACGCGCTTCGTGCCTTTGAGCGCTGAGTAGATATCGGCATAGCGCGTCCTGAAGTATGCCTCGTCAGGGGTGTCCACGTTATACATGGTCAACGCCCGCGCCTTCCACAGGAGGCGCTTCGTGGCGATAAGATGGAACGGAAGCAGTAAAACGCCGAAGAGGGTCTTCAAGGCGCTCTCGTGGACGTATTGGGAAGACTCTATGCTGGACGCATATATCTTTCGTATAAGAAAATCGAACTCGTAATCGTTGCATCTCGTATAAAACTTGAGCGCCTTGAATATCGAGCGCGTCCTGTGCTTTGCGGCAAACGCCTCGGCGTCCGCAATAAAGCCCCTGCTTGACACATCGGACGGCGCGCCCGCCGCTCCGTCACGCAACATGGCTTCCCTTAAGATATCCGGCAACCATCTCCCATACCGTAAAGTCTCCGGCCCCGCGGGATTTGATATACTTGTATTTGTACTCCTCGTACCGGCTGCCCATATTAGCGTCCGGGTTGAAAGACGTCCTGGCAAGCACCGCGGCATCGTCAATATTGACGACGTTGACCCCGAGGGAAGCCGCCATAACATCGACAAGCCCTGAAAAACCCTTCTCGACCATCTCCGCTGTCTTTGTAAGCACAAGAGGCCTTGCGAAGAGCACGGCAAAGCTCACCGCGGTGCTCGTATGCGCCACGACAAGCGAAGCCCTGGCCACTAGGTCTATCGTCTTCCCTTTGATTATCTCCCTGCCGCCGTAAGCATCCTGCATATCCTCGCAAGCCGACCTTGGGTGCGCCGCTATTACGACCTTCAGGCCGGTCTGCCTCTCTACAGCATCAAAGAGCCTGCACATGGACTTGAAATACGGCCCCGCTCCAATAGGCCTTATGCCGAGTATTGAAAAATCAGGGTGGTTCGTAAGCGCCTCGTCGAGAAAGACACACGTCTTCTCAAGCTCAGGCGGTTTCCATCCAAGCCCCCTCATATAATGAAGGTAGGTATCGTAATCGAGCGAATGGACGAGTATAACGCAATCCATGCCGAGCCTGTTCAGATTCAAAAACCTCTCCAGGACCTCCGACTCTCCCGATGAAAATATCCCGTCCGGCGCCGGATACATATTCGCGTATCTCGTAAGGCCGGCAATGGCCTTTTTTGCAATGAAGCGCGCAAGTCTTGCAGGGTCAGCCGCCTTTCTGAGCTTGTTCATGATATAGGCCGAGACCCCTGCGGACGGGTCTACGCCGTAGAGCGGCAGCGCGCCGGCAGAGACGATATAGTAGCAGGCTGAGTGGCGCTTGAGCATTCTAAAGACCCTGCGCGTCCGAAAGTCGATGCCGTCGAGGCCCTTTAGATAATCTATGAAGGCCGCGGTTGGCGCGGCGCGCCTTATCTTGCTATCAAGGTCATCGTAAGACGCGAACCTGCTGACATAGCCGCCTTCAACCGCATCCGCTACGGGATGACTGCGCAGGGCCGCCGCGTTCAGCAACAAGGAGAGGTCGAAGACTTTGACCTTGAAACCCTCGCTTGAGAGAAGGTCGAGGCCGAACCGCACCACGTCTCTCGGCGTAACCGGCCAGCCGACAAGGAATATGAGCTCGTCTACCAAGCCGTCAACCCGCCGTCTACTATGATATTCTGACCGTTGACGTAAGAAGACGCGTCGGAGGCGAGAAAGAGGAGCGCGCCGGTCATCTCGTCGGCCCGGGCCATGCGCCCCATCGGCACCCTTGCCCCGTATTTTTCGGAAAACATGCTGTTCTGGCCAGAGGAGACGCCGCCGGGCGTGAGCGTATTGGTCCTTACGCCGTTTGCCCCCCAATATGAGGCCAGATACTTCGTCATGGCTATGACCGCGCCCTTTGTCGTGGAATATATGAGCGGCGTATTTATCGCGCCGCCGAGTTCTTCATACCACGAACCTTCGTAGATGCGCTGGTCAGGGGCCACGACGCCGTATACCGAACTTACGTTGATTATGCTCCCCTTGCCGCGCTCGGCCATGGAAGGGCCGAACTCGCGCACGGTCAAAAAGATGCCCGTGACGTTGACGGCCATCACCTTGTTCCAGTCTTCAAGCGTGAAACTGCCGAGCGGCGCGAAGAAATCAGGGGACTTTGTGGCGGCATTATTGACGAGCACGTCCACGCGCCCATATTTATCAAGGATGGCACGCGCCCATGCCTTTACAGACGCCTCGTTTGAGAGGTCTACGCTAAACCCCTCGGCCTCATGGCCGTCCGCGGTTATATCAGCGGCAAGCCCGGCGCACTTCTCCGAATCGAGGTCGGCGACCACCACGGCCGCGCCTGCCTCGGCAAGACGCCGGCAGTAAAGACCGCCGAGTATGCCCACGCCGCCGGTCACCACCGCGACCTTGTCCTTGAGACTGAATCTGTCGAACACGTTGGGCATTTGAACTCCATTTGACAGGCTGCTGAAAAAATCCCATTTACTGTCATTCTGAGGGAGCATAGCGACCGAAGTCAAGGACAGCGCGCTTCATCCCGCAGTTTTTTCGCGGGATGAGCGTGCGAATACAAATGACATATTCCTTGCTTGTAAATTATACGCTGTCCTTTGCGGATAATTTACATCTCGCATCCAGTTGAATTACCGAGAGACAAGATTCTTCGCTACGCTCAGAATGACAGAAAAAATAAATCAGAGCTTCCCTAAAATATAGACTTGTAAAAAGCCGTCTTCCTGTCCGCCTTCAACGGAAACGCCTGCCTGTACCTCGTCACCGCGCCAACGTCGATATCGTCCGCAATGATGCCCTCACGTCCGTCAATCTCATGCAGGACGTTGCCTTCCGGGTCGACGAGCATGGTGTTGCCGGAATAGGTCTGCCCGCCGATTTCGCCGACGCAGTTCACGCCCGCGACATACGATTGATTTTCTATGGCGCGCGCGATGAGGAGCGCGCGCCAGTGAGCCTTTCTTACGGCAGGCCAGTTGGCCGCGACTATCAGCAGATGCGCCTGCCCGGAGGCGGCCTGAAAGACCTCAGGGAATCTCAGGTCGTAACAGATGAACGTGGCGATATTTATATTGCCAAGCGTAAAACTACTCAAATTCTCACCCGGAACAAAATACTTCTCCTCGCCGGAAAACGAGAACGGATGCAGCTTGACATAATCGGAGAGCACCGCGCCTTCCGGCGAAACGACGGTGTAATGATTCCGCGCCGTTTCACCGACGGCCTCGGCCCAGCCGAAACCGATTGCAATCTTATGCTCAGCAGCCAATCTTGAAAACTCTTTAACAGACCAGCCATCCGCCTCAGCGGTCTTTTTGGTGTTCATGGAAAAACCCGTGAGCGTCATCTCGGGCAAGAGCACAAGCGCGGCCCCTTTTGAGGCGGCCTCCTTGACAAGCCGGCTGAGCCTTGCAAGGTTTGCCGGTTTGTCCTCCCATGCGATGGTGAATTGACAGAGCGCAAGGCGCATCTCTAATTCCTCTTTCTGAAGACGGCCTTTATGGGACGGCCTTTAAGATATTTTCCAACGCCCTCTTCAAGCGCTTTCTTGTAAACCCCAAGGCTCTTCCTGCCCGCCTCCAACGCCATCTCTATCTCAGCGTCATGGTGCGCCCAGCATATCGCCACCCAGGGCATAAGCACCTTATTCGCTATCATCTCCTGCACAAAGAGCGTCCTGTACTCCAACGACGCCTGCCCTGCGGCGTCCTTGGTTACGAAACCGGGCGAGCACGGCAGGCCGATGAACTGAAAGTTGGCGGATATGCCCAACTCCGTTGCGATGGAGTTCATGCCGTCAATCAAACGTTTGCCGGACTTCCAGATATTACCTATGACGTCAAGCTCTTCGTAGACCTTCAGCGTCTCCACGAACGCGCCGAGCCCGCACATCTCCGCGCCGTGCGTGGTTGATAACAGAAAGACGCGCTCGCCCGAATGGCTTATCCCGCCGAGCTCCATTATATCGCGCCTGCCGCCTATGGCCGCCACGGAAAAGCCGTTGGCCATGCCCTTGCCGTAAGTGACGAGGTCGGGCGTCACGCCGTAATACTTAGAGGCCCCCTGCAGGTGCCAGCGAAAACCCGTAATCATCTCGTCGAGTATGAAGACCGCGCCGGACTTCGCGCAGACCTCCTTTACCTTGTGCAGGAAGCCGTCCTTAGGCTCGTCGGTAGTGGCAGGCTCAAGTATGACCGCGGCAATCTCGCCCGGGTGCGCGGCAAAGAGCCGCTCCACGGAAGCGATGTCGTTATAGTTGAACCTGAGGGTGAGCGGCTTGTATTCGTCAGGCACGCCCGCGTCCATGATCGTGTCACCTATGAACCAGTCGTCGAACGAAAAGAACGGGTGCTCCGCGCACCTTGCCACGAGCTTTTTGCCGGTATACGCGCGCGCAAGCTTTACGGCGGCGGTCGTGGCGTTCGAACCGTTCTTCGCGAACTTGACCATATCCACCCACGGCATCAGAGTGCACAGCGCCTCTGCCGCGTCAATCTCGACCTTCGACGCCCTGGTAAGGTTGTTGCCATTGCGTATCTGCGCTATGGCGGCGTTCGATATCCTTTCATAATCATAGCCGACCGTAACGGCGCGAAGCGCCATGCCGAAGTCAAGAAAGCGGTTGCCTTCCATGTCCCATACATAGGCGTCCTTGCCGCGCTCAAGCACGGGCGGCGCGTTCTCCGGGTAACCGTCGTCGGCCCTGCTGTAGGTGTGCGCGCCCGCCGGTATATACCTGTGCGCCTTATCCTGATATTTCCTGTTAAGCCCCATGCGCCTTGTCCTCTTTATCGACGTTTTTTCTGAAGTTGGCCCAGTACTCTTCCGAGACCCTGGCGTTCAGCCTCGTCAGTCCGCCTCTCCTGACACATTCCACTATCTCGACAACCGTTGCCTCATATACCCTCTCGGCGAGGGCCTCGATAACAGCCTTGAAAAACATATAGTCGTCGTCATAATCAAGCGTGAATCTGAGCGCCGGGTCGTCCGCAACAAGCGGCATTGCAATCGTCTTTAACACAGCCGCGTCGAATATCCTGCCCCAGCCCGTCTCAAGGATATCTCCGCCGCGTCCGTCGAGCGAGGCCTCAAGGAATCTCCTCGCATATCCGAACGAGTTCATGCCGAACGGCAGGCCGATAGTGCTGACGTACTGCGCCTTGTTCTTCAACGCCTCGTACACGGCCCTCATCCCCTCGACCGAGCAGAGTATATCGTCGCCGTCCACAGCGACGATATTGTCAAACGAAAGCGCCTTTGCGGCCTGCAGATGGCGAAGCGGTATATTATTCAACGAGCCGTAAAAGACGGAAAGTCCGCCGGTCGCAAGCGTCTCGAACGCACGGTTCTCCGGCTCGTCAGAGGTTGCGATGACCGGGACAACCAGCCCAGAGCGTATCTCGACTTCAAACTCCCTGATAAGCCTTCCGGCAAGATACGTTATCACCGGCACACCGTTGACCGGCAGCAGGTGCTTACGCCCCAGCCTTGTCGAGCCGAGCCTTGCGGTTATCAATATGCCGGTTTTCATACGCCTGTCTTTTCGTCAAACCTGACAAAGGCCGACGACCTGTCCGACTCCTCAATCGCGTATAAGAGTTTAAGCACCTTGTGGTCGTCCTCAAGCGTATTCGGAAAAGGCGTCTTGCCTGAGACCGCATCTATAAAAGCGGCAACCTCGTCTATATACATATTCTCGCCTATGTTGGCGTTGTAACCCGCCTCCGCGCCCTTCATCTCGTAGCCGTGCTCGACCCATGCCGCTTTGGCCGGGTCATAGACCTTGACGCAATTTACGTCCCAGTCCCACAGGAGTTGTCCCTCTGAGCCGTTGACAAGGAGCCTCCTTACCGCGCGGCGCGATACCACGTCAACCGTGACCGAGGCCAGAAAGCCGCCGTAGTCGAGCAGGCAGTTATAGGTGTCGTCTATCGCCTCGGCCCCTTCGATGGATATGGTCTTGCGGAAGTTGGCGCAGACCCTGCCAGGAAAGCCGAAGACCTTGGTAAGCCACGTCAACTCAAACGGGACTATCTCGCGCCCGCCGCCGGTGGCAGGGTTCGAGACATAATAGTCGCTGACGCGCTCGTAAGTGTGCCAGTCAGGCAGGTACTGGCCGGAATGCAGGATGACATTCGAGACCTTGCCGAGCCTGCCTGAGGCGACTATCTCCGAGACCGTCTTTATTGCCGGATGGAAATAAAGCGTCGCCGAGGGCGCGGCCACGATACCGGCTGCAACGGTCTGCCGCTTTATCTCATCAAGACCGGTATCCACCACGCTCGCCTCGACAAAGAACGGGGTCTTCGCGGCCACCGCTTCCTTCATATAGATATGGTGCGCGTCCGGCGGCGCGCAGATGAGAAACGCATCGGGCCGGGCCGCTTTAATGGCCTCATGGATATCCGCGAACGTCTTGACGCCGTACCTCTGCTCCGCCTCGCCGCGCCTGTCCTTACGCGGGTCGAAGCCGTATATGCCGGTCTGGCCCAGGGCCTTCAGGCACCGTATCCTTCTCTTGCCCATCGAACCGAGGCCTATCACGAGAAATCTCAAGTTAAACCCCCTTCCTCACTTATGACTGAAGCAGCCTGCCCTGTGGACGGCACGGGACAGGGCGTCAGGAGGAAACTCCTGACGCCACAAAAATCCCTTCTGCTCTTATGGCATGCACAACCCGTCTTACAACTCACTCGAATATGTTCGCGAACTCGCCGTTGGCCCGTTCAAGGTCGTCGAGCCTGCCTATATCGAGCCAGTATTCCCTTATGAGAAATACCGCCGTCTCCTTCTTCATCTCGATAAGCGTCTTAAAGAGGTTCGGCATGTCAAAGGTGGTATTCTTCGGTATCAGGCCAAGCGCCTCCGGCTCTATCACGTATATGCCCGCGCTTACAAAGCACCTGTGGCTGGGTTTTTCCTCTATGCTGACAAGCCTGTGTTTATCGACCTTGACCACGCCGTACGGCACCTGAAAATCGTAATTGCGCACGCACATGGTGGCGGCGGCCTTGTGCTCCGTGTGGAAGTCAAGTAGCTGACTGAAGTTGACGCGCGTCAAAAGATCTGCGTTCATGACGAATATGGGCTTGTCGAGCTTGCCCGCAAGCTGGCTCAACGCGCCTGCCGTGCCCATCCTGTCGCTCTCGCGCATATAGGTTATTTCGGCGCCCCAGGCTGAGCCGTCGCCGAAGTACTCTTCTATCATCTCGGCCTTATAGTTTATCGAGATGTAGAACCGCTTGAAGCCGTACTCGATGAAGTTCTCGATTATCGTCTCAAGTATGGGCTTGTTGCCCACCTTCAGGAGCGGCTTCGGCGTATCGTCCGTAAGCGGACGGAGCCTGCTGCCCAGGCCGCCCGCCATCAACACGACCGGGTTGTCGCGCTCGGCGCCGTGGATGATTTCATCCAGAAGTTCAAGCCCGACAAGACACCCCTGGTCGTCCACGACCGGTATCTGGTGGATGCCCTTGGCGCGCATAAGCGCGAAGATGGTCTCGCGCCCCTCGTTATTCCGTACGGCCGTCGGCGACGTATTCATTATGGCGCTTACGGACTCTTCTATCGTCAGTCCCTTCAATATCGCGCGCCTGACGTCTCCGTCCGTCACCGTGCCCATTAGAACCGAGTTGTCGTCCGCGACAAGGGCAATCTGCGCCCCGCTCTTGTCTATTATCTCGATGGCCGCCTTGATGGTCGTATCAGGGCCTGTGACCACCCTCCTCCAATCCTTCACCTTGATGCCTCCCTTGCCGGAACCCCTGTTACGGTCACGCCGTCCGGCACGTTGCTTACGACGACCGCGCCCGCGCCGACCACGACGCCCGCGCCGACCCGGACATACTGTATCACCGTCGCGCCCGCGCCTATGTGCGAGCCGTCTCCCACCTCCACGCCGCCGGAGAGCGTGGCGCCTGACGCTATATGCGCATGGTCGCCGATAACGCAATCATGGTCTACGGTTGCCCCTGTATTTATTATAACGTTACCGCCTATTATACAACCGGTCTGCACAACGGCCCCTGCCATTATCTGCGCCCCCTCGCCGGGGCGAACATCCGAGGCAATGACAACGGACGGGTGGACGACGCTTGCAAATGAGTAACCCGCCGTCTTGAATCTCTTGAAGATATCCGTCCGGCGCGCCGTAGACCCGACTGAACCCAGACCGTTGACAAGGAGGATCTCTCCGGGCTTGCGCCGCGTTATCTCTTCATCGCCCCCGATTACAGGGACGCCGAGGACGGATCGTCCGTGCCTCGCAGGGTCCGCGTCCGCTATGCCCAATATCTCTACGGAAGAGGCCTTGATGGCATCCACCAATACCGAGGCGTGTCCGCCGGAGCCAATGACTATAACTGGTCTTTTCATCTCTCCACCGGCTCGTCCTTTTTAAAATCCCTCTTTGCCGCGCTCCCCAGCATCTCCCAGTAAAGAAACGGAGAAAGGCCCGTGCCCGGCCTCTTGACAGCGAGGTTCCCGACGGTAAACGCCGCGCCCTTTTTTATAGCGCAGGCCGCCACGAGAGACCTGCGGGCAACGGTCATGTTGCGTATCTCAGACAAGGCCGGGGCCTTCTCAGGCGCGCCGAGCGCGGCCTCGACCTGTCTTATCGCGGCCACCATCTCTTTCAATTCACCCGGCTCAAGAGAGGCCTTGTGATCTGGCCCGGGCAAGGTCTTATCCAATGTAAAATGCTTTTCTATCACGCTTGCTCCAAGGGCTACGGCTCCAAGCGCAACCGAGTATCCTTGCGTGTGGGCTGAAAGGCCCACCGGCAGGCCAAAGGCCGAGCGGAGCGTTGCCATTGCCCTGAGGTTCACATCGTTGAACGGTGCCGGATATTCGGTCGTGCAATGCAGGAGCGTCACCTTTTCAACAAGCGCCCTTTTCCCTGCCTCGGATGCATAAGCCTGTCTGAATGCGTCTATTGAAGGCGC
>JACRNO010000012.1 GCA_016234855.1 Deltaproteobacteria bacterium | reverse complement strand
CTTGCTCTTTGTGCGCTCGTATTCTCTGAGTATCGGAAGCCAACGCTTTACAATAACCTGATACGAATACTGCATGAATACCTCCTTTGGCTTGCTTCATTCTACCAAAAGAGTTACCTAATTACTGAGCATGTACAACGGCAACGGATGGCCGACAGATGGCTTGCCTATGAAAAACTCTCCGGCAACATCGTTATGGCCTCCGGGGAAGCGGCGCAGGCGGCAGCGGGCCTTGCCCCTGTCATATTCCCCCACTGGCGCCACGGTTTTTACTATGACTGCAAGGCCTGTCACGACGGAGTCTTCAAGATGCGGCGCACTGCCGGGACAATAACGCATGAAGCCATTGCAAGGGGTGAATTCTGCGGAAGGTGCCATAACGGCGAGCTGAGCTTCGCATCAGACAAGGATTGCGCAAAATGCCACGTTGCCGGTCTTCCCGGGTCCGAGCGGATGACCGATACGACGAACATCGGCCTTGACGAGATAAAAGAGACCGCGAAAAGGCTCGGCTCAGGCTGGTACCAGTCAAGGCTTGAAAAAGGCGTCCTGCCTCTGGACAGGTTTGGAGATATCGATTGGGAGGCCCTGCGTGAAGACGAGGTCTGGAAGCCGATTAAGAAACTCGATGGTGAAGGCGCGGACGAGACCCGGCAGACCGTCATCGTCTTCAAGCCCACGGTACCCGGCGTCAAGCAGGTCGCATTCGACCACGCCCACCATACGGCTCAGATACGTTGCGAGAGTTGTCACCAGGAGATATTCGAGAAGGCCGCCGGAGGCAGCCCTGTGAGCATGGACGCCATAGCATCCGGCAGGTTCTGCGGGACCTGCCACGGCAAGACTGCATTCAAGCTCGCAGGATGCAGCAGGTGCCACAGCATCGAGCCGGACCGGATACCTGCCGGGGCGCTGGTGCGGGAATAGACCGGCACTGCGGGTTCACTCGCCGTCTATTCTCAGGAACTCGTACCTGTCAACCAACATGTAGTCAGCCTCGAGCGCTCCTATCTTATCGTGCTCGAACCAGCCGTGCGCCTGCGGCAGGATGACGGCATACGGGATATTCGAAAGCCGCCTTACCTGCTCCGGCATGGCGTACTTCAATACGTGCCCGCTTCCGGCAAGCGCCACCATGGCCCGGCCCGGATGGGCATCAAGATAGGTTGTGGCCGTGGCCGCCATGAAGACATCCCAGACCATCTGCGCCTCGCAGAAGTTTATAAAGGCGGCGTCCTTTATCTCATGGTCGCCGACGGTCTTGCGTATAAACGCCTCGTAGGCCGGGCTGACGTCGCACCTGGCCCCGGGCAGCATCTTACGCTGCTCGGGCGTCAGGGAACCGAAGCCGGATTTGAATACCTGATGGACGACCTCGCGGTTGATGTTCATGCCGACGACTGGTATCCCGTTTACCCTCGCATACAGAAGTATCTCGCGGTAGTTGCGCCACGGCACCTTCCAGTTGCGGTTGTAGACCGCGAAAAGCTCGGCCTCGGTCATTGTGCCCGCGGCCCAGCGGTCAAGCGCGGCCTGGTCCTCGGCGTTGAACATCTCCATGCCGATTGCGATATCCCGTCCTGCCGCGTGCAGGAGTCTGATGACGGCCAGTTGCATCTCGTGGTCGCGCATCTCGTCATGCGCCTCGCCGACAAGAATCAGCCGCGACGGGCGCAGCCACTCTGCAAGCCTGGCCGGCGCGACCTCGGTGTCGTCCATGACGCGGACGACCTTCATGCTTGCGCACCCGCTTGTCAGAAGCATCAGCGCCGCAAGCAGCCATAGCCGCGCCGGACGTCCGGTCTTCAATGATCTGAGACCCCTGAAAAAGCCTCCGAAGAGGGTCATTCTGAGCGTAGCGAAGAATCTTGTCACTCGGCAATTCAGCAAGTTACGAGATTGCTTCGTCGCTTGTGCGCTATCGTTGTGTCTTTGGCGCCAAAAGCGCTCCTCAGAATGACAAAAACCAGGTTTTGTCATTGGTCTCAATCTATCCCCTCTCTTCAATAGGCGTATAAACTACGCCGCGCTTGCCGTTATACTTCTGCGTGGGCCTGTAGATGCGGTTCGTCCTGAGTTGCTCCATCCAGTGGGCCAGCCATCCGGCCACGCGGCCCATGGCGAATATCGGCGTAAAGAGGTCGGTGGGTATGCCGATGCCCTTGAAGACTATGCCGGAATGAAAGTCCACGTTCGGATGCAGCCCCTTCGGCCCAAGTCTTTCAGCCACAAAGGCCTCTATCTCCTCGGATATCTCAAGGGTTTTGCGCTCGACGTCCTGATGCGCGAGGAGCTGTTTTATGAATTCCTTCAATACCACGCCGCGCGGGTCGCGTGTCTTGTAGACCCGGTGTCCAATCCCCATGATCTTTTCCTTGCGGCCGAGCTTGCCTTCGAGATATGGCCTGACGTTCTCTTTCGAGCCTATCTCGGCGAGCATGTGCACGACCTCCTCGTTCGCCCCGCCGTGGAGCGGGCCGGAGAGCGTGCCTATGGCCGAAGAGACGATGGTGTAGGGGTCGGCGAGCGTCGAGCCGACGACGCGGGCGCTGAAGGTGGACGCGTTCATGGTATGGTCTGCGTGGAGTATGAGCATGACGTCCAGTATCTTCTCGACGAGGGGCGAAGGCTCGCGCTCGAAGAGCATATAGTAGAAGTTCGCGGCGAATGAGAGGTCGTTACGCGGCTGTATTGGCGCGTCTCCGTGCTTGAGCCTGTGACAGGCCGCGACGATGGTAGGCAGCTTCGCTATGAGCCTTACACACGAGAGGTAGCGCACCTGCGGGTCGAGGGTGTCCCTGGCCGGATAATACATGCCCATGGCCGAGGTCACGGCCTGGAGGTAGTGCATGGGATGGCCGCCTTCCGGCAGCCACTCCATCATCCTCAATATCTTGAACTTGAGGCGCGTGTGGTTCGTCACGTCGGCCCGGAACCTGTCATACTCAAGACGCGTCGGAAGCTCGCCAAAGATGAGCAGGTACGCGGTCTCCAGAAAATTACTCTTCTCCGCAAGGGCCTCTACCGAGACGCCCCTGTATTCGAGTATCCCGGCCTCGCCGTCGATGAAGCTTATGGCCGACTCGGCGGCTGGTATGCCCTCAAGCCCTGGTACGACGTCCATTATCATCCTCTCTTCCATAGCGCCTCCAAAACAATTATCAGTTATCAATTACAACGCACCCCCCTCTTTTTAAAGAGGGGGCAGGGGGAGTTATCGGTTATGGAACCGCTGCTTGATGACGGAATAATAAAAAAGCCCTCATCTGTTTTGATGAGGGCTTTTTCGAGACGTATTGCGTGCTTAAAGGTTACTCTGCTGCAGGCACGACGTTTTCGGCCTTAAGCCCCTTCGGGCCGGTGGTTATGTCGAAATTAACCCTCTGCCCTTCCTTCAAGGTCTTGAAACCGCCGCCCGTGATGGCTGAATAATGGACGAATACGTCCTCGCCCGAATCCTGCTCGATGAAGCCTATCCCCTTTGACTCGTTAAACCACTTTACCTTTCCTGACGGCATCTGCACAACCCTCCTTGCTTGATATTATATAAGCTTGCAGGGCTTGTATGCAACTGCATCAAGACATGACCAGCAACCCAGCTCTGACAACTTACATATGGCCTCAGTTTAGTCGAGAAACGCGCCGTTGTCAAGGAAGGACTTGAACGCCACTGGAGCCGCATGCCATTAATTTAAGATCTTTCCTTTCGCTGAACCCGGCTTGACTGTAGAAATCATCCCCATCCCGCGTCCAAAGCATCTTATTCAAGCTTGCAATTGCAGGATGTTCCATCACGGATTTAACCATCCATTTCCCAAGGCCCTGTCCGCGGGCATCCCCCATGACAACCACGTCCAACAATATCGCATAGACGGCGAAATCCGATAAGACTCTTGTGAAACCTATCTGCCTTCCCTCCCGCAACAAGGTGAAGCAAAGCGAGGCTTCGATGGTCGCCTTTACTGTCTCCTTCGGACGGCCTTTAGCCCAGTATGTGCGGCTTAACATGGCGTGAACGGCGTCTAAATCCACGAATTCCTTCTCGTCCGTAAGGATGCATCCGTCTTTCATCCATTTCATAGCATCTCCTATTGTATAAGGAAGCCCAATCGTCCGATTGATTTTTACAATGCGGCAGTCCATCTGCCGTTAGGACATAACGTCGTCTCCGGACTTGAGACTGCAGGTTCCCTGCCCGGACACAACCCACACAACCTACCCCACCCGCCTGACAAAGATATCCTTGACGATAGCCGGGTCAAGGGCAAGGGTCGTCTCGCCTATCTCTATGACAAAGGCCGGGCGCTTCTGATGGACGCGAACGATCGAACCCGGCACTATGCCGAGCGTGCCGAGCCTGTCGAGCCTTGCGTGCGATTTGGATGCGATGAATATTATCCGGGCGTTCGTGCCCACGGCAAGCTCGTCTATCGGCACGACGATGGGGCGCAGGTCGTCTTTGACCCTTGCGCAGCACTCGCCCCTCGGTATGGGGTGGCCGTGCGGGCAGGTCGGTGGGTGGCCGAGGAGCGTGCAGATGGACTCGGTCACCCCCGGCGAGAGCGTATGCTCGAAGCTGCAGGCGTTCTCCTCCACCGTATCCTCGCTCATGGCAAGTACCTCCGTCAAAAGCCTTTCAGCGAGCCTGTGCCGCCTGATGGCGGCCCTGGCAAGGCTCTCGCCGGATGGAGTGAGTGTGACGCAGTCCCCGTCTATCATTACAAGCCCGTCATTACGCATGCGCTCAAGCGTGCCGGTGTCAGCCTCGGCCTCGGCAACCTCCTTGATGCTGAATAGCTCCTTTACCGAGTTCTTGCCATCCTCGCGCTGCGACCAGATGAACTCAAGCACCTCTTCAACTGCCTTGTTGCCTTGCATAACGCCTCCAGGACGGTTATCAGTTATCGGTTACAGCACACCGCCCCTCTTTTTAAAGAGGCGGGGTACCCGCGCCAAGTGGCGTAGGTCGCAGGGAGTTATCAGTTATCGGTTATCCGACAACCGATAACTGATAACCGATAACCTTTACAGGGGTATCTGTATCAGCCGCAATATCAGATTCAATATCCCGCCTACGATTACCGCGAACGGGAAGATAAAGAGGGACATCCAGACGGCGGCGGCAAGCCCCCTCTCCTTTACAATCATGAAGAGGTTTGCGATGCACGGTATGAATAGCGTGATGGTGACGAGGCTGACCACCACCTGTATCGGGTCGAGCATCCCCTTCTTCTGCAGGGCCAGAAGCCCGGCCGCGCCGTAGTCCCTCCTGAGAAAACCGATGATAAACGTCTGCGTCGCCTCCACAGGCAGACCGAGGAAACCCTTTACAACGGGGGAAGCGGCCCATTCAAGCCACGTAAGGACATGGCTCTTGTCGAGCGCAAAGAGGGTAAGCGTGCCGATGATGAAGAGAGGAACGGCCTCCTTGAGATACCACTGCACGCGCACGACCGTCTTGAGGGCGATATTGGACGCCTGCGGCACCCTCATGGGCGGTATCTCAAGGATAAAATCCGACGACTCGCCCGGCAAAAGGCGCGAGGCAAGGAAGCCCACCAGAAATATCACGCCTATCACAACGCCCGTCCACAGGAGCGCCGCCGCAAACGAGACCGCGCCGAGCATGCCGAGTATCACGCCGAGCTGGGCCGAGCAAGGCACGCCGAGGGCAAGTAAGAGCGTCACTATCACCCTCTCCTTCTTCGTCTCCAGTATCCGCGTCGTCATCGTGGCCATGGTGTCGCAGCCCAGCCCGAGCACCATCGGCAGGACGGCCTTGCCGTTAAGCCCCATGAGCTTGAAGACCCTGTCGACCATGACGGCAAGCCTGGGCAGGTAACCTGAATCCTCAAGTATGCTGAAGAAGATGAAGAAGAAGCTGACTATCGGCAGGACGATGGCAATGGCGTAGGTGAAGGCCATCGTGATAATCCCGTACTGGCCCACGATAAGGTCGTATACGAACCCGGAGGGGAATACGTAGCCCACCATCCTCGCGGCCCAGGGGTTGACTATCTGCCCGAAGACGACCTTTTGCAGAAAATCGACGCTTATCCCGGCCCCGAGCTTGCCCACGAACTCGTACATGATGAATAACGTGGCAAAGAGTATGGGCAGGCCCCAGACCGGGTGCATGGAATAAGTGCCGATGAACGCGGTCACGGGATGCGTCCCGCCCTCCTGCCTGCTGACCACGGAGCCTACTATCTGGTCCACTGTCTTAAGGCGCGTGCGGTTTATGACGTAGCCGACCGGTTCGGGATAGCGCGCCTGCACGCGCTCGCGTATGGCCTCGATG
>JACRNO010000029.1 GCA_016234855.1 Deltaproteobacteria bacterium | reverse complement strand
GACGACGAACCAGACCTATGGGAGTCTTCAGCGACAAAACCAGCATCGAAAGAATACTATTCGCGGTATTTACTTACGAAAACAAGAAACAAGGAACCGCTACCCTTTTCTCACTGACACAAAATTCTTGACGTTACCACGCCAAAATTTAACTCCCCCTCCCCCTCTTTTTTAAAGAGGGGGTTCAGTCTTTACTCCTCCCCTTTTTAAAGGGGAGGCCGGGAGGGGTTAAACTTTGCGCACATCTCATCCAGAACGCCTTGCATATTCGCAATCACGTCGTTATTCCAGAATCGCAGGACCGTAATCCCCTGCGTTTGCAGATAGTTTGTACGTAACGTGTCGTGTCTGCATTGTTCTTCTTCAGAGTGCTGTCCGCCATCAAGCTCTATTGCGGTTTTTAACAATGGGGAATAAAAATCCAGGATATAAGGCCCCATGCTGTACTGCCGGAAGAACTTCACATCATAAAATTGTTTGTTCCGTAATCTTGCCCAAAGCGCTTTTTCGGCATCTGTCTGATTCCGTCTGAGTTCCCGCCTCTTTTTCTTGAGCTTCGGATCGTTATGCAGGAATTTCATAACTCTCCCTGCCCCCTCTTTAAAAAGAGGGGGTTAATACTAAAACGGCGTCAGGGGCAGGCCCCTGACGCCGTAATCAACACCGACCTACTTCTTCTCGTCCACCACTTCCGCATCCACTACATCATCCTTCTTCGGGGCGCCTTCTTCCGTCGGCGGCGGGGCGGCGGCCTGCTGGCTGGACGTGTGCTTGTACATGGCCTCGGCTATCTTATGGGAGACGGCCGTCACCTTGGTCATCGACTCCTTCAGCGGCCCGGGCTCGTTCTGCTCAAGGGCCTTTCTTGCCTCGGCTATGGCCTCCTCAGCCTCTTTTATATCGGCCTCGGTCAGCTTCTCCTTATTCTCCCTTATGAGCTTGTCCGTGGAGTAGACGATGGTGTCGAGCTGGTTACGGGTCTCGATGGTCTCTTTCCTCTTCTTGTCCTCTTCGGCGTGCCCCTCGGCCTCTTTCACCATCTTTTCGACCTCGTTCTTTTCAAGGCCGCTCGAGGCGGTAATCGTAATCTTCTGCTCCTTGTTCGTGGCAAGGTCCTTGGCCGAGACGTTCAGTATGCCGTTTGCGTCTATGTCGAAGGCGACCTCGACCTGCGGCACGCCCCTTGGCGCGGACGGTATCCCCAGCAGATGGAACTTGCCGAGCGTCCTGTTGTCGTGCGCCATGGGCCGCTCGCCCTGCAGGACGTGTATCTCGACCTGGGTCTGGTTGTCGGCCGCGGTCGTGAACGTCTCCTTCTTCTTCGCCGGTATGGTGGTGTTGCGCTGTATGAGCGTGGTCATGATGCCGCCGAGCGTCTCCACGCCGAGCGAAAGAGGCGTCACGTCGAGCAGGACGACGTCTTTCACCTCGCCGCCGAGCACGCCGCCCTGTATGGCCGCGCCTATGGCCACGACCTCGTCCGGGTTGACGCCCTTGTGCGGCTCCCTGGCGAATATCTGTTTGACAAAGGCCTGTATGGCGGGCATGCGCGTCATGCCGCCGACGAGCACGACCTCCTGAATCTGCGAAGCGCTCATGCCCGCGTCCTTAAGCGCCTGCTCGCAGGGCCTGCGGCTGCGCTCGATGAGTTCGTCTACAAGCTGCTCGAGCTTTGCGCGCGAAAGACGCATGACCATGTGCTTGGGGCCGGTGGCGTCCGCCGTGATGAACGGCAGGTTTATCTCGGTCTCCATGGTGGACGAGAGCTCGATCTTGGCCTTTTCAGCCGCCTCTCTGAGCCTTTGCAGGGCCATCCTGTCTTTGGAAAGGTCTACGCCCTGGTCCTTCTTAAACTCGGCCACGAGCCAGTCGATGATGCGCTGGTCGAAGTTGTCTCCGCCAAGGTGGGTGTCTCCGTTTGTGGATTTGACCTCGAAGACGCCCTCGCCGACTTCCAGTATCGATACGTCAAAGGTGCCGCCGCCGAAGTCGTATACGACCACGACCTCGTCCTTTTTCCTCTCAAGCCCGTATGCAAGGGCCGAGGCCGTGGGCTCGTTTATAATCCTCTTGACGTCGAGTCCGGCTATCTTTCCCGCGTCTTTCGTGGCCTGACGCTGGGCGTCGTTGAAATATGCCGGGACGGTTATGACGGCCTCGGTAACAGGCTCGCCAAGGTAGGCCTCGGCCGAGCGTTTAAGCTTCTGCAGGATTAGGGCGGAGATCTCCGGCGGATGAAAGTCCTTGCCCATGTTGGCGGAATGCACGGCCGCGCGCCCCTGGTCGTCCTTCTTGACCTGATACGGGACCATCTTCATCTCTTCGTTTACCTCGTTATAAGCGCGGCCCATGAACCTCTTTATGGAAAAGACGGTGTTTTCCGGGTTCGTAACGGCCTGACGCTTGGCTACCTGGCCGACGAGTATCTCCTTTTCCTTTGTAAAGGCGACGACAGACGGGGTTATCCTGCTCCCCTCCTCATTTACGATAACCTTCGGCTCCCCGCCCTCCATCACCGCAACGACCGAGTTGGTGGTGCCGAGGTCAATACCTATAATCTTTCCCATCTTTCGTCTCCTTATCGTTATTAATCCATACTATAGCGGAACGGCCCGGCCATGCCGGGCACTGTCCGGGACAGACACCTGCGCCGTCTACAGTCCCTTGCGTGAAAATAATATAGGGACAAGCGCAGGCAATGTCAAGGCCGGCCTTTAATCAAAAAAAACGACCGTTTGACCCTATGAGCGAAAGATGTTAGGATAAATTTGGTGTAAACGGTTCGCAAGCGGAGGTAATGTGACGAAATATCCATCTGGTTTAACGGGTTATGGCCGCCTTTTTGCCGCGCTATTCGTCGCGGCAGCTTTTTTATTCACCCCGGCTTATGCCGGGGCCGGGGCAAAAGAATCCAACGCATATTACTATTATACCGCCGCGCAGGTGCTTAAAGGGGCCGGAGACGCCAGAGGCGCAATCGAACTCTACAAAAAGGCCCTGGGCAACGACCCTGACTCGGCATACCTCAACGCTGACCTCGGCAGCCTCTATCTCAGGGTCGGCGAGACCGACAACGCGAAGAAATACCTCAAGCGCGCCGTCGAACTTGACCCGAAACTGGCCGAGGCATACTCTTCCCTTGCCGAACTCTATCTCACCCTCAGGGACGACGCCGCGGCCATCGAGCAGTATAATCGCGCCATAGAGCTCGACCCCAATAACATCCGCAACTACCTCATGCTCGGCTCCCTCTACGGCAGACTCAAGGAGTTTGACAAGGGAATCGCGGTGCTCAACAGGCTCCTTGTTGCAAAGCCCGACTCGGTCATGGCACTCTACTACATAGCCAAGATGGAGCTTGACAGGGCGAACTATGACAAGGCGGAAGAGTACTACATCAAGACCATTGAGACAAGCCCGCACTTCAGCACGGCGTACTACGAGCTCGGCCTCGTCTACGAGCTTACCAAACGCCAGGATAAGGCCATCGCGACCTACCTTAAGGGCATAGAAGCCGCGCCTGACGACGTCTCGCTTAAATCGCGCCTCGGGGCCGCCTACATACAGTCGAACAGGCTCGACGACGCGCTCAAGGTCTACCGGGACCTCTCCACCTATGACGAGACGCGCTTTGACGCCTCCGTGCGCATCGGGCTTATATACTTCGAGCAAAGGGACTATGACGCGGCCATAACGCAGTTCAAGGAGATATTGACCCTCAACCCCGACGTCCACAGGATACGCTACTATCTGGGCGCGGCCTACGAGGAGAAGGGCGATTACGAGGCCGCAACGCGCGAGTTCGGCCTGATACCCGTTGACGACGCCTCCTTTATTGACGCAAAGATCCATCTCGCCTACGTATATGAGAGGCAGGGCAGGCTTGACGATACCATCCGCGAGATACTCGACGCCCTGAAGGCGAAACCGAACAACTCAGAGCTCTTTCGCCTGCTGGCCACCGTATACAGAAATGCCAGCCGCATGCCGGAGGCCATAGACGCCATAGAGAAAGCGGTTCTTGCCGAACCCACCGACGCCGAGCTTACGTTCACGATGGCGCTCTTCTACGACGAGGCCAAAGAAACCGACAAGGCCCTGTCGGCCATGCGCAGGGTCGTTGAACTCGACCCGAAACACGCCGGCGCGCTCAACTTTATAGGCTACACCTACGCGGACAAGGGCGTCAACCTTGACGAGGCCGAGGCCCTGATTAAGAGGGCGCTTGCGGAAAAGCCGGACGCGGCTTACATCATAGACAGCATGGGCTGGCTCTATTACAAGAAAGGCAGATACAAGCAGGCGGTCGCAGAGCTTGAGCGCGCATACAAACTCATGCCAACGGACGCGGTGGTAAGCGAACACCTCGGGGACGCATACATAAAGGTCAAAAAAAAGAAAGAGGCCTTGAAGGCCTACGAGCAATCGATATTACTGGCGCCTGAAAACCCGGGTCTCGTCGAAAAGATCGAGGCCCTGAAAAAACAGACCTCTTCCGGCAAGACCAAAGGCAGGAAATGATATCCGGCCTCATAATGGGATACCGCTGCCCTTCAAGGATGCTCGCGCCGCTCGGTCTGTGCCTCGTCCTTCTGGCGGGATGCGCGGGCATCACGCCGGCGCCTGAAAAGGCCCCCGGCCACGGCATAGAGACGCCAGTTGTCAAGGCAGTCGAATCGATACGCGCCTCCGGCGTGGTTATCGTAAAAAGGGGCATCTCCATGTCGGGGCGCGCAAAGATAACCGCCCAACGCCCTGCCTCTTTCAGGATAGAGGTCTCAGGTCCGTTCGGCCAGACCATGGCGCTTCTCATAAGCGACGGCGAGTCGTTTTACGTCTTTTCCAACGGCACTGAAGAGACCATGCGCTGGGACGACCCGCTCATGCCGTATCCGTTCAGGCCTCAGGAACTCGTCTCCGTCCTCACCGGCGCGTCCGAATCCGTGGCAGCGGAGGGGGCGGCCGTCTCAAAAGACTCCAAGGGCCACGTGACAAGACTTGGAGTGACCGGCACCGACGGCCTGCCTTTTGAGATTACGCTTACCGACTTCAGAGATGCCGGCGGCGTGACCCTGCCGTTCGATATCAGGCTGGCCAAGGGCATCGAAGAGCTTATCATCCGGTATTCAAACGTTGAGATAAACCCGGTCTTGCCGCCTGAACCTTTTCAGATAACGGGCACAGGCACACGCGCCCTGCCCTGACCATACCTGCAAGAGGCAAAGGACTGCCGATATCATAGACTTTTGGACCTTTCCCAGTTCACAAATCTTTACCAGCCTGGTTTGACTTTAGCCCGCCTTTATGGTATAGTAAACACCTGTAGTCACGCATCCCATTTCCGCCAACGTCGTTCTTATGTTGTTAAAGGAACCCCATGTCAAAGGTCTCTGTCGAATCTTTTAAAGAAGGCGAGCTTGCCGTCTATCCGGCGCACGGCGTAGGCCAGATAATGGGGGTAGAATGCCGCGAGATCTCAGGCCAGAATAAGAGCTTTTACATGCTCAAGATACTCGACACGGAAGCCACCATCATGGTCCCCATCGATTCCGCCGCAACCGTCGGGCTCCGTAAAATTGTAAAACGCAGCATGGTGCCGAAGATATACGCCGTGCTTAAAAACAGAAACGACACCATCCTTGACAACCAGACATGGAACAGGCGCTACCGCGACTATACCGACAAGATTAAGAGCGGTTGCGTGATGGAGATTGCCCGCGTCATGCGCGACCTCTACCTTCTGAAATTCGACAAGGAGCTCTCTTTCGGCGAACGCCGCATGCTCGATACCGCCAAAGGTCTCCTTGTAAAAGAAATCTCCATAGCTAAAAATTCAAAAGAAGAGAAGATCGAAGAAGAGCTCATCAGGATAATGCAGGACTGACCTTGCCGCGGTAATCCGCCTGACGCCCGGTACCATTGCGGGTATAAAGGACACAGGGCCTGATGCGGCCGTATCGCATCCGCATCTTGCGCAGCGGCGAAAAGGCCTGTCAGGCGAGTAACCGGCTGTTTTTTTGCAATACGTCCTTCCGGCCGGTGGGATTAACTCCGCGGCAGTCTTCTTGAACGTGACGGTCATCGACCAGGGTGACGGCGTATTGCTTTCTTCAAAAGCGGCTGTGCCCCGTTCGAGGCGCCGCTTATGACGGACCGACGTCATCCATCGACGCCTCTTCCTTGAAAAGAGGGTTTAAGACGAATGGGCGGGGCGCGGGCTGGATGAGACAGATGTGCCTGCGGTATGCCTGTGAAGGGGTGTAGCGAATGTTCTTCCTGATGCGGTCATTGCTGATAATATTCGCCGCAGCCAGCGGGTATTTCATAGTACTGCCGATAACTGGGGCGCACCTCTCCTACATCGGACTTATAAGCGGCGTGCTTATCGCAATTGCCGCGCTGATATTCGAAAAACGCATCAAAAAGGCCCCGTTGCGCATCGTAGTCGGCGGGGCCGCCGGTCTTATAACCGGGCTTGTGGCCGGCAACCTCATAGCCTACCCCATCACGCACCTCATTGCCAGAGACTCTTACCTTGAGCTGGCCGTCTATCTGCTGGCAAACTCGGTTATCGGGTATCTCGGTCTCACCATAGGCATGAAAAAAGGCGAGGAATTCGACGCCTCACGGCTTATCACAGGCCTTTCCAGAGCAACTGGCGCGCCAGAGGCCGTTCCACCGCCCGAACCTTCGGCAACCAAGCCTGCGATAGTAATCGACACAAGCGTCATAATCGACGGCCGAATAGCCGATATCTGCGAGACGGGCTTCATCGACGGCGTTATCACCGTCCCCCAATTCGTTCTGCAGGAACTCCAGTACATTGCCGATTCACCGGATTCGCTCAAGAGGAGCCGGGGCAAACGCGGCCTCGACGTCCTCGCTCAACTCCAGAAAAACCCCCATATCAAGGTCGCAATAACCGACCGGGACTTTCCGGAAATCAAGGAAGTCGACGCGAAGCTCGTGGCGCTCGGCAAGGCGCTCGGGGCCAAGGTGCTTACCAACGACTCAAACCTCGTGAAGATAGCCGAACTCCAGGGCGTCTGCGTCCTCAATATCAACAGGCTTGCCACGGCCTTAAGACCCGTGGCCATGCCCGGCGAAGTGATGAACATCATCGTCCTTAAAGAGGGTAAGGAACAGGGGCAGGGCGTGGGCTACCTTGACGACGGCACCATGGTCGTCATAGACAATGCCAGGGAGTTTCTCGGCAAGGCCGTGGCGGTCTCCATAACGAGCGTCCTGCAGACCGCCGGAGGCCGCATGATATTTTCAAAGCTCAAAGACGATATAAAAAGGACGGCCTACCAGCAATGACCCGGCCAGTCCATTTTCCTATTGCCCGCTAAAGCTTTTCAGACTATACTCCGATATAACATATATGAGTACGGAACCGATTAAAAACGCCGCTCCGGTCAGCAAAGCCAGGACTATCGCAATAATACCGGCTGCGGGCATGGGCAGCCGCATGGGGCACAAGAAGAAGAACTACCTCAAGCTCCTCGGCAAGCCCGTCCTCGCTCACACCCTCGCCCCTTTCGAGTCGTGCGCCAACATAAACGCGATAATCATAGTGGTGCCGCGCAGTGATGTGGACTACTGCCAAAAATCTATCGTCAAAAAATACGGTTTCACCAAAGTAGTCGCAATCGTTATAGGCGGAAGCGAGCGTCAGCACTCGGTATCGAACGGCATAAAGGCCGCTTTGCCGTTCGATCCGGCGGTCATAATGGTGCATGACGGCGCGCGCCCGCTCGTAACCGAGACCATCATCGAAGAGACCCTGCGCGCCACCAAAAGCTGCGGCGCGGCCATCTGCGCCATACCGGTGAAGGATACCATCAAAGAGTCCCTCAGCGGCTACGTCAAGGCCACGATAGAGCGCGAGGCGCTCAGGGCCGTGCAGACCCCGCAGGCGTTCAAACGCGATATCATCGTCGAGGCCTACAGGCTCGCGCAGGAAGACGGCGTCCTGTGCACCGACGAATCCGCTCTGGTGGAGCGCACCGGCGCAAAGGTTCGCATTGTCTGCGGCTCATACGAAAACATCAAGATAACCACCCCTGAAGACCTCGCGGTCGCCTCGAGCATCATGCGGGCGCGCGCAAAGGCCGGTTAACAGACCGCACAGACCCCAATATCCGTTTACGCCTCACGTCCCCTCGCCCCCGACGCCCGCAACCTTTTTTCGTTGACCCCCGCTGATTTCAGGCTATACTTAAAATATTGAAGGTTCGGTTTTTCCAACAGGTTGCAGTCTGGCCGCTTGCCAATGGCAAGCAATACAAAAGAACAATTCATTACCAGCAGACGAAGTCTGCAATACTCAAAATTTATTCAGGCTGCTCTCTGGCCGCTCGCCAAAGGCGAGCAATATAAAAGAACAAATTCATTACCAGCAGACGAAGTCTGCAATCTTCCCATTGCAATAATAAAGACGCAATGGGAACCCGGCCATAGACCCACGCTTCTCGCGTGGGTTCCCCAAGGCGTCGAGGAGTGAGGAATGCGGCTGGGCTCCCGTTGCCGCCAGCCGAAGGCTGGCATTGCAACGGGAAGATTGTTGTGCGCCGCAGTGACGAGCCGGGGCACCCACGCCAGGTGGCGTGGGTCGGACAACGCCGCAGATGGAGCTTTTGAAGAGCTACGCTCTTGTTGGTAAGGTAGTTTCCATTTAAAGGTTCGCCTTTGGCGAACCGCCAAACAGCAGCCTGCCAATTTCGACAAACCGCCGGCCGCAGGCGGGGAGGGCCATGATAACGAAGGATTCAAAAAATATTTATATCGCTGACGACAGCATCTTCTTCAGGACAAAGCTCTCGGACATACTCGTCGAGGCCGGGCACAAGGTCCGGTTTGCCAGGGACGGCAACGAACTCCTACGCGAGATACAGATAGACCACGACAAGATAGACCTCCTCATCCTCGACCTGCAGATGCCGGAGATAGACGGCTTCGGCGTCCTCAAATGGCTCAAGGAAAACGGCTACGCCGGCAAGTTTCCGGTGCTCGTCGTGACCTCGGTCTACGAGGCGGCCCACGTCGTCGACAACCTGCGCGAACTCGGCGCAACAGGGCTCATGACAAAGGGTTTTACGCCGGAGCAGATAATCTTCCGCGTCAACAGGATACTCTTCCCGGAAAAATCCGCGCAGCGCGCCCCTGCGGAGCGGGTGCCTATCTCGCTGCCGGTGGACTTCACCCTCGGCGAGGACAAAAAACAGACCGGCTTTATCCTCAACATAAGCGAGGGCGGCACGTTCCTTCACACCAACGCGCAGCTTCTCATCGGCGCGATGCCGCACTTGAAGTTTTCACTGCCGGGGGTGGACAGGGTCTTCGACCTGAAGGCCATCGTCAAATGGTCCACGAACGACGTCGCGCACAAGACGCTCTTCGGAGGATACGGCCTTATGTTCACGGGAATGACGGACGACGAACGCGCCGCGCTCAAGCAGTTCGTCAGCTCGGAAATAGACCGGCTTGCATTCAAGAATATCTGAACCGCGCCGATATAATAGGAAGACGCAAAGACCTTTTGATTCAGATGGACGTTATCAGGTTTTTTTCGCCGGCTCTTCCCGCTTTTGGCATAGAATATAAGTCCGGTGGAATGGGTTAGCTTATTCCCTTCCCAGTCGACCTCGATGAGGGGCCAATGGTTACACAGGATTCAAAAAACGTCATTATCGCGGATGACAGCGTCTTTTTCAGGACGAAGCTCTCGGATATCCTCGTTGAGGCCGGACACAAGGTGACGTTTGCAAAGGACGGCTTGAAACTTATCGAGGGCATCCGAGCCGGCCATGACGCGATAGACCTCCTCATCCTTGACCTGCAGATGCCTGAGATGGACGGTTTCGGCGTCCTTAAATGGCTCAAGGCGAACGGCTACGCCGGCAGGTTTCCGGTGCTCGTCGCCACCGGGGCCTACGAAGCGACGGCGATAGTCAATGACCTTCGCGAGCTCGGCGCATCGGGCTTCATGTCAAAAGACTCCACCCCGGAGCAAATAATCTTTCGCGTCAACAACTTGCTCTTTCCCGCAAAATAACCGCATCGCCCGGCCGCTAATCACGCCCCATTCTCCATGCCTGTAGTCTTTATTCTTTGGGCTAACTTGGCGCAGACAAGCTTTCTCCGAGGCACAGGCAAGGGCGGAATATCTCTTCACACAGACGTGAGTTCAACGTCGGGACGCGTTAGCTTTGAGGTTCTCGCTTTAGGATTGCGTATGATGAACGCGGCATGCCGGGGGATTTTATAAACTCAGAGATGGGCAGGGTTTCGATGAAAAAACCCTAAGAATCACCGGCCCTGACGCAGAAGACAAGAAATGCCAGAATAACACCCGCCGTTATCGCCGAATCCGCGACGTTAAAAGCCGGCCAATGATACCTGCCGACGTAACAATCGAGAAAATCCACGACGTAACCGAATCTCAGCCTGTCTATGAGATTGCCCACGGCGCCGCCCGCGATAAGCCCAAGGGCCGCGCTCCGGCCGCGCCCCTTTGCCTGTCTTGCGACTATATAAATAATGATTAGCGCAACGACGGACGTCGCCGCAAGAAAGACCGTCTTCCACTGCCCGCTTGACGCAAGGATGCTGAATGCGGCGCCGGTGTTCCTGTAATGGACGAGGTTAAGCAACCCCGGAATCACCGGAACGGACTCGGCAAGGCGGAGATTCGTCGCGACCACGGTCTTTGTAATCTGGTCGATTACCGCGACCGCGATTGCGACGGCAAAAAGTATCCGGAGGTTCTTTCTTATCTCAATGCCTCCACGCACCTGTTGCAGACATCGGGATGGTCAACATTCACGCCGACGGTCTCGCTGTAGTGCCAGCAGCGCTCGCACTTGGCGCCCGTGGCCTTTGATATGGAGACAAGGGGCGCATCCGCCTCTTTTGCGTCCACGCTCAATTGCGAAACGATGAGCATCTCTTCGAGCGCGCCGGCTTCAGTGGTTATCAGCTCGCACAGCGCGCCCGGGCCGATATCCAGCCTCAACTGGTCGATAAGCTCCTTGACCGCGCCCTCGTCAGCGAAAGAGAGCCGCACGCGGGCGTCAAGGGAATGACCGATGAGCTTATCCCGGCGCGCCTCCTCCAGAAACTTCGATATCACGACCTTTACCTTGAGTAGGACGTCCCACTTCTTCTCCAGTCCGTCGTCGAGCCAGTCCTTGCGGACATCCGGAAGCGAGGCAAGATGCACGCTCTCGTGGTCCCGGCCAGGCATGAACCTCCACGCCTCGTCAGCGGTAAAGACGAGCACCGGCGCGGTAAGCCGCACGAGGTGGTCGAGTACATGATAGATGGCCGTTTGCGCGGCACGCCTGCGCCTCGACGTTGCAGCCGAGGTATAGAGCCTGTCCTTGATGATATCGAGGTAGAACGCGCTCAAATCCACGGCGCAGAAGTTGTGCACCGCGTGATAGATGACATGGAACTCGTAGTTGTCGTAAGCGGCGCGCACGCGCTCGGTCAGGCGCGCAAGACGGTGGAGGGTCAGCCTGTCGAGCTCGTCCATATCGCCCAACTCGACGGCATCCCTGGCCGGGTCAAAGCCGTTAAGGTTGCCCAGTATATACCTGAAGGTATTGCGTATCCGCCTGTAGCCTTCGGACAGGCGTTTTAAAATCTCCTCGGAAATCCTGACATCCTCACGGTAGTCCTCGCCCGCCACCCACAGGCGCAGGACCTCGGCCCCGTATTTGTCTATGACCTGCTGCGGGGCTATGACGTTGCCCTGCGACTTGCTCATCTTCCTGCCCTCTCCGTCCACGACGAAACCGTGCGTGAGCACGGCCTTATACGGCGGGCAACCCCGGCTTCCGATTGAGGCCAACAGGGACGAATGAAACCAGCCTCTGTGCTGGTCGCTCCCTTCAAGATACAGGTCAGCCGGGAATTTAAGGTTGGCCCGTTGTTCAAGCACGGCCGCGAAGCTCACGCCTGAGTCGAACCAGACGTCGAGGATATTCTCTTCCTTATTGAACTCCGTCTTGCCGCACTTCGGGCATTTTATGCCCGGGGGCAGGAGGTCTTTCAGCTCGCGCTCAAACCAGACGTCCGCGCCCTCGGCCTCGAACACGGACGCAAGGGACGCTATCAAACCCTTGTCAAGGAATGAGTGCCCGCACGCGGCGCAGCAGACGGCCGGAATCGGCACGCCCCAGACGCGCTGGCGCGAGAGGCACCAGTCCGGCCTGTTCGCTATCATGTTGTATATGCGGTCGCGCCCCCATGCCGGTATCCACTTGATTTCCTTGTCAATGGCATTAAGCGCGCCTTTACGCAGGCCCGTTGCCTCCATCGAGGCGAACCACTGTTCGGTGGCGCGGAATATGATGGGCGACTTGCATCTCCAGCAGTGCGGATACGAATGACGGATGTCTTCCTTAAGAAGGAGCGCGCCTTTGGCCTTCAATAGCTCTATGACGCCCGCGTTCGCCTTGAACACGAACTCGCCCTTGAACTCAGGCACCGCGTCAGTGAACTTGCCGGAGTCGTCAACCGGGTTGTATATGTCGAGCCCGTATTTCAGACCGAGCTCGTAGTCCTCCTGACCGTGGCCCGGGGCGATATGGACGCAGCCGGTGCCGGCCTCAAGCGTGACGTGCGCACCCGGCAAGACCGCGCTTTCGCGGTCGATAAACGGATGGCGCGCCTTTATGCCCTCGATGTCCTTATAGCGAAACGTCCCGAATACCTTGACGTCGGCTGCCTTCCAGCCGAATTTTTCCGTCAGACCGTCGAGCAACTCCTTTGCCACGATAAAGGCCTCGTCACCGACGGCCGCAAGCGCGTATTCGTACTCCTCGTGGAGCGCGATTGCAAGGTTTGCCGGAAGCGTCCACGGCGTGGTCGTCCAGATGACAACGCTCGTCTTGAGCCCGGGAAGCTTCACGTCAAGGCACTCTTCTATCTCTGCGGTCTTCACGGGAAACTTCACATAGACCGACGGCGAGGTCTTGTCCGCGTACTCGACCTCGGCCTCTGCAAGAGCTGTCCTGCACGACGAGCACCAGTGCACGGGTTTCTTGCCTTTATACACGATGCCTTTCTCAACGAACCTTCCAAGCTCGCGCATGATGGCGGCCTGGTACCCGAAGTTCATCGTAAGATAGGGGTTATCCCATTCGCCAAAGACGCCGAGGCGTTTAAAATCCTCGCGCTGGATAGAGACGAACCGCTCCGCGTATGCGCGGCAGCGTTTCCTTATCTCGACCTTGGTCAGGCCGGACTTCTTCCCGCCAAGCTCCTTTTCAACCTGCAGCTCTATCGGCAGGCCGTGGCAATCCCAGCCCGGCACGTAATCCGTTGCAAAGCCGGACATGAAGCGGCTCTTCACCACGAAGTCCTTCAGTATCTTATTTAGGGCATGGCCGATATGGATATTTCCGTTGGCATAAGGCGGGCCGTCGTGGAGGATAAACCTGGGCCTATCCGCGCCCGCTTCAAGAATCCTGCGGTAGAGGCCCTCGTCCGCCCACCTCTTGAGCGTATCCGGCTCCTTCTGCTGAAGGTCTGCCTTCATCTGAAAATCGGTTTGAGGCAGTCTGAGAGTAGCCTTGTAGTCCATTTCCGTCCTTATAAGAACCCAAAGATTTGAATAATAGAAAATAACACATGGAGACGGGAAATACAACTTCCATGGGCAGGCCCGGCTTTCACGCCTCAGAGATTAATCATGATATTGCGGGAGGCTTGATACGCCGGTGACGGCCAATGCAACAACGCCGCCTTTCTCCATGAAAAGCGGCGTTGTCAATGACGCAGAAACCGGTCTGTTACCCTGAGCGTGAGATTATAAAACTACTTCCTGAACTGCTCGTGGCACTTTATGCAGTTATCAAGGAGTTTCTTGGCGATGTAACGTATCTTCGGCCTGTTGTCGGCCTTGGCATAATCGCGGAGCTTATCGAAATTATTATGAAAATCCCTGTCCATGCCCTCGAACTCCTTCATCCTCTCGGGATTCTTCGGCGTCTTGATCTTGCCTGCCTTGAACGCGTCCCGCGTCATCTGGACGACCTGCGACGTCTCAAAGCCTTCTACGGCATCCACTACTCCCTTTGAATCTTCCAATACCACGGCCGAGATGATATCGCGGTATGCCTTGTTCAGGAGCACCATCTCATTGAGCAGCAGATAGTTGCCGCCAGTCGGCGCCGCCGGAGCGGCCTTTGGCGCGGCTGCCGGAGCGGTCTCCGGCGGTGTCGCAAACGAGACCGCTGACACTGCCGTGGACGCTACGAGAACCACGGCCACAAGACTTCTTTTAACGAAACGCTTCATATCTCAAGACCTCCTTCAGGTGCGATTCCAAACCAAAGACGCTTGAGATACGTTAGCACATAAATGACGGTTTGTTAAGCCCTTCGCCTTAGAATTCATAGCGCGCCTGCAAATACGCGTTGTCGTTCTTATCCTGCGACCCGAACTGCGTGGTATCGCTCCTGCCGCCGAAAACCATTAAGCCGACGGCGGCCCAGAGGTCATCCGTAAGGTTATACCGCGCCTCCGGGTTCAGGAGATAGTCCCTGTCGGTTATCCCGTAGAACGAGAACCATGAAAGGCGCATATTCTGATGGAGGAGGAGTTGCGTCAGGCGCAGGCTGGCCACCTGCCTGTATTGGGGCTCCTTTGGAAACCCCTGGATGCGCGCTGCCTCGTAAGCTCCGTATTGCCTCATGTACTCGCCGTAATACTGCACGCCTGCGGTAAGGTCGTCCATGAGTTGGCGCTGATACCCGGCCAGCGCCTTCACCTGCGAGTTGGGCACAAACGGATCTCGGCCGTTTCTATCGTCCTGCGAATCATAATATCCGGCCTCCATGCTTATGACCCCGTTGAAGGCGCTTTTCTGCAGGCTCAAACCGTAGGTGTAAAGCTCCGGATAGAAGAGAGTTATCCTCGACGGCGCCGCAGGATCATCAGGCCGCATCGACGGCGTCCTGTACCAGCCCTTGTAAAAATAGACCGACGTGTCGAAACCCGCCACGTCACGGTATGCGCGTATGGCCACCTCGGTATTTGCAGGCTTTGACACGGGCTCTTCAGCCACACGGTTGGTAACGCCGGGCATCGGGTCATAAAGCCAGAACCTGCTTGAGCTCGGCAGGTTATTCGGCTCGAAGAACGGCATCACAACCGCCTCAATAGAGACGGCCTCAGGATATAGCCCTACCTTCACCCCGTCCACCCCTTTCTTCAGATACTCCATTGGCCTGCCCGCGAAAAAAGCCTCGTAGTCCTTTGGAAAGACGTCGTTTATGAAAACAAGGTCTCCCACGCCCCAGGTAATGACCTGCCTGCCAAGACGCAGGTCCCAGTTTTCGGATGTCCGGTCGACAAAGGCCTCGCGCGCCTTTGCATCTGCGGCATCGTCGAGATGATCATATAAGAGATCCCCCTTCAAAAAAAGCCTGTATGATGCCTTTGATGAATCGAGCCTCAGCTGGACGCGCTCTTCGAGCCTCTTGTATCTCTTGCCGTCCGGATTGGCCGTATCCATATCAGCCGAATAGTTCGCCTGTATGAACCCGTGCAGCGCCGGGTCTTCGGCAAGGGCGCGTCCTTCGGAAAACACAAAGACGGCGAGTGCTGCGGCGATGATTATCTTTTTCATAAGGACTCCGATTCTCCGTTTCCATTCCGCATCCCAAAAGCCGAACAGGATGAACCAACCTCTTGCATCCTGACAGGTGACGTAGGGGCCTGACCGTCTGCCACAAAGACGGTCTTCGCCCACTACTCTATACGGTTCTTCGGCGGCATTTTCAAGAACCGCTCGCTGAAGAGGCTGTCCTCTATGCCGGTGTTATACTCCACCTTTTTGAACTCCGTTTCCGTCCTGTGGCCGCTCGCAAGGTTCTTCATCGTGCGCTTGACTATCGTCGGTATGCCTGATACTGCCTTTATCTCGTCGGCAATAAAGACCCTGTATAATTCATTCTGCCTGTCATAGTACTCCTCCTTGAGCGGCAGGTGGTTTGTCTTGTCTATCCATGAGACTTTATACGCATAATCTCCGGCCGCCTTTGGCATACTCTTTATGACATAGCAATCCGAGGCGTTGAGCTTCTCCTCTTTTACAAGCGCGTACGTGTCGTCTTCTATATCCCTGCCGGATACGTCTTCATAGGTGAAGTCCGAGCCGACGAAGCTTGAGTTCTTGTCCTGCGCGGCTATGCGGCGCACCATGTTCAGCGCAGGGACAAAGAGCCAGCGGTCGTCGTCCTTGCCCGGGTATTTGTAGACCATGAAGGTCATATCCTTTACGTCGGCGGGCTGATAGAAGTATATGAAGTACTTCTGGTCGCCCCCGGTCTTGCCGGAGTTCTTGCGCAGCATCGTCAGTTCCCTGACCCTCTCCCCGCCGCCCGCCCCAATGAGCCTCATCACCACTCGCGCCTTGAAATCCCTGCCCTGATAGAGGAAGGCCCCCTGTGACTCCCTCATAATCTCTTCGGGCGTTGCGGCCCGGGCCGTGCAGGCGATAAATACGAAAGTTAGCGTTATCAATAGCGTCCTTCTCATCTCAACCCTCCTTTTGTATGTCGAGCTTTTTTTGCGTCTGCGTCACGGAAGCCGTTTTTTGAAGAGCACGATGAGCGCCGGCACAAGTACCATGGTGAATAGCGCGCTCAGAGTCATCATGCTCGCTATAAACGCTCCGACCGTAATATACGGCGTAAGCGGCGCAAAGAGCATGACCGAGAACGCCGCGGCGAAAAGGACCGCGTTACGCGCTATGCCTCTGCCCGGACGCTCGGCCGTCCACAGGAGCGAGTCGATAAGCCCGGCTTGCGCGCCTTCGTCCGAGGCGAGCCGCTCCTTGAACCGCGCGATGTAGTGTATCGAAAAATCGACCGCCATGCCGAGCGAGAGGCAGCTCAAAACCGATATCGGCATATCAAAGTCCTTGCCCGCGTACCCCACCACGCCGTAGAGAAGGAGTATGGTGAACAGCAGCGGGACATATCCGATGAGCGCCCACCTGAGCGACTTGAAATTGATGGCCAGTATCACGAAGACGGCAACAAGGGCGATGACAAATCCCTTGAGCATGTCCCACAGGACCTCGTCGTTCCAGACAAGGTTGAAATAGGCGTTACCCGCGGGCTTGAGTTCGAGGCTGCCCGGGTTGGCCTGCCCGTACTCATCGACCGTCTTTATCACCTCGCGCATCGCGCTCACGTCCCACGTCTTCAACTGCACCCAGATGTTCGCCTTCTTGAATGAATAGTCCACCACAGAGTCAAGGTCCGACGGCTTGGCCGACATTGAAAATAGGAATAGGTACTGTCCTATCTCTGTCTTTGAAACAGGCACGGCGTCGTATGCCGGGTCGTTATCGTGCAAGACCAGATTTATCCGCTTGACATAATCCACGACCGAACTCGTCTTGCCCACCACGCTCAGCCGCTCAAGGCTTTTCTGCAACCCCTCTATGTAGCGCATGGCCTCCGGCGTTTTTATCTGCTCGTCGTCTTTTCCCGTGGCCACGATATAGCCGAGAGACGTCCCACCGAGCGCTGAATTGATGGCCTTGTCAGCCTGCCTCACCTCGCTCGATTCCTTGAACCACTCGACCATATTGTTGTTGACGACTATCTTCGTCGTCCCGACTACGGCGAAGACCATGAGCGCCGCGGCAATTACTACGACCTTTACCGGGTGACGCCCACCGAGGCCACTCAGGGCGCGAAGGCCCGCGCCTATGCGGCTCGGCCCCTCAACATGGCCGCTTCCCGCTCCGCGTCCACCCATGAGCATCAGAACGGCGGGGATGAAACTGAAACTCAGCAGCCTGAGCGCAATCGTGCCGAATGCTATCAGGCCGCCGAAGACCTGCACCGGTATAATCGACATGAATAGCAGGACACCGAAACCTGCCGCGGTCGCAAGCGCGGTGAAGCGCACCGGCCTCGATACCGCGTGCATCGTCTCTATTATCGCGGTCTTCCTGTCCGGCGCCTCTTTCAGCCTGAACGAGAATTCGTTGAATATATGGATGCTGTCAGTGGCGATTGCCATGAGAAAGACCGGGGCCATCGAGCTCATTATATGCACGGGATAGCCGAGACCGATGAGAAGGCCCATCGACCAGATGATGCTTATCATTGCCACGGCCATCATCGAGCCGGCAAGCAGAAGACTCCTGAACATGACAAGCACTGCGATAAACATTATCGCGCCTGCGATGGGCGAGAACTTCCCCATGAGCTTGAACATGAGGGCGCCGAAGGTGTCGCGGGCGACCGGGTCTCCGGCCACGTAGTATTTCTCAGGGCCGGTCTCGCGGTCTGTTATCTCCTTTAGTTTATCCGCTATCTCTTTCCCGTTCGCGCCCTTCTCAAGCGGGATGTAGATGGCGGTCGTGCGTCCGTCCTTTGAGATGATACGGTTTAAAAAGAGCGGGTTGGATGCAAGCTCGCTCTTAAAGGCCTCGACCTCTTCCGGCGTTTCCGGGGGCGCGCCCATCAGAGGCGCCACGCGGAGCGTTCCTTCCCGGGCCGTGACGTTGGTAATGGTGCCGAAGGCCGCGACGTCGCGTCCCGCCACCCCTTTTATGTCGAGTGCCGCTTCCGTTATACGCGCTATCCTCGCAAGCGTAGCCTTGTTCACGATGCCCGCGTCATTGACCACGCCCACCACAAGCATGTCCTCGTAGAGCCCGAAGGTCTTGTCCACCTCGTCGTTCCATACGCGCGCGCCGGATTCCGGCGGGAGCATGTTCTTCGGGTCGGTGTCTATCCTTATCCGGGGAAACTGCGTCAGCGCGGCGAGCGTCAGTATCGCCGCCACGATAAGGACGAGGCGCGGGCGACTTACGGAAAATTCCACGAGTGACGGCATCTGCATGAGGCCTCCTTAAGAACTGCGTGACACGCTGCTAACCGGCTGCACGGCCGGTACTTCATTGTCTTCAAACTGCTTTCCCCTGAGAACCAATCCCCACGCCAAGCACTTTACAATATGCGAAACTTGTAAACTACCTGACCAAAAAAAACCGCCATGCAGGTTGCCATCCCCTACCCGCAGCAACTTGATACACCGGGGGCGTCCTTGACGCCAAGCTTACGCAGGATAGTCATCATCAGGCACCAGTTTGTTACAAACGACTGTGCAAGGTTCAGCCCCACGAAGGCCGTAAAGATCAGCCAGTATTCGGAATGCACCCTCGACAGGGCCAGCGACGCGATGATAAAAACCCCTGCTATGAGCCTTAAAAACCTGTCTACCGTCATATTGATTTCTCCTCTCTCGCCTGTTTTTGTTTTATACGACTAAACGCCGATTATTTTACGCGCCTTGAGAGCCTTTCGCCCTCCGCGAGCTGCTCAAGCAAAACGCTCTTCATGAGCGAGCAGGCCTCGGTTATCTTCGGGTTGTTGATGCTGTAGAAGATATTCACCCCTTCGCGCCTGGTTGTCACCACGCGGCGCTGGCGCAACACCGCGAGGTGCTGCGATACGTTGGCCTTGGTCGCGCCGATACGTTCGACGAGTTCGCCGACCGAGAGTTCCCCATCCTTCAGCGCGGCTATGATTTCAAGGCGCTTCGGGTTCGCCAGGGTCTTGCATATCTCGGCCTGAAGCTCGAATACCTCTTTGCTCATCTCTTTCTTCATCCCTGTCTCCGGTCTGTCTGTTGTGCCGCGCCTTTTCAGTATCAACGGTTTCATTATTGCGAAATGTTGCAACCATGTCAAGAAAAAAAACGGCCGCCGCGTCGCGCCCCGGCTCACCCCTTCTTTCCCCCGCCGTTCTTATACCCGTTCGTTATCGGCATGCGCCTGTCCTTGCCGAACGCGCGCGGGGTTATCTTTATGCCGGGCGGGGCCTGACGCCGCTTGTACTCGCTCCCGTCGACCATGCGTATGACCCTTCTTGCCACGCCCCTGTCAAAGCCGAGCGCGACGATATCAACAAGGCTCATATCGTCTTCGACATACGCCTTGAGTATCGCATCCAGCACGTCATACGGCGGGAGCGTATCCTGGTCGGTCTGGTTCGGCCTGAGCTCGGCGGTCGGAGCCTTTGTAAAGACGCGCTCCGGTATAACGGCTTTTCCGGCAAGCCTGTTGACCGCGCCCGCGATCTCATATACAAGGGTCTTGGGAAGGTCTTTTATAACGGCGAAGCCTCCGGCCATGTCCCCGTAAAGCGTCGCGTAGCCGACGCTCATCTCGCTCTTGTTGCCGGTCGTCAAGACGAGCCAGCCGAACTTGTTGCTGAGCGCCATGAGGATATTGCCGCGTATGCGCGCCTGAAGGTTCTCTTCCGTGATGTCCGCGCCCCTCCGCTTGAACGGCGCTGCCAGCGTCTCAAGATAAACCTTGAAGATATCTTCTATGGCTACGGTCATGAATCCGACGCCGAGGTTCTTCGCGAGCCGCCGGGCGTCATCCCGGCTCTCATTAGACGTATAGCGAGACGGCATGAAAACGCCGGTGACGTTGGCGCTGCCGATGGCGTCAGCCGCGATTGCGGCGACGAGGGCGGAATCTATCCCGCCGCTCAGGCCGATACAGACGCGCTCAAAGCCATTCTTGGTTACGTAATCAACGACGCCGAGCCGCAGCGCCTTGAGTATCTCCTCGTCATGCGTAATGGGTTTTAAGGCGCGCCTTTTCCGCAGAGGGAGTTTTTTGACCTCTTTAACCGGCGTAAGCCTTACGACCCCAAGGCCTTTAAGCGGCCTCTCGTGCCTTAGCGCGGGAAGCCTCAGGTCAGCGACTATGAGGTCTTCTGCAAACGCCCTGCCCTCGGCGATAATCTCCCCGTCAGGAGCGGCTATCATGGACTGGCCGTCAAAGACAAGCTCGTCCTGTCCACCCACCGCGTTGCAATAGGCGACGGCCGCGTTGCACTCGACCGCCCTGCGCGTTATAAGCTCGCGCCGCACGCCGAGCTTGCCCGCGTGATAGGGCGAGGCGTTTATATTGACGATAACCTGCGCCCCGCCTGCCGCCTGCACACACGCAGGGCCGTCGTCGCGCCAGATGTCCTCGCATATCTCAAGACCGGCCATAACCCCGCCTATGCGCAGGTTCAGCGCTCTAACGCCCGCCTTGAAATACCGCTCTTCGTCAAATACCCCGTAGTTGGGCAGGAACATCTTGTGGTAGACGGCCGCGACCCGGCCGTTCACAACCACGGCCGCCGCATTATATAGACCGCCCTTACCCCTGTCGACAAAACCCACGATTGCGATTATCCCGGCGAGGCGCGGGCCGAGCCTGTGCAGACAGGCGATGTTGTCGTCGATAAAGCCTGACTTGTGAAGGAGGTCTTCCGGCGGATAGCCCGTGATCGCGAGTTCCGGGAACAGGACGATATCGGCGCCTTTTGCAACCGCCTTTCTGCCGTACAGGGCAATCTTGTCCGCATTTGCGGCAAGCGCGCCTACAGTTGGGTTTATCTGCGCCATGGCTATACGGAGATTCGGCATGAGCTAAGATTATCAAATGCCGGGGCCGGTGTAAAGGAGACAACGCTTATGCCGTACGCACGGGTAACGTCAAGAATTTTGTGTCAGTGAGAAAAGGGTAGCGGTTCCTTGTTTCTTGTTTTCGTAAGTAAATACCGCGAATAGTATTCTTTCGATGCTGGTTTTGTCGCTGAAGACTCCCATAGGTCTGGTTCGTCGTCTT
>JACRNO010000043.1 GCA_016234855.1 Deltaproteobacteria bacterium | reverse complement strand
TCCTTGACTATCCGCGCAGCTTGTGAGAAATTCTCAATCGTGGCTCTCTGGGCCATAGGGGTATCTCCTTATAGTTGGTTGCGGAACCGCTATAAAGATACCCCTTTTCTTTTACTGACACAAAATAAGATACATTACCCAAACGCAGGCCCTCTTGCCGCCGTTATTGTGATGGGTTATAATCGGCCAAGTTTAAAGCATAGTCCGCCTGATGATTCGGGCGGGGACGGAGGCGGGATGGAGAGACAAAGATACAACCTGGTGACGGCGTGGGATCCGGTGCTGCGTTTTTTGCATTGGTGGAACGTGCTCTTCATGAGCGTTCAGGTTGCAACCGGGGCTATCTTTATGCTCAGCGGGGACGGGCTTGGCAAGGGGCTTGAGGCAAGGCTTGTCTTCATCCACGCCGCGTCAGGTTTTTTCTTCGGCGCCGGACTCTTTGGCCGCATCCTGTGGCTCTTTGTCGGGCCGCCCTCCGCATCCTGGCGCGACATCCTGCCGCTTACCCCGGTTCAGTGGCGCTCCATAGGCGAGACCATACGTTTTTATCTCCGGGGTTTTAAAGGCGCACTATCCCCGAGTCTCTCGCATAATGCGTTTGCAGGCCCGGTATATGCCGCGTTTTTTATCATTGCCGCGGTCCAGGTGGCAAGCGGCTCCGTGCTGTTAGGCCTGCCGGATAAGCTTCGCGCCAAGTCCTTCTCGCTCGAACTTCACGAGACGGGTTTCGCGCTGATACTCGCATACGCCGGCGCGCACGTCCTTGCCGTATTCATCCACGAGCTGATTGAGAGGCACGCTATAGTGGCGGCCATGATACACGGCAGGAAGACGTTTACCGAGGCGCAGACCGACGAGCTTGTTGAGAGATATGCCAATCTAAACGACGGAGGAATAGATGAGCGGAAAGATTAATATCGTATTCGGTTTCTTCTATCTGGCGCTTACGGCTGTCCTCGGCCCGGCCTTTCTTGTGCCGCAGTTAGTCGAGAGGGGCGTTGTAATGAAACAGGCGGGCCAGGCCGTTGCCGATGTTCAGACGGCGGTCGAGGCCCCGCAGACGCAGACCGGCGCGGTTGAACTGGCTCAGAAGAACGCGGCCGCTGTCCCGGCGCTCTGGGATGCGCTCAAGGCGCAGCAGACGAATGGCAAGGGCGCGCATGCGCACGGCAACCTCGAGGCCCTGCTCAATATCGTGGTCGGTTTCATACTCCTATCCCTTGCCGTACCGAACGCGTTCAAGAGGCTGCTGACCCTTCTTTTCATCCTTGGCGCGGTCTTTCATTCCGGGGTGCTATATCTCGGCACTGTCTTTGGCCTGGGGTTTGTCTTCAAGTTCGTGCTTATAGGCGAGGTCTCTTTGATAGGCGGGCTTGTGCTCATGGGCGTGGCCGCGATCATGGGGATAAAGAGGCAGGGCTGTTGTTAAGGATTTTTTTGCCATCGTGAGGACTCGCATCTGTTGATATGGTTGCACAGGCGTCGTCTTGAGTAGTTCAGGGCTTTAGCCCTGAACGAATGACTGCGGCGGGACGCGCGGCATCAGACCTAAAGGTCTGAGCTACAGTCTGACAGAGCTGTTAAACGAACCCTTCCGGCAGCGGGGCGTCTGTCCACTCACCCGGCTTCAACCGGCCGAGCGACCACGGCCCGACGCTGATTCGTATGAGCCGCAGCGCGGGAAAGCCGACGGCCGCGGTCATGCGCCGCACCTGTCTGTTCCGGCCTTCGGTGATAGTCAGGCTAAGCCACGTATCGGGTATATTCTTTCGGACGCGGATGGGAGGCGTGCGGGGCCAGACCTCCGGCGGCCCTATAATCTCCGCGACCGCAGGCAGGCTCGGCCCGTCGTTCAAGGCTACGCCGTTACGGAGCCTTTTCAGGGCCTCCTCGTCAGGTATGCCCTCTACCTGGACGAGGTATTTTTTCGGGAGCTTGTAGCGCGGCTCGGCTATGCGGCGTTGCACCCCGTCGATATCGGTCAGGATGACGACTCCCTCGCTGTCGTAGTCGAGCCTTCCGGCGGCGTAGACCCCGGGTATCGGGATATAATCCGCCAACGTCCTGCGTCCGGCCGTATCCGTGAACTGGCAAAGGACGTTGAAGGGCTTGTTGAATATGATGAGCCGCCCTGTGCCTCGCTTTTTTAACGGTCTACCCTGCTTCATCTTTATAATATTACCAGTAATGCCGGGATAATCCAAGGGCATTTGGCGCGGTTCCCGGACTCCTTGGCGAACCGGCGCCCTCCGTGAGATTGACGCCGGGGTTTGGCGCAAGCTCGCTTGATTTTACGGTTGCATGCCACATAGGCGAGTTCGTCGACCATTACCTTGTGCGGCACGAGTTGAGGAAGAGGATATTCGGAAGGCTGAAGGCGGAGGGGATAGAGATACCCTTTCCGCAGCGCACGGTCCATCTCAAGAAGGACGTGGTCTGAGGGGCGGCTCCGGTCCTGTCGTGGATAAAAATAAAGTCTTGATTTTTTCCTCATAACATAGTATAAAATCTAATTTTACACGACGGCATAAGTCCGTCCGGGGCAATGCGCCCCGTCATGCGCGTTTGCGCGACTATCCTTGTCCCGTAAAAACGGGTCGAACCGCCTCGCGGCGGA
>JACRNO010000015.1 GCA_016234855.1 Deltaproteobacteria bacterium | reverse complement strand
TCCTTGACTATCCGCGCAGCTTGTGAGAAATTCTCAATCGTGGCTCTCTGGGCCATAGGGGTATCTCCTTATAGTTGGTTGCGGAACCGCTATAAAGATACCCCTTTTCTTTTACTGACACAAAATAAGATACATTACCCGTCTGTGAAATCCCTTGACACCATATACCCGTTTTAGTAATATTTAGCGTCAACGTCGACATGATTAATTCTTGTCTGCCCGGCTTTTACAGCGGGCAAGTCAGTGTGTGCCAGCGTATTAACATACGCAACCTGCGTGCGAATAATCATGCTGATAAAAAAAGGAATAAACAAGGAGGAAGCACAAGTTATGAGAAAGAGTCTGGCAATGCTGCTTGTGGCAGCAGTGACGCTGACGGCGTCTCCGGTCTTCGCCGAGGGTACTGAAGCGGTTGCAGCGGCCGCAACGTCCGGCGGGAACAGCAACAGGGTCTGGTTGGTCGTGGCAATCGCCATCGCATCGGCCTTTGGTATGGCCATTGCGGCGGTCGGCGCGGGCCTTGCGCAGAGCAACGCCATCAAGAGCGCGGTTGAGAGCATAGCAAGGAACCCGAGCGCATCCAGCAAGATATTCACCACGATGCTCATCGGTATCGCGATGATCGAGTCCCTTGCCATCTACGCGCTCGTTATCGCGTTGATACTCCTCTTCGTCTGGAATCCGGTAAAGCTTCTGTGATTTAAAGGCGCAAGTATAGTATCTTGATGCATGCATAAGCCCCCTGCCGGCTGTAAGCCGGCAGGGGGCTTGTTTTTTGAGCGGACATAATAGCGCCTGTTTTAAGATGGGGCGGGTTGCGGCGCAAAAAGAGAAAGGGGGACGGCTTGAGCCGACCCCCCCATTTCTCTTTTCTTAGAGAGATGCTTCTTACTTGTCCTCTGGCAGTTTGTAATCTGCGCCCGCGAACTGGATGTTGGCCGGGTCATCGCAGCGCGGCGGGGATACTGCGTGCACGCCCCCGCACTTCGGGCACTTGCCGACAAAGGTCTTGAGTATGAACTGCTCCCCGCATCCCCGGCACCTGGCCTTGAGGCCGCCGTCCGGTATGGGCGAGTTTCTTACTCCGCCGCCGTGCGCCTGCACTACGAATTCAACAAGCTCTCTGCCCTCTGAAAACGGCCCTCCGCCGGACGGGCCGCAGCTTCCACAGTCACTCATCTTGAGACCTCCTGAGAAAATAATTAACCCATTTATTATATCCCAATCCAAAAGGGAAAAGCAAAAAGAATCGAAAAGCAGTGATTAGCGATAAGTGGATAGTGATTTAAGGAAGCTCTGATTAATTCCGTTATTTGTCATTCCGAGGAACGCTTTTGGCGCCAAAAACACAACGTTAGCGCACAAGTGACGAGGAATCTTGTAACTTGCCGAATTACCTGTGGAACAAGATTTCTCCCCCGCACCACTTCTGACGCTAAGGGTATATATAACAAGCGTTGATGCCGGAAGTGGTGCGGGGTCGCAATGACAATTTGGTTGAATTAATCAGAGCTTCCTTAAGAAGACCGCTGTTGCTCATTAATGACTAAACACTTGCCACTAACCGCTGTCCTTGCTTGCAGTCCTTTACTCATCAAGCTTTATGTTCCGATGCTGCCGCCTTAAACTTGACTATCCTTGCGAAGTCCTCGGCCTTGAGCGCCGCCCCGCCAACGAGCGCGCCGTCTATATTGGGTTGGCCCATGAGGGAGTCGATGTTGTCGGGCTTGACGCTGCCGCCGTAGATGATGCGGACGGGTTTTGCGGCAGAGCCCAGGAGCTCGAAGAGGAGCTCACGCAGGGCGTTATGGACGTCTTCGGCGTCCTGCGGCGCGGCGGTCTTGCCCGTGCCTATGGCCCAGATCGGCTCGTAGGCTACGGTGATATCCTTCAAAGCGCCGGTGGGAAGGCCTGCAAGCGCGCCGCGCAACTGTGTGGAAACCACGGAGACGGTCTGGGCGGCCTCGCGCTCGGCAAGGGTCTCGCCCACGCAGATGATGGGTTTGAGCCCGGCCCGCAGCGCCGCGGCAAGTTTCTTATTGACGAGCTCGTCTGTCTCGTGAAAGTACGCCCTGCGTTCCGAGTGGCCGATGATGACGTAGCGGCATCCGGCGTCCGCGAGCATCTCGCCGGAGACCTCGCCGGTCTGAGCGCCTTCTTTAAGCCAGTGGAGGTTCTGCCCTGCGAGTTGCATGGGACTGTCCGCGACCAGGTGGCTCAGGTGGTAGATGGAGGTAAACGGCGGGGCTATTACGATTTCGACGTCGGTTACGCCCTTTATCAGCTCGCGCAGCTTCAGCACGAGGTCCGCGCCCTGGCGGATGCCCGTGTGCATCTTCCAATTCCCGGCTATCAGCGGCGTAAGCATTCATCCCCCGTAATGATGCGCGTTGCGGTCATTGGGCGTTTGGACTGCGTTTATTGTGAAATAGCGCAGGCCTGGGTGAATATGGCCGCCCGGAAAAGAGCGGCGGGCCTTTCAGACGGTTTCTAACGAAACGGGCCTGGTTCAGTCCCAAAGCCTCAGTTGGATGCCAGGGCGGCGTCCGCGGACGCCGTATGGCGAAGGGCCGTTATGCCGGGCAGTTCCCTGTCCTTTAATATCTCAAGGAACGCGCCGCCGCCGGTCGAGATATAGCTCATCTTGGAAAATTCGCCCGCGCGGTGGACGGCTACGTCCGTGTCTCCGCCGCCGACGATGGTCATCGCATAGGTGTTCGCCACGGCCGTGACCATCGCGAAGGTGCCGCGCGCGAACGCGTCTATCTCGAAGACGCCCATAGGGCCGTTCCAGATTATGGTCTTGGCGTTTTGTATGGCCTCGGAAAAGAGCGTGACCGTAGCCGGGCCGATATCGAGGGCCATCCACTCCTTCGGCACCTCCTGGTAGGTGACGACCTTGGTCTCGGCATCGGCGCCGTATCTGTCCGCGACCACGAAGTCGACCGGCAGGTAGAGCTTTATCTTCTTCTCCTTGGCCGTCTCTATGACCTCTTTGGCCGCCGCCATCGCGTCGTCCTCGACGAAGGATTTCCCGACCTCGTAGCCCAGGGCCTTGAAGAAGGTGTTGGCCATGCCGCCGCCGATGATGAGCTTGTCCACGCGGTTGCACAGCGCCGCGAGTATGCCTACCTTGTCCGAGACCTTCTTGCCGCCGATGATGGCCACGAGCGGACGGACCGGCTTTTCCATGGCCATGGAGAAGTAGGTCAGCTCTTTCTTCATCAGGAAGCCCGCCGCGAATTCCTTGACGTGCTTCGTTATGGCGACGTTCGAGGCGTGCGCGCGGTGCGCGGTGGCGAAGGCGTCGTTTATGTATACGTCGGCGAGTTCGCCGAGGTCCTTGCCGAAGGTCTCGTCGTTCTTCTCTTCTTCGGTGTGGAAACGGAGGTTTTCAAGCAGGACCACGTCTCCGGGCTTCATTGCCGCCACTACCTTTTTCGTCTCGTCGCCCACGCAGTCTGGCGCGAGCGTGATGTCCTTGTCGAGGAGCCTGGCAAGCCTCTTGCCCACGGGCGCGAGGCTCATCTCCGTGACCCTCTTGCCCTTGGGCCTGCCCAGGTGGGAGGCGAGTATGACCATGGCCTTTTCGTCAAGGGCGTAGTTTATCGTCGGCAGCACGCCGCGTATGCGGGTGTCGTCCGTGATGTTGCCCTTGTCGTCGAGAGGCACGTTGAAATCGACGCGTATGAGGACGCGCTTGCCCTTGAGGTCAACCTCGTCTATGAATTTAAGCCCCTTGTTCAAATTCATGCCTCCGTATCCTTTTTCCCTGTCAAGGCTTGATGCCGCCGGGCTTGTGCCCGTTCAGCCGCATTGTTCGGTGCGGTTGCCAGTCTATGTTAGCAGGTTGCAGAAAAAACTCAAAATATATCCAGGCTGCTCAAAAAGCTCCAGATGCGAGGCGTCGAGAGGCGAGGAATGAGGCGTATTTTTGTATACGCCGCAGTGACGAGCGACGAAGACAACGAAGCAGATGGAGCTTTTTCAGCAGCCTGCTATACGCCCTTTGAGGCGATGAGCTTCATCAGGTCTATCATCCTGCATGAGAAGCCCCATTCGTTGTCGTACCACGACAGGACCTTGAGCATGCGCGGCCCCATCATCTTGGTCGAGTGCGCGTCGAGTATGGACGAGTGGGGATTGCCCTTGAAGTCGATGGAGACGCACTCATCATCGCAGTATTCGAGTATCCCCTTGAGCGGCCCGTCCGCCGCCGCCTTGAGCGCGGCGTTTACCTCTTCGGCGGTGGTATCCTTTTCAAGCTCCACAACGAGATCGACTATCGAGACCGTCGGCACCGGCACGCGTATCGCCATGCCGTCGAGCTTGCCCTTGAGTTCCGGCAGGACGAGGGAGACGGCCTTTGCGGCCCCGGTCGTGGTCGGTATCATTGACAGGGCCGCCGCGCGCGCGCGGCGAAGGTCCTTGTGCGGCAGGTCGAGGATGTTCTGGTCGTTCGTGTAGGCATGGACGGTTGTCATCAGGCCGCGCGCTATGCCGAACTTTTTCTGCAGTACCGAGGCAACCGGCGCAAGGCAGTTCGTGGTGCACGAGGCGTTGGAAATGATGGCGTGTTTGGCCGCGTCGTATTTGTCGTGGTTGACGCCCATGCAGACGGTGATGTCCTCGTTCTTGGCAGGGGCGGATATGATGACCTTCTTGGCGCCCGCGCTGAGGTGCGCCGCCGCCTTTTCACGGGCCGTAAAGAGACCCGTGCATTCCAGGACGACGTCTATGGCGAGTTCCTTCCACGGGAGCTTGGCCGGGTCGCGCTCGGCCGTAATCCTTATATCCCGGCCGTTGACCGTGATGGCGTTCTCCTTTGCAGAAACCTCGGCGTTAATCCTGCCGAAGACCGAGTCGTATTTAAGCAGGTGCGCCAGGGTCTTTGCGTCGGTTATGTCGTTTATCGCGACGACCTCGAGTTCCTTGACTCCCAGCGAGGCCCTGAGAACGTTTCTTCCTATGCGGCCAAAACCGTTTATTGCGACCCGTAAGGCCATTGTATTCCTCCTGCTGATTTTAGAGTATAGATTGAAGTGTTACGCGGCGCGGCGTTGCGCTTCAGATGCCGCAGAGCTTAAAGCCTTTGCGTATGCCGGCTACGTTCATCTGCCCCGGCGCGGTAGCGGCCGTAACCGAGCCGTATGTGACAAGCGAGCCGAGAAGCGGAAAGAAGACCCGCGACGGAGCGGCAAATGCGCCCATGCCTATTACAATAAGACCGTTATCCTCAACGAGAAGTCCTGCCAGCCGCCTGAGGGATGCGCGTTCAGGAGCGCAGGCGGCTATTTTAACATAATCTGCGCCAGCGGCGCGCCCTTTTTTTATTATCCGCCGCAGGGCGCTAAGCCCGGGCGTGGACGTGAAGTTATGGTATGAGGCGATGAGTCCGGTTCCTGCCTTCTTTTTCAATCTTACCACATCTTTAAGCAGCCTGCCCGATGACAACTCGATATCCACGAGGTCTGCAAAAGGCATGAGCATGGTAAATAACTCAAGCCTTTCCGCGTCGTCCACCCGCGCCTTGCCGCCTTCCTTGACGCTTCTTATGGTCAGTAGTATCGGTAGGCGGCCGACGGACTTGTCAGAGCGGATTTTCGCAAGGACTGCGGCAAGCCGGGCCGGGTTTCGCTCTTGCCTGGTGAAGGTATCGACCCTGACCTCAATCATATCCGCGCCAAGTTTTACGGCCTTCCTGATTGATGCAAGGCTCAGACCTCCGGTTATGACCCCGGCGATTCGCGGGGCGTTGTGCAGGAATGAGTCGATATTCGTCACTGGCCTGGATTTTTCTTTTCTCAAAAAATCACCTGTTTTTAGTATAAAAACTCATATATTTAATACTAAAGGGCCTTGAAAAGTCAAGGAGTTTCGATGTGAATCCCCCTTGTATAATGCTTGAGAAGTATCTTACGTTAATAGATACTGATAATCATGCGCAACAGGATGTGACAGCCCGATTCCCCCTTGGTCGCACGAGGCCGCGCGTTAGCGAGGGGCGTCACATCCAATCCTTTACGAGCCCGAACAGTTGCCTGGGCCAACCAAGCCCGCATCACGCAAGGCCGGGACAGACAAGGAGGAAGTATGATAAACGCTGAATGTTTTATCGGTGTAGATGTTTCCAAGTCTA
>JACRNO010000023.1 GCA_016234855.1 Deltaproteobacteria bacterium | reverse complement strand
GGCCGAAAAAGAGGTCGCCATCGTGCCAGGGGCAACGCATCTTTTCGAGGAGACCGGCGCGCTTGAAGAGGTCTCAAAACTTGCCACGGCCTGGTTTCTGAAACATCTTGGCGCAAAGGCGAAGGCAGGGGTTGAAGGATAAAGCACATTTGCCTTATTGTAATATCGTCCTGCACAGTCTAAATTATGGAAGCTCTGATTTATTCCGCCAAAGGGTCATTCTGAGCGAGTGAGCCGAAGCCCTGAACGCAGTGAAGGGGAAGAATCTCGTCTTTAAGGAAATCAAATAATTGAGAGATCCTTCAGTCGCTTCGCTCCTTCTGCTATACTTGATATGTCATTCCCGAGTTCTTCGTCCCCGACTAAGACATTCGGGGACGAATCCTTTGCTCCAAAAGACTGGATTCCCGCCAGAAACATGCGGGAATGAAGTATGAGAACTGTATTATCGTCGTTCAATTTAACATCTCCTTCCTTATTCATCCCTATTACCAAACTCCATGCGTATTTGCTTGCCTTAGCCCGCCTTGCAACTCTCCGGATGCTGCGATAGAATCAAGGCGGAGGCACTGATGGATAACCTGAAGACGGCCGCCGACCTCTTTGTAGAGTGTCTTGAGGCGGAAGGCGTTGAGTACATATTCGGTCTGCCCGGCGAAGAGTCCCTTGAACTGCTCGACGCCATACGCAGGTCGCGGATAAGGTTCATAGTCACGCGCCACGAGCAGGCCGCCGCGTTTATGGCCGCGACTCGCGGCAGGCTGACGGGAAGGGCGGGTGTCGTGCTATCGACGCTCGGGCCGGGTGCGACGAACCTCGTAACGGGCGTGGCATTCGCGCAGCTCGGGGGTATGCCTCTGGTTGTCATTACCGGACAAAAACCCATAAAGAGGTCGAAGCAGGGGCAGTTCCAGATAATAAACGTCGTCGAGATGATGAAGCCGATAACCAAGTCGGCCCGTCAGATAGTAAGCGCGGAACTGATTCCGTCGCTCGTGCGCGAGGCGTTCAGAAAGGCGGAGGAAGAAAGGCCCGGGGCGGTGCATTTGGAACTGCCCGAGGACGTCGCGCATGAAAAGACCGGCGCAATGCCGCTTGAGAGAATCAAGGCGCGCAGGCCTTCGCCCGACTCGCAGGCCGTTGACACGGCAGTATCAATGATACAGGCCGCAACCCACCCACTCATACTCATCGCGGCAGCCGCCAACCGTAAGCGCGTAAGGGGCCAGCTCGAGGCCTTCATCGACAAGACCGGCATCCCGTTCCTCTCGACGCAGATGGGCAAGGGCGTGATTGACGAAAGGAGCGACCGGCATATCGGCACTGCCGCGCTCATGGACAACGATTTTCTCCACCGCGCTGTTGAGCACGCCGACCTGATTATCGCCATCGGCCACGACACCACAGAAAAGCCGCCGGTTGTAATGGGCTACGGCAAGCGCAAGGTCATCCATATCAACTTCTATCCCGCGCTCATAGACGACGTCTACTTCCCCAACCTCGAGGTCATAGGCGATATCGCGCACAGCGTGGCAGCCATCGAAAGACAGGTCAGGCCGCAGTCTCATTGGGATTTTACCTTCTTCATGCGCGTCAAGGCGGAGTTCAGCGCGCATGCGGCTGAACGAACGGGCGACGGCGGTTTTCCAGTAAAGCCGCAGAGGCTCGTTGCCGAGCTTCGTGCCGCCGTGCCGCACGACGGTATGATCGTCCTTGATAACGGCATGTATAAGATATGGATTGCGCGCAACTATCCTGCGTATGAGCAGAACACGGTGCTCCTTGACAACGCCTTTGCAACCATGGGCGCGGGCCTGGCCTCGGCAATCGCCGCAAAGCTCACGTTCCCGAAGAGAAAGGTCGTGGCCGTAGTCGGCGACGGCGGCTTCATGATGAACTCTCAGGAGCTTGAAACGGCCATGCGGCTCAAGGTCGATATCACGGTTGTAATAGTGAACGACGGCGGCTACGGGATGATAAAGTGGAAGCAGGATGCAATGGAGCTTACGCCGTTCGGACTTGATTTCGGCAACCCTGATTTTGTCAGATACGCCGAGAGCTACGGCGCCTCAGGTTTCAGGGTAGTGCGCGCCGACGACCTGCCGCGCCTCCTTGCCGAATGTCTGGAAAAAGGCGGGGTGAACGTCATTGACTGTCCGGTCGATTACACGGAGAACAAGCTGGTAATGACTATGGAGTTGAAGGAGAGGGCAGGGCGGCTGTAAGGGGGGTGGGCTATCCTGGTTGACTGTCTATAGTGCCAATGGTAAGATTTAATGGAAATGGTGTGTATTAGTCCGGTTTGACAACCAAAACGCTGTATATATGTTTTGTTCAAGGAAAAGATTAGATGATACATCCAACTGTACAAGATCATTTGACGCAAATAAGAGCCGTCTTGCAAGATAACAAGGTGCAAAAAGCCTATTTTTTCGGCTCTGTCTGCACGGAAGATTTTACGGATAAAAGCGATATAGATATCATCATAAACTTTCAGGAAGGATTAGACCCTTTAACTCGTGGCGATTTGTGGTGGAACGTTTATTTTTCGTTGGAAGAGATGTTGAAACGTCCGATAGACCTCTTGACTGAGAATTCCATTGAGAACCCATATTTAAAAAAAGAATTGGAAAGAACCATGCAGGAAATCCTATGAATGATGCGGCGTAGAAGCGTTTAATGCTGTCTTTCCACGCGGAGCGTGGAAACGATAAATAGAACCCTCTCCCCTTGGGGAGAGGGCAGGGTGAGGGGGGGCTGGTGTAAGATGTTTGTTGAAGAGACGCTGGAGCGTCTCTGGATGCGTTCCCACGCAGAGCGTGGGAACGATAAATAGAGATTACCGGGCTGGTTGTTTGTTATTGAGACGCAGAGCGTCTCTGGATGCGTTCCCACGCTGGAGCGTGGGAACGATAAGTAAAACAGGATGTGGATATGTCAGCAAGTAATGAATGGAGGGAGTGGCACTTAACGCCAAGAGGGTGGGAACCCGGGAGTTTAAAATTAGATTGTCAAGAAACTAAAACCGTAAAACCACCCAAAGATAGAGTTATGTCATGTGAATATCAAGAATACTTAAGCTCAACTTTTTCTTCCTTTGAAAAAAAACGTAGTTGTTATGTGGCGTTGCAAGGATGAAGTACTTACCGAAAAACTTTTGACAGAATATGGGGAATGTCCAAAAGAATTAAAAGCAATTGGGTAGTTTAGTCCCGTAGGTGGTGGGCTGTGCCCACCTTTTACATGATGCGTCCATCAATGTTTTGGTGGGCGGTGCCCATCTCGTAACTACAGCGCAAACGTGACTCCCTCACGCCCCTCATCCCAACCTTCTCCCCACAGGGGAGAAGGGGTTTACAACTGCCTTATTATCCTCGCGTACAAGTCCGGCAGGCTCTTTGCCAGTTTGTCCGCGCCGGAGACCACCGCGTAATTTCCCGCGCCAAAGAGGCGAGGGAGGTACTCGCGGCCCGCGTTGTCAACGGTCAGGCAGAAGGGGATTATCCCTTCGCGCTCGGCCTCTTTAATCGCCATGCGCGTGTCCTCGATACCGTAGCGCCCCTCGTATTCGTCAATGTCGTTCGGTTTGCCGTCGGATATGAGGAAGAGCAGGCGCGAGCGCGAAGGCTCTTTCTCTAAGAGACTCGTTGCGTGCCTTATGGCCGGGCCCATGCGCGTGTAATGGTACGGTATGAGCGAGCCGATGCGTTCTTTTACGCGGTTCCCGTAGGTCTCGTCAAAACCCTTAATATGATAGTAGCGGCAGTCCTTTCGTGTCTTGCCGGAAAAGCCGTATATGGCGTGCCTGTCCTTGAGTCTCGCCATCGCCTCGCACAGGATGACAAGGGCTTCTTTTTCATGGTCTATAATCCGATGGTCGTCTACCCAGCCGTCCGTGGACATGCTCAGGTCAACGAGAAAGAGGACGGAGATGTCCCGTTCATTACGCGTGTACGTCGCGTAGAGCCTGTCGCTTGGCGTCTTTCCCGCTTCGAAATCCGAGAACGCCTCGACAGCCGCGTTAAGGTCTATGAACTCTCCATCCAACTGTCTGCTCTTGAGCGTTGCGGCAGGGGTTATCGCCTCGAACTTGCGCGTCACTTCTTTTATTACGGCCCTTCTATCCCTTAAAATCGCATCTACCGCGCCAATGCTCTCGCTTGCCGCTATGAACTCGCCAAGCCTTGACGCGCCCGGCCTGTAGGCCTGCTTGCGGTAATCCCATTCATGGTATGTAAAAACCTTTTTTGTGTCGAGCTCCCTTGCAGACGCAATGGAATAATCGTCGGCCTTTTCGATATCCGCGTCAAAGAACGAGGTCGTGGTCTTGTTGACCTCGGCCGTTGTCAGTTCCTCCATGTTGTCCGCCTTCTTGCCTGCGTCGTCCTCAGGGTCGTCGTCAAACGGCCTGGTGACGTTTACAAAGTCGGCCCACGACAGGAGCTTGTCGTAGATGTTGAGCGTAAGCCCCTGGCCGTTCTCCTCTTCGTTAACCGTCGTCTTTGTGGCGGCATATCTGTTGCGAGTCTCGGCCTTGGTCTTACGGTCGTCCGCGTTGTCTGTGGACCTTGAGTCGGGGTTGTCCGCTTGCATGGAGACGGGCGTGGTCTCGTCGTTGTTGAACGACTCGGCCTTTATCCTGCCGGGGAGCAGCTTGCCCCATGGGGTAAACGGGACCATGCCCCGGTATTTCCTCACCGGCACGCCGTCTCTCAGCCAGCGCTCTTTGATTGCCTGCGCCATCTTGAGGCTCTCTTCAGGCCCGTTTGATGATGCCGAACCTCCGGCCAGGGTAGCATTGAGCGAGTCTCTTAAAAATTCTTCAATCCGTTGTTCGGCCTTGTTTGTATGTTGAGGCCCGGGACGCCTGTTAAGGAGATATTTGACAATCTCATCCCAATCGCGAAAGACCCCGGGATAGGAAACTTTAATGATAGAGGCAATCCTGATATTTTCGATTATCCAATAGACGTCCGCAACGAGCCTGTCGCTCTCCAATAACGCGCGGTTTGCAAGGGCGGTTTTCAGCGTGTGATGGTGTATCTGGCTTGAAAGAAAAAAGAGCAGGAGCCGGGTAAGCCTCTCCTGCCCATCGATATCCGGCATATCTACCATAGACATCGGCAAGAATATACTCTCGCCGTCGCTCCAGCCGAACCCATGGTCGTTGAGTATTGCGGGGTGCGCCATCCTGTTGAGTATGGGAAGATATGGTCTGGGGCCAGTGTCGCCCTTTATACAGACGGCGCGCATGGATTTGCCAGATGCCATCGAGGCCAGTATGCCGAACCTTCTCAGGTGGTCTGAAAGAAGATAGGGGGCCTTGTCGGCCCCCCATCTTTCCATACGAGCGCTGTAGATGTACTGTATGACCTTGTCTATGCCTTTTCCAACGAGATGTTCCATCTTAAAAAACGGCCTCTATGATATCCATCATCGTGCGATGAATCTCCGCGTCGTCAGTCAACGGCCTGATGATGGCGGCCTCGCACGCGGTCTTTAGCGGCAGACCGTTGTGCATGAGGGTTGCCGCGTGCACGAGCATGCGCGTGCCGGGGTGCGAGTCAAGACCGGAGTCCGCAAGCGAGCGCATCTTCCGGCTGGCTGAGACGAGCTTTGCAACAGTCTTTCTCTCAAGCCCGCTCTCGCTTGCCACGATATCCGTCTCCATCTCTTCCGGCGGGTAATCGAAGTCAAGCGCAACGAATCTCTGACGCGTGCTCGGCTTGAGGTCTTTGAGTATGTGCTGGTATCCCGGATTATACGAGATGACCAGCATGAAGTTCTCAGGCGCGTGCAGCTCTTCACCCGTCTTTTCGATTGCGAGTATGCGCCTGTCGTCTGAGAGCGGGTGGATGATGACGGTGGTGTCCTTTCTCGCCTCAACCACCTCGTCGAGATAACATATTCCGCCCTCTCTGACCGCCCGCGTAAGAGGCCCGTCAACCCAGACGGTCTCGCGCCCCTTTATCAGGAATCTGCCGACGAGGTCTGACGAGGTCAGGTCGTCGTGGCACGAAACCGTATGCACGGGCAGGCCCAGCCGCCACGCCATGTGAGTCACGAAGCGGGTCTTGCCGCACCCGGTCGGGCCTTTCAGCAGGACTGCCATGCCGCTCCTGTAGGCCGCCTCAAAGACCTCCACCTCGTTGCCGACCGGCAGATAATACGGCTCTACACCTTTTCCCGTCCCGCTTATCGGCAGCGCTGCGTTGTTATGAGCGCGACTGTTGGTCTGTCCGTTCATTGACCGTTCTCCTTATGCGTCGCTCCTGCATTCGCCGCCCTTGCACGGGAAGAAGAAGTCATAGAGATAGATGCCGAGGCCTATGGCGAACGTAGCGCCGAAGATGAGCCTCAGGCCGTAGAAGAGCACCATGTGGCTCTGCGTCTCCATGTAAGGCATACCGAGGACGCGCTGCAGATAGACCTGCACTATGCCCGCGCCGGTAAGCGAGAGCGTGATGAACATCATGGACACGCACATCGTCCAGAATGCGAGTATCTCGGCCTTCTGATGCGTCGGCCTGAGCTTTCTCAGGTTAGGCACGGCGTAGGAGGCCATGGCAAGGACGATGACCGCGTACGCGCCGAAAAAGGCCATGTGTCCGTGGCTTGCGGTGACCTGCGTGCCGTGGGTGTAATAGTTTATCTGCGGCAGCGTGTGCATGAAGCCCCACAGGCCCGCGCCTATGAACGAGAGCACCGACGCGCCCACGGTCCACAGGATGGCCGCGCGATTGGGATGACTGCGCGTCCTCTTGCTGACCATCTTGAATGAGAAGGCCACCATTGCGGCGAACGGGAGCATCTCGAATGCCGAGAAGTACGCGCCCCATGTCTGCCAGAATGCCGGAGTGCCTATCCAGTAGTAGTGATGTCCCGTGCCGATTATGCCGGTCAGGAACGTAAGGCCTACGATGACGTAGAGCCACTTCTCGGCCACTTCACGGTCTATGCCGGTGAGCTTGAGAAGCAGGAACGAGAGCAGGGCGGCCATGATAAGCTCCCACACGCCTTCGACCCACAGATGCACGACGAACCACCAGTAATACTTGTCAACGACCATATTCGCGGGTTTGAAGAACGCGAAGAGATAGAAGACGGCGAGCCCGAGGAATCCTATGAGCAGCACGGTTGAGATGCTCGTCCACTTCCTGCCTTTGATTAAGGTCATTATCATGTTGAAGATGAACATCAATACGACGATGACGATTGCGACCTTGATGAGCGTGGGCTGTTCGAGGAACTCCCTGCCGTCATGCCATCTGAAGAGATAGCCGACTATGGCCGTTGCGCCGCCGATAAGAAAGAGCCAGAATTGCAGGAGCGCAAGTTTGACGCTGTATATCTCGCCCTCGCATTCCTCCGGCAGCAGGTAATAAGCCGAGCCCATGAAACCGAAGATAAGCCAGACGACGAGCAGGTTGATGTGTATCATGCGCGCTATGTTGAACGGGATGGCCGGGAAGAGCAGGTCAGGCCAGATGTACTGCGCGCCTATTATAAGCCCGAAGATGATTTGACCGGCAAAGAGCAGCATCGCGGCGATAAAGAACGGATACGCGACGCGCTGTGATTCATACTTGTAATTCATATCTCTCCTTTCCTTGAGTATTGCTTTTTTTTGGTGCGAAGGCCGCATTAAGGGTTTGCGTTAGCCTTCCTTGTTCGGCGGCCAGTTGTTTGTGTCGACATTGTTCATCCACTTGAAGAACTCGATGAGCGAATCTATGTCCTGCTTGGAAAGGTCGAACTTGGGCATCTTCCTTGTGGTGCCCCATCCCTGTATCGCGTCCGTCTCAAGCACGGTGCGCACGTAATCCTCGCCGCGCCTTGTGATGACGTTGCCGAGCTCAGGGGCGTAGTACGCGCCCTCGCCGAAGAGCGTGTGACAGTCGATGCAGGCATGCTTTTCCCATACCTTCTTGCCCCATTCGACCTGCGCGGTGATGTTTTCCGGATGTGTCCTTACAGGATAGGATTGATGTGACTTGATGGTAAGGACCAGCAGGATCGCCGAGACGACTATCGTCGAACCTATGAACATATTGCGTGCCGAAGCCTTTGTCATTTACTCCTCCTTCTTGTTTTGCCGGTTTGACCGGCGTCTTTATATCCGACGTGGATTTTACGCGCGCGCAGTTCTTGCATCCAATCCCGTCATGATGATTCGTTTTACCATGCGCAAATGCCGCATGGTATGACTATTGTCAGTCTCTGTGGCGCTGGATATTTTTTCAAAGCGTGCTATGATTAACTGAAGGGTGCGCCAGTCCGCAAAGCGCTTCAACGGAGAGGCGTTGCTGGAAACAGGGGAACGTCCATGCCTGCCGGCGGTCATCCGGTTGTATCAACGAGCCATCCATCCTCCACCGCGAGATTCAGTCGTTTTTCCGCAATCCCATATCACATCAAGAAGACGTATCCTCTGAAATATTTTTAGGATTTCAAACCTGCCACCTTAGGAAGGAAACCATGGCCGTACATATAAGGACAAAGATAATTACGAGCTTCTCCATCATCCTGAGCCTTCTTTCCATCCTCGGTTTTATTGCCTACTACAACAGGAACATCCTCTTTGACGGCATGCTGGAGGTTGAGGATAAGACATATGAGCTTGGCGCGATAGCCAATATACAACTGAATATCGACCGGGTGGTAATGCCTCCCAATGATTATCTTATAACGGGCGACTTAAGGGAGAAGGAGCGGTTCCAGGAGATATCCGGTCTCTTGGAAAAAGATTTCAAGGTGTTGGTGGGTCAGGCCGGCAATGGACATATCAACTCTGACAAGATGGCGCAGGAAAGGTTCAATTTATTGAAGGCGAAGGCAGGGGAGATATTCACGATTAAAAATCCGGTAGGCAACAAAAAAGGCGCTATCCTGATGGAGAAATTGGACGCCATTGCCTCGGAGATAATAACAAACGACCTGAGTAAAAGCCTTGAGGTCATAAATCATGAGGTAAAGGCAAGGACGACTTATGCCGGCACCGCCCGAAAAAAGGCGGACGTCCTCCTTTCCATAGGGGGCATCCTGAGCTTGATCACCGTGGTTGCTCTTATCTCCTATCTTTCAAGGTCCATACTCAGGCCTATCCTTGAATTCAGAGAGGGGGCTTTTATCATAGGGGAAGGCAACCTCGACTACAGGATAGACATCAAGGACGGCATAGAGATAAACGTCCTTGCCAACGAATTCAACAAGATGACCGCAAAGCTCAAGGAGTCCTACGCCGGTCTGGAGAAGAAGGTCGAGGAAAGGACAAGTGAGTTGAACGACGTGAACGTCAAGTTGCAAGAGCTTTCAATAACGGATGGGCTGACCGGCGCATTCAACCACAGGTATTTTTACGGGAAGCTCACGGAAGAGATAAAGAGGGCGGAACGCTACTGCCATCCCCTTTCCATTATCATGTCCGACATAGACTACTTCAAGGACTATAACGACGCCCACGGACACGTAGCAGGGGACAGTGTACTGAAAGGGGTCGTATCCTGTATCAGAAGAAACGTAAGGGAGCAGGACATGGTGGCGAGATACGGCGGCGAGGAGTTCTCGGTCATACTGCCTGAAACCGGGAAAAAAGTGGCGGTGGATGTGGCGGAGAGGATCAGGCGGTGCCTGCAGGCGCAGGCAATTTCCCGCAAGGATACGCAACCGGGAGGCAGCCTTACCATAAGCCTCGGTATCGCGGCGTTCCCTGATGATGCGGCTGACCCAAAGGGTCTTATAGAAAAAGCGGATGCCGCCCTTTACAAAGCAAAGGAAAACGGCAGGAACAGGGTCGAAGAGGCCTGAAAGACCATAGGCATCGGCCATGCATGCGAAATGTATTGAACCGACCAGAGGCCTGTCAGATGCTGTTTCCGTCCCAGGCGTGGGTCGGGTCCGGGTAGAAGGTGATGCTTGCCTCCTCTTTCTCCTTAACGAGGATGAGCCAGCCGCCGGGCACCTTCGTGCGGTAGACGACTATCATCCGGTCTGATTTTATGCTCTCCCATCTGATCATGCGGTTCACCTCCGTCGGTTTGTTTTTGCGGCCCCTTCCCGTAAAAGGGACGGTGAGTTGCCATGCCCGGAGCGGTATCAGGACTTCTTGAATATCATCGTCGCAAGGGGCGGCACGGTCATTACGAGCGAGTAAGGCCGGTCGTGCGAGGCCGCGTGTTCGGCGTTGACGCCGCCGCCGTTGCCAACGCCGCTGCCGCCGTACTCGCCGCCGTCGCTGTTCAGAAGCTCGCGCCACCAGCCGCCTTCCGGCACGCCGACGCGGTAGCCCTGATGGCATTGGGGCGTGAAGTTGCAGACCACCAGTATCGCATCGGCAGTGGTCGAGCCGCGTCTCAAGAAACTTACGAGGCTGTTCTCCCAGTCGAAGAAGTCTATCCATTCGAAACCAGAGGCGTTGAAGTCCAACTCGTAGAGCGCGGGTTCGTCCCTGTAGAGGTTGTTCAGGTCTTTGACCCAATGCCGCATGCCGTTGTGAAGGCTGAACTGCAGGACGTGCCATTCGAGCGAATCCTCGTGCGACCATTCCCTGACCTGGCCGAACTCGTCGCCCATGAAGAGGAGCTTCTTGCCAGGATGGCCGAACATATACCCGTAGAAGAGGCGAAGGTTGGCGAACCGCTGCCACTCGTCACCCGGCATCTTGCCTATGAGGGAGCCCTTGCCGTGTGTGACCTCGTCGTGCGAGAAGGGCAGGACGAAGTTCTCGGTGAAGGCGTACCAGAGGCTGAAGGTCAGCTGGTCGTGGTGGTAGCGGCGGTAGAGCGGGTCGACGCAGGCGTACTTAAGCGTATCGTGCATCCAGCCCATGTTCCACTTCATGCCGAAGCCGAGCCCGCCGACGTACGTAGGTTTGGAGACCATGGGCCATGCCGTGGATTCTTCCGCATAGGTCTGTACGTCCGGGAATTCCTTGTATATCGCCTCGTTGAGCCTCTGGAGCAGGCGTATCGCGTCGATATTTTCCCTGCCGCCGAACTCGTTAGGTATCCATTCGCCCTCGTTGCGCGAATAATCGAGGTAGAGCATGGAGGCCACCGCGTCGACGCGTATGCCGTCGATGTGATACTTGTCGAGCCAGAAAAGGGCGCTTGAGATAAGAAAGGCGCGCACCTCGTTCCTGCCGTAGTTGAATATGTAGCTCTTCCAATCCGGGTGATAACCCTTGCGCGGATCGGCGTGCTCGAACAGATGCGTCCCGTCGAAGTAACTGAGGCCGTGCTCGTCGGACGGAAAGTGCGACGGCACCCAGTCGAGGATTATCCCTATGCCGTTTTGATGAAGGTGGTCGATAAAATACATGAAGTCCTGCGGCGTGCCGTAGCGCGAGGTCGGCGCGAAGTAGCCGGTCGTCTGATAGCCCCAGGAGCCGTAAAACGGGTGCTCGGTCACGGGCAGGAGTTCTATGTGTGTAAACCCCATATCCTTGACGTAATCGGCGAGCTTGTGCGCAAGCTCGCGGTAGGTGAGGAACCTGTTGCCCTCTTCCGGCACCCGCATCCATGAGCCAAGATGCACCTCGTAGATGGATATGGGGCCCTTGAGCGAGTTCCTGTAAAACCGCTTCTCCATCCATTCGCGGTCATGCCATTCGTAGGCGATGTCCCATACAACGGAGGCGGTCTTGGGCGGTGCCTCCCAGTGGAATGCAAACGGGTCGCCCTTTTCGACCTTGTAGCCGTTGTGCCTTGACGATATATGGTACTTATAGACGGTCCCGTGTCCTATGCCGGGAATAAAGCCCTCCCATACACCCGACCAGTCGCTGCGCACGATAAGACGATGGGAGTTTCTATCCCACGAGTTGAAGTCGCCTATGACCGAGACGGCCTCGGCATTGGGCGCCCAGAGCGCAAATTGAGTCCCGGCCACGCCGTCCACCATTGCCGGTCTTGAGCCGAGCTTAGCGTAGAGCTTGGTGTGGCTGCCCTCTTTGAAGAAGTATATGTCGTGGTCGGTAAGCGTGCTTCCCGCGGTGATGACGTTTTTCGTGAGCATTCAAGACCTCAAAAGGGTGTGATGCTTCGCGCTGATGCGCATTGGCCGTTTTTAAGATTATTACGCCGGATGGGGGCGGAGTCAAGGGAGAAATGTTTGAAATGGGATTCTATCGGCCACGGGCATCCGCCGCAATGCAACTGTCATTACAAGGCGGTTATTGAGACTCGACGGGTTATGGCGTGGAGATTGAAAAGGTCTTTTCAGGGTAATCAACATGCAGGATGAACCTGCTGAGAAAGTTGTTAACGCCAAGAAGAACGACGCGCAGATTCGGGAGAAAATCTATGGGGGTGTCCGCCACCGTGTGAAGCAGTTGATTTGTTACCGGTTGGAAGAGTTCAAGCTTTGTCGTATGGGAGTAGGCTACGGTGACGCCATTGCCTGTAGTTACGTTCTTTGTTTTTCCCGCCTGTAGATTGTGCCCTAATAATGCGGCTAATTCCGCTGGCACAGCGCATTCATCCGCGCCGGTATCGACGATTCCAAAGGTTTTATACCTTTTGCCTGTATGGGGGTTTGTTATTATAAGTCCCAGAACCGGACGGTAGATGCCGTTTCCGAAATGGCTGAAAGGGCAATCTCTTACAGGCATTGCAGTATATAGATGTGTATCATCTCTTTTTCGGGTATGTAAAAGACCACAGGGTCTTTTACCCCGGCCTTTTGCGCCTCGTTATACACCTGTACTACGTCGTCGCCTGAGCAGACGACGTCCTTGTCAATAAAGGACCTTGTGGCGACATACTTGCCGTCGTAAAGTTCCGCGTTATTGATTAAGACGTTGTTCATGGCTCGCTCCGTTTAAAGGGCTGTCTGATACATCCATATAGCTCTATCTTTATATATAACCCGATTTCTGTCAAGTAGTTTCCAGCCGCGCCCTTTTAATCATTGTAATTTTCGCCGTTTTCCTTTATATTTTTAGTAATGACGAAGGCCCCGGCTAAAAAAACGATTCTCATATCCAACGACGACGGCATCCGCTCCGAAGGCATCAAGAGCCTTGCCGCGGCCATGCGAAGGCTGGGCACGGTCTACGTCGTCGCCCCGGACAGGGAGAGGAGCGCGGCAGGCCACTCGCTCACGCTCCACCGGCCGCTGCGCATCGAAGACCTCGGCCGGCGCACCTACGCCGTCGACGGCACCCCTGCCGACTGCGTCTCCATCGCCGTAAATGGCATACTGCCGGTCCGCCCCGATATCGTCGTCTCCGGCATCAACAAGGGGTCGAACCTCGGCGAGGACGTAACCTACTCCGGCACGGTATCGGTTGCAATGGAGGCCATGTTAATGGGGATACCGTCGTTCGCCGTCTCGCTTGCAGGCCGCGATAATTACGACTTTCGCGCCTCTGCGGCATTCGCCGTAAAGCTTGCCCGCCATATACTCAGAGGAGGACTGCCCAAGGATACGCTCCTTAACGTCAACTGTCCCGCGGTCAATAAGATAAAGGGACACAGGATTACCAGCCAGGGCAAGAGATTTTTCAGCGAGAATAACATCGTCGAAAAGCTCGACCCGCGCGGCAGAAAGTATTACTGGATTGGAGGGGACATGCTCAGGTGGGAGGGCGGGGAGGATACGGACTTTTATGCCGTGAGTAAAGGGTATATCTCTATTACGCCGCTCCACCTTGACCTTACCAACTACTCGTCCATAAAGGAACTCGAGCGCATAAGATTGTAGAAACTTCGTGCTGGAGGCACGCCACGGGCATAACGATTACAAAGAGAGACGTCTACGAGAGACAGCGCCTTGCCATGGTCGCCACGCAGATAGAGGCGCGGGGCATAAGCCGTCAGCCCATCCTTGACGCCATGCGTAAGGTGCCGAGACACCTCTTCGTAGACGAGGTCTTTCACGGTAAGGCCTATGGCGATTTCGCATTGCCCATAGGCGAGGGGCAGACCATCTCGCAGCCATATATGGTCGCGGCCATGATAGACGCCCTTGGCCTTGACGGCACGGAGAGGCTTCTTGAACTCGGCACCGGTTCCGGTTATCAGACGGCGGTGCTCGCCATGCTCGCCTACAAGGTCTTCTCCATCGAGCGCATCCCCCGTATGGCGGTGGCCGCAAGGAAGATGCTCGACGAACTCCACGCCTCAAACGTCATTATCAGGGCGGGCGACGGCACGCTCGGCTGGCCGGACGAGGCCCCGTTTGACGCCATTATCGTGGCCGCGGCCTCGCCTGATGTACCGGCCGCGCTCATAGAGCAGCTCAAACCCGGCGCAAGGCTCATCATACCGGTCGGCGCCGAGGACAAACAGAGTCTTATAAGGATAACCAGGAACCAGACCGGTATCGTCCGGGAGGTTATCGCTGACTGCCGGTTCGTAAAACTCATAGGCAAGCACGGCTGGCAATCCGCGTAAGGCCGTTACATTCATTATGAAGACCTGTGATTCGCTTAATCCCTTTGATATCAGTTTCATGAAATTGCATGTCGTGCTTGCGGCGGTGCTGCTTACGGTCTCATCGTGCATGATGATAGGCAAGGGGGTCGTCCATACCGTGGGCAGCGGAGAGACGCTCTATCGCATCGCAAACACCTACGGGGTCGACCCGCAGGACCTGGCCGAGATAAACGACGTCGACGACCCGCGCACGCTGCGCGCTGGGTCCAAGCTCTTTATCCCGGACGCAAGGAGGGTCTTGAAGGTCAACCCTTTGCCGCAGGCCAGGGCCGTTGCCACGCATGAGACAAAATCCAAGATTAACTATGTCGTCGAGCCTGAGCGCGAAGACAGGATAGTCATGGATAAGAAGCGGTTTGCATGGCCCGTTTCAGGCATGGTCGAGTCCAGGTTCGGGATGCGAAGCGGCGCCAAACACGACGGGATTGACATCAAGGCCCCCGAAGGCACACCCATCAAGGCGGCCGGCGACGGAAAGGCGGTATACGTCTCCAACATGCGCGGTTACGGGAATATGGTGATACTAAAACATCAGGACGATTTTTACACGGTCTACGCCCACAATAAAAAGAATCTTATCAGCGATGGTGATAAGGTGTCAAAAGGCGACGTGATTGCCTCGGTTGGTGATACTGGAAACGCCGAGGGTTGTCACCTGCATTTTGAGGTGAGACAGGGCAAGAAGGTTAGAAACCCGCTTTTTTTCTTGCCTTAGACCGCAATTTGATGTAAAAAGAAGATTGAACTTGAACCCTTCGCGAGCCGGCCGCCATATTCTTCTGGATAATAGAGGCATGCTATGCGTAAACGTATCACGACAGGCAAGCGGGGCGGGCAGGCCGGCGGCAACGATGACGATTCAGCCGCTAAAAATTACGAATTTCCCAAGTCCGACTCTGTAACCGCTTATTTCAACAACCTTAAGAAATTCCCCCTGCTGACGCTTGATGAGGAAAAGAGCCTGACAAAAAAGGTTTCCGCCGGGGACAAGATTGCCCGCAGGCAGATGATTGAGGCGAACCTGCGTCTTGTCGTTGCCATAGCAAAGCATTACGTCGCAAGGGGACTGCCGTTGCAGGACCTCATCGAAGAGGGCAATATCGGCCTGATAAAGTCGGTCGAGCGGTTCAAGCCTTCAAAGGGGTTCAGGTTCTCCACGTACGCGACGTATTGGATAAGACAGGCGGTCGAGCGCGCGATTGCAAATCAGGCGTCCACCATCAGGCTCCCGATACATCTCTCAAGCGACCTTGCCCGGCTCAACAAGGTCTCAAGGTCGCTCACTGTGGCGTTGCAGCGCGAGCCGAACCTTGGCGAACTTGCCGAGGCAACGGGCCTGTCCGGCCGCTACGTCAAGAAATTAACGTCCATAAATCAGAAGGTCTACTCGCTTGACACGTCCATCTCCGGCGATGAAGGCGAGATACCGCTCAGCGAGAAACTGCCGGACGACGCGCACCTGACGCCCATGGAGATCATTGACGAGGTGCGCCGTTCCGATAGGATTGAACATTGGCTCGGCGCGCTTGACGATACCGAGCGCACGATAATCCGGCTGCGTTTCGGTTTTGACAATGAAGAGCCGCATACGCTCGAGGCGATAGGCTTGATATTCGGGATTACGCGCGAAAGGGTCAGACAGATTGAGGTCAGGGCGCTTGCAAGGCTTCGCAAGATGCTCGACGACGCCAACGGCTCTGACGAGCGCGACCTGCTTTAGCCGAAGGCCGGTGTAAGAGATGTTTAATATCAAAGACAAGAGGAGCGTAACCAATGGTAGACCAACTTAAAAAATCCATCCGCGACGTGCCCGACTTTCCTAAGAAGGGCATACTCTTCAAGGACATCACGACCCTGTGCAAGGAGCCTGCGATGTTTCAGCGGATGGTCGACCTGCTTGGACACAGGTACGTCGGCAAGGGCATCGACCTGGTCGTGGGCATAGAGGCCCGCGGCTTTGTCGTGGGCGCGGCCCTTGCCTACAAGCTCGGGGCCGGGGTGGTGCTCGTAAGAAAGCCGGGCAAGCTCCCGCACAAGACCCACAAGGCGAGCTACGCGCTCGAATACGGCACAGACTCGCTTGAGATACACCAGGACGCGATAGCGAAAGGGCAGCGCGTCGTCATTGCGGACGACCTGCTTGCCACAGGCGGCACTGCCGCCGCCGTGACCGGGCTTGTCTCCAAGATGGGCGCCAAGATAGTCGAGTGCGCCTTTATCGTGGAGCTTGAGGAACTCTCCGGCAGGAATAAGCTGACGCCTCACCCGGTCTTCTCGCTGATACAGTATTGACAGGCTCTGCACAACCTTCTTTTTGTTAGACCCGCCCCCCTGCATGTAAAAAAACTTCTTCCCTTGTGTGAGGTGTCGCCGCCAGGGGGAGAGGGGGGATGCCCGGCCGGTCAGGGCGGGCACTGTAAATTTGGGAGAAGAGAGAATAAATTACAAATTCCTTGTAATATGTTATCCTTACAGTAAGGAGATAAGGAAAAATGCTTGCCAAAAAGACATCGAAAAACCAGCTTACTCTGCCCAAGAGCATCGCCGGCAGGTTTGAGGATATCGATTACTTCGATATCTCCGTGAAGGACAACTCCATAATGCTCAAGCCCGTCAGGATGACCCCGGCGGAATCTACAATAGAAAGCGTCAGGGACAGGATCGCGGCGCTTCGCTTGAAGGATGAAGATATCGACAAGGCGATACGCTGGGCAAGAAGGAAACCCGCGTGAGCCATAAGAGGGCTGTCCTTGACACTAATGTGGTGATATCAGCCCTCCTCTTCAGGGGAGAACTCTCCCGTCTTCATGCCCTCTGGAAGAAGAGGGCGTTTACGCTCATCGCCTCCCGTGAGGTCGTGGAGGAGTACATAAAAGTATTGGCCTATCCTAAATTCAAACTGACTGAAAAGGAAATCAAGGATATAATTCAAGTGGAATTGCTTCCCTATATCGAGCCTGTATCGGTCATCGGGGAGACGCGCGGAATTTGTAAAGACCCTGACGACGACAAATTTCTCGCCTGTGCCGAAGCGGCAAAGGCGGAAGCCATCGTCAGTGGAGATTCGCATCTTCTCAGCCTGAAAAAGTATAAAGGCTGTCCAATATTGACGGCAGAGAGGTTTTTGAAGAAATTCCGATAGACTGGAAGCTTCGCTACTGCGCTAAATGTCCTCCCTTACAAACCTATTCCCTCTTTTTGTCCTGCTCTGCGTCTTCGCCCTTATCATCGTCAGGCGGCTGGGGCCTCTGCGTCTGGCCATCTGGCAGATAATGCTCGGTGGCGCAGCGGTTGTCGTGGCCGCCGGGGTCATCCCGCCCGGCCGCGCCCTGTCGGCAATAAACGCGGACGTCATGTTTTTCCTGTTCGGCATGTTCGTCGTTGGGGTCGCTCTCGTGGAGAGCGGTTATCTGCAGCATATATCGTTCGACATCTTCAAGCGGGCAAAGTCAACGGACGGTCTCGTCCTGCTTATACTCTTTGTAATGGGCGCATTCTCAGCCATACTGATGAACGATACCCTTGCCATCATCGGCACGCCGCTCGTCCTGTACTTCGCTGACAGGCATCGCGTTGAGCCGAAGCTCCTGCTTCTGGCCCTGTGCTTTGCGATAACCACCGGCAGCGTCATGAGCCCCATTGGTAATCCGCAAAATCTCCTGATAGCCATTGGCGGGCGCGTGGAGAATCCGTTTGTGACCTTTGCATGGTATCTCGCCATACCGACGGTAATAAACCTCTTTCTTACCTATCTCGTCCTGAAGATCTTTTACAGGAAGGCATTCCATGAAACACCGCTCGTCAGCCTGCGCGAGGACGTAACTGATTGGCACCTGGCCAGACTTGCAAGAGCCTCGCTTGTCATAGTCTGCTGCCTCATAGCAATCAAGGCGGCAGCGGCCTTCCTTTATGCGGGTTTCGATTTCAAGTTGACCTATATCGCGGTAGCAGCGGCTGCGCCAATACTGATATTCAGCCCGAAGAGGCTTGTAATCCTCAGGACGGTGGACTGGCATACGCTCATCTTCTTCGCCGCGTTATTCGTCCTGATGGAAGGGGTCTGGGCGGGCGGGGCCGTTCAATCGGCAATGGATTCGGCGGGCAGGGGCGTCACGTCAACCGAGTTCATCCTCGGCGCAGGCGTAATTGTCAGTCAGGCGCTCTCTAACGTGCCGTTCGTCGCGTTTTATCTGCCGGCCCTTGTCAAGGCCGACGCGCCCGTGAGCGCGATGATGGCGCTTGCGGCAGGCTCGACCATTGCCGGCAACCTATTCATACTCGGCGCGGCCAGCAACGTCATAGTCATCCAGAACGCGGAGAGGCGCGGGGCTACGCTGAGCTTCATGGAGTTTGCCAGGGTAGGGGCAATCGTGACCGTAATCAGCGTCATCGTCTACTGGGCATTTTTCAGGCTTATCTCCTGAGCGGTTCAACTCACTTCGAGTATGACGCATTTGAGGTATTCGGTCTCGGGCATGGCGAGAGAGACAGGGTGGTCGGGCGGCTGCGAGCGCGTCTCGATTACGCGGGCGCGCCTTCCGGCCTCGCGCGCCGCGTCGCGCAGTATCCCCATGAATGCCGGGTAGTCAATGTGGTGCGAGCACGAGGACGTGGCAAGCAGGCCGTGTGGTTTTAGAATCTTCATGCATAACACGTTCAGTTCCTTGTATGCGCGCATTGCCTCGGCTATCTTCGCCTTGCTCTTTACAAAGGCGGGGGGGTCGAGCACGATATTATCGTATGCACGCTTGGCAACGACTTCAGCCTTTACAAAGTCAAAGACGTCGGATTTTACAAAGCGGCACCGCTCTTCGAGTCCGTTTATCCGAGCATTTCTCAAGGCCTGCGCCACCGCGGCCTCCGACGCATCAACACCCGTAACCGTCGCGCCAGCCTCCGCAAGCTTTATCCCCCACGCGCCTGAGTAACAGAATAGGTCGAGCGCATGGCCTTTATCGACAAGCCCTGCGAACGCGCGCCGGTTTGCCGCCTGGTCGAGAAAGAAACCAGTCTTCTGCCCGCCGAGCGGGTCTGCCTCGAAGAGCGTCCTGGCGTCGTGAATTATCGGCAGGGGATCGAGTAAACCCTTGACGAGCCTCTTCTCAAGCGATATGCCTTCGAGCGAGCGCGCGCTGCTGTCGTTACGCAAGACTATGGTCTTCGGCGCCATGACCGCGTCAACGGCCGAGATGACCATATCGGCGAGAGCGTCCATGCCGAGGGTCAGCAACTGGATGGAGACGCAGTCGGCGTACCTGTCCACGATGAGTCCGGGCAGGGCGTCACTCTCGCTGAAGACGGCGCGATAGGCGTCCGTGTCCTTGATAAAACGCTTCCTGAAGGCGAGGGCCTGCGTGATGCGCTCGATGAAAAAGGCCTCGTCTATTGCGCAACGCTCCCGCGAGAGTATGCGTATGGAGATGAGAGAGTTCGGGTTGCAGTACCCGATGCCGAAAAAGTTGTCCTTCTTGTCCCGCAGTTCCACAAGCCCCCCGGCCGGCAGCCCTCTGGGGCTTTGGTCAAGCTCGTTGGAAAAGACCCAAAGGTGACCGGCGTTTATACGGCTCGTGCGTTTGAGTATTGCAATATCCATTTTCGCCTCCGGTAAGTTTAATCATTATAGCCGAGGGCGTTCGCCTGTGAAAGCGATTTATAGCAGGTTGTTGAAAAACACCCAATACGTCATTCCCGAGGTTTTAATCGGGAATCCAATCTATGCAGAATCGCCAACATATAGATTCCCGCTTTCGCGGGAATGACGATATAGAACGACAGTGCTGTGCTTCTCAACAGCCTGCTAAGTGTTGCGGCATTTATCAGGTAATTACTGTCTGTTGCAATTTGCCGGGTAAGCGATAAACTCCATATATAGCTATAACGGAGGTGTGATATGGGCGCGGAAACCACGGCTGCGGCTGAAAGCGTAATCATCGAGGCTGTATTGCGCGACGGCAGGTCCGTCAAGCTCAGGAGGATAAGGCCGGATGACAAGGCGATGCTCGAGGCCTTCTTCTACAAACTCACGCCGTATACGCGCTACCTTCGCTTCCATTACGCAAAAGAAAAGATTTCCGCCGAAGAGCTGAAGCACTTTACCGAGGTTACGCCGCCGAAGCGCTACGCCGTAGTCGCGCTCATGGGCGAGGCTGCGGACGAGAGGATTATCGCCGTAGGCAGATGGGACGTTGCCGAGGACGCCAAAAACGCCGAGTTAGCCTTTGCCGTGGCTGACAATATCCAGCTCAGCGGGATAGGCTCGATACTGCTTGAAGAACTCGTCAAGGCCGCGGCAGGGTACAGGATAGCGCGTTTTACCGCGCGCGTCCTTCCTGAGAACACGCGCATGATAGAGCTATTCGAGAACAGCGGTTTCAAGACTGTGAAGGTGATGGACGAGGGCGCATTCGTCATTACGGTCGATATTAAAGACGCCGCCGGTTACGAGGAGCGCGCGGCGTATCGCGAGCACGTGGCGCGCAGCGCCGGGGTCAATAAGATACTCGCTCCCAAACGGGTGGCGGTCGTCGGCGCCTCGCGCTCGCCTGAGAGCGTCGGCGGGGCGGTATTCCGTAATCTCCTGAAGGACGGCTTTAACGGCGTGGTCTTTCCGGTCAATCCGAACGCTCCGTCGATTGCGGGCGTGCTCGCTTATCCGACCGTCCTCGACGTGCCCGGCGATATCGACGTCGGCGTAATCGTCGTGCCGGCGGAGCACGTCCTTGCGGCCGTCGAGCAGTGCGCCATGAAGGGGGCAACCGGCGTTGTCATCATCTCCGCCGGGTTTTCCGAGGCGGGTAAAGACGGAAAAGAGCGCGAGCATAAGCTCATAGAGCGCTGTCTTGCGTACGGGCTTCGCGTCATAGGGCCGAACTGTCTCGGCGCGATGAACAACTCGCCTGACGTGAAGTTCAACGCCACATTTTCGCCGGTGACCCCGCCGTCCGGAGGACTTTCCATCGGCAGCCAGAGCGGGGCCCTCGGGCTGGCGCTCCTCGACCACGCTCGCAGTATCAACCTCGGAATCAAGGACTTCGTCTCCATTGGCAACCGCATAGATATCTCCAATAACGACCTGCTTGAGTTCTGGGAGGACGACCCGGCCACAAGGGTCATCGTCCTGTATCTCGAATCCTTCGGTAACCCCCGTAAGTTCGGGCGCATCGCAAGGCGCATCTCTTATAAGAAGCCGATAATAGCGATAAAGTCGGGCAAATCCGCGGCAGGCGCGGCCGCCGCAGGCTCGCACACGGGCGCGCTGGCCGCGCCCGATATCGCGGTCGACGCGCTCTTCCGTCAGGCCGGGGTCATACGCGTCAACTCGATTCAGTCCATGTTCAACGCGGCCGAGATACTGGCGCATCAGCCGCTTCCCAAAGGCCCGCGCGTCGGCATATTGACCAATGCCGGAGGCCCGGGCGTGCTTGCGGCTGACGCCTGCGATGGGCTGGGGCTGAAGGTGCAGCCGCTATCCGCCGAGACCCAGGCGCGGCTCAGGGAGTTTCTGCCTAAGGCCGCCGCAACCACAAACCCGGTGGATATGATTGCGACCGCGCCTGCCGAGTCGTTCAAGCGCGCCCTGTCCGTCATGCTCGATGACCCGGAACTCGATTCAATCATCGTCATCTATATCCCGCCCATGGTCACGAAACCTGCCGATATCGCGAGCGCGATAGGCGCGGTATTGACCGAACGGGTGGGCGAAAAACCGGTGGTGACGTGCTTCATGATGTCTCAAGAGGCGCTCACGAGTCTCAGAAAGAACGCCGTGAGCGCGCTCAGGCCGTTTATATTCCCTGAGGACGCGGTCTACGCGCTCGCCCTTTCCTACGAGTATTCAAGATACAGGGAGATGGACGAGGGGACGATCATCAAGTTTTCGGGTATAGACGCCGACGGAGCCAGTAAGCGCGTATTCAACGGTGATGATAAGACCGCGCAGGGCTGGTTGATGCCGGAGGCTGCAATGAGGCTTATTAAGGACTACGGCATAGGCGTCGCCGAGACTGTTGCCGCCTCAACCCCTGACGAGGCAGCGGCAGCGGCAGACGCAATCGGCTGTCCAGTGGCCGTAAAACTGCGTTCGTCAACCATCACGCACAAGACCGACGTAAGGGGCGTCATAACCGGCGTCAAGAACGGGCCGGACGCAAAGGCGGCCTTTGCCGAGATAAAGGCGAGCCTTGAGGCGAGAGGGCTGGGCCGTCAGATGGAGGGCGTCATAGTGCAAAAGATGAGCAACGCGGGCACGGAGATGATTATCGGCGTGACGCAGGACCCGGTCTTCGGCCCGGTTATAATGCTGGGCTTCGGCGGCGTGCAGGTCGAGCTTGTAAAAGACGTCTCCTTCTCCATCCATCCGCTGCGCGACGTAGACCCGGACAGGATGTTGGAGCGCCTCAAGAGCCTGCCCATGCTCCTCGGCTATCGCGGCAGACCGGTCTGCGACGTGGCCGCGCTTAAGGAGACGCTCCTTCGCCTCTCCGCGCTCATAGAGGACTTCCCGGAGATAGAGCAGATGGAAATCAACCCGCTCATTGTCCTGTCTGAAGGGCAGGGCTGCGTTGCCGTGGACGCAAGGGTGAAGATAAAGTGAATAGAAGACCCTCTCCCCTTGTGTGAGGCGCAAAAGACATAATGTTAGCGCACACGAGGGCAGGGGGAATAATTTCCGAGATATTCTATTGAGAAAACATACAGATAAGATTTCAGGGATAGAATAAAAACACGATACTGTAGACGGAGGCATTTGGATGAAAAAGACATGGGTTCAGCGAACATTGACAATCATTGCCTTTTTCCTTTTTACCGCTTTCGTTTGTGAAGCAAGGGCAGAAGAGTGTCTTTTTTATGAGCCGACAAAGGTCAGGCTGACCGGAGTAATTACAAGACAGACCTTTCCCGGCCCGCCAAATTATGAAAGCATAGAAAAGGGCGATGAGCCGGAGACATACTGGATACTTAAACTTGAAAAGCCGGTCTGTATAAATGGAAACCCGAAGGATGAGTTGAACGATGAGACCGTAAAGGATATCAAAAATATCCATCTGGTTTTTCACGGCGACGAATATACGCGATACAGAGGCCTTGTATCTAAAAAGGTTGTTGCATCAGGCACGCTCTTCCATGCTCAAACCGCGCATCATCGCACCAAGGTCTTGATGAATGTGGATGGCCTAAGACAGGTTGAATAAAAAGAAGGAGGAATAAGTATGCCGTATAAAAAAGCAACATCAGGCAAAACAGGGATGACGGTAATCTATTCAGGGGATAGCAGTGTGCTTGTCAAAAAGAACGGGACGCTTGCATGGAGGAATAATAATCCGGGTAACCTTGTTTGCAGCCCCTTTTCCAAACGCCACGGCGCAATTGGCTGCAACAAGGGTAAGGCTGTTTTTCCGGACATTGAGACAGGTAGAAAAGCCCAGACATCTCTCTTAAGGACTAAAGATTATCAAAGCAAGACTATCGCTCAGGCCATGGAGAAGTATGCGCCACCCACGGAGAACAACACTGATAAATACACTCGATATATAACCAAACAAACGGGTATGTCCCGTGATAAGAAACTCGGTGATATGACCCCGGCGCAGTTTGACAGCTTTAGAAATTCCACCAGGCGTTATGAAAATCTGGCCCCGGGAACGGAAGCAACCTTGCCAAATCCCGATAAAGTGAGTCCTCTTTTACATTCGCATGGAAAATCCACAGGGAGCGCCTCCTCCGGCAGGACCCTCAAATGCACAGGCGATACGGTCTACAGGATTGAGAACGGCAGGTTCGCAGGCTCGTTTACCTGCAACGGCAAGAAGAAGTGAGACATCTGTATCTCATCAAACCGGACGGGCTGCAGTATTGCTGTGGTTAAAGAACAAGAGGCCCGCGCCTTACGGCGCGGGCCTCTTTTAATTTCTGTGCCGTCGGGAGTTTCCTCCCGACGGCGCGTGGCATGCGTCAGGAGGAAACTCCCGACGCCACAGAAGCCTCTACTGCTGACCCTGCAGGACGTTATTGATGAAGACCTTGTTCCACTTCTCGGTGCCCTGATATACAAGCTGCTTTGCGTCGCCGCCCCAGGCCTGGCCGCTCATGCCGGTCATGGCGTCGGATACGTCCATTTTGGCGACGAGCTTGTTGGTATCCTTATCAACAACGTTATAGGTTATGGCTATCGTCGCCCTGCCTGCGCCCATGCCGACGAGGGCGCGGGCGGCGCGGCTGCCCCAGTTGACGCTTACCTTGGCCTTGATGACGATTGCCTTGCCTTCGACGGTCTCGCCGTTATTCCTGACCGACTTGAATATCCCGGACTGCTTCAGCCACGTCTCAAGGCTCTGTTGCGAAGTGGCCTTTACCTCGTCGTCGCCCTGGCCGTTATTGGTGCTTACGTCGTTAAGATCGATGATAGCCGTGTCGTACTTATGGAAATCAATCCCGGACGCCCTGTAGAGTGGACTGGATGGGTCGTTGGTGGCTACGTTCTTGCGTCCGCCGCAGCCTACGGCGATAAAGACTATAAGCGCCACGAGCCACGCAAGATGCGCCTTCCCCGTCATCACGCCTTTAGACCTGTTCATCTTCATACATTTGCCTCCGTTGATTGTTGGCCAACCGTTATCTTGCAGAGAACCGCCTGGTGCCGGAAATCTTTTTTATGGCCTCATTGTCAACGATTGCGGGCCGCTAATCAAGCAAAAAGTTTAAGGGCAAGGGGCGCTTACGCCTTGACCACCTTAACGCTCTTAATCCCTTTTGTGGCGTTACGCGTATCCACGACGAGCCTACTCTTCGCAACTATCCATCCGTAGTCGTAGGATGAATGGTCGGTCGCTATGAGCACGCAGTCCGCGGCCTTTAACGCCTTTTCAGTAAGCCTTGTCGAACGCAGTTTGAACGGCTTTCTGTGGCCGACGGCAATCGGCACGAACGGGTCGTTATAGGCCACAGCCGCGCCCTTGTCGCGCAGTATACGCATGAGTTCGAGGGAGGGGGACTCGCGCATGTCGTCCACGTCTTTCTTGTAGGCCGCGCCGAGTATCAATATGCGCGAGCCTTTAATAGACTTGCCGTGTCCGTTCAGAGCCTCCATGACCTTCTGTACCACGTAGTAGGGCATGTTCGTGTTTATCTCGCCCGCAAGCTCGATAAAGCGGGTAGCGAAGTCGTATTCGCGCGCCTTCCACGTAAGATAGAACGGGTCGATGGGGATGCAGTGGCCGCCGAGCCCGGGGCCGGGATAGAAGGCCTGAAAGCCGAACGGTTTTGTTTTTGCGGCGTCTATGACCTCCCAGACGTCTATGTCCATGCGGTCGCAGAGCATCTTCAACTCGTTTACAAGCGCGATGTTGACGCTCCGGTAGATGTTCTCAAGGAGCTTGCTCATCTCCGCCGCTTTTGCCGACGAGACCGTGACGACGCTATCGATGATGGCGGAATAGAGGGCGACCGCGGCCCGCGTGCATGTCTTTGTCACGCCGCCGGCCACCTTCGGGGTCGTGCGCGTGTTGAAGTCGCGCCTGCCCGGGTCTTCGCGCTCAGGAGAGAACGCGAGGAAGAAATCCACTCCCGGCTTCATCCCGCGCTTGGCGAACATGGGCAGGAGTATCTCCTCGGTAGTGCCGGGATATGTCGTCGATTCGAGCGAGACGAGGGCGCCGGGCTTTATATGGCGCGCCGCTTCCATGCCCGAGGCCACGACGTAGCTTAGATCAGGCTCCCGCTTGTCGGACAAGGGCGTGGGCACGCAGATGATGACCGCATCCATGTTTTTCAATTGCGACATATCGGTCGTTGCGACAAACGCAGGAGGTTTACCACCGGATTTTGTTATCGAGGCTATCCGTGACGAGGGGATGTGCTTGATGTAGGAGACGCCCTTGTTGAGCGCGCCGGTCTTCGTCGTATCCACGTCAAAGCCTGTGACGCGAAACCCCTCTTCGCAGAACCGTATCACCAGCGGCAGCCCGACGTAGCCCAGTCCGATTACCCCGATGCGCGCCTTGCGGTCTTTGATGGATTTGACGAACCTGTCGATATTTGTCATTGTCTATGCCTCTCTGAACTGACGTATCATTATGGTTGTGATGAATATGAGCGTGCTGATTATGATGAAGACCGGCCCTGGCGTAAGCGCGTAACGGTACGCGACGAAGATGCCCGTGGCCGCCGCAAACATGCCGAAGGCCATCGAGCCGAGCATGAAACTCATGAGAGAGCGGGCGACGTTCTTTGCCGAGGCCGCGGGTATGATTACGAGCGAGCCCATGAGGAGCGCGCCCACGAAGCGTATGCCGAGGGCCACGGCAAGGGCAAAGGACAGAAGAAAAATGAATTCGAGGCGTTTGTTCCTGATGCCGATGGATTGGGCTATGTCCTGCGAGACCATGTTTAGCGCGAGTTTCCTGTGAAGCGCGAATATCACTGCAATGAGCGTAAGCGACAGGACGATGGAGACGACGGATTCCGCCACACTAAGCGACGTTATGTTGCCGAAGAGCGTCTCTATCAGGTCGTGCTCCGGCATGATGAGCGCGCCGAGGGCCAGCGAGGCCGTAAAGAAGACCCCGACTATAGTATCGAGCGACAGAGCGCTCCTGTATTCGATTATCCAGATGCCGATAACGGCGATGAAGAGGAAGACGACCGCCCCGATGAAGGGATTCAGCTTGAAGATGAGCGCGAGGGCGATGCCGGGCATGGCCACGTGCGAGAGGGCGTCGCCCACGAGCGACATCCTCTTGAGTATGGCGAACGAGCCGAGGAGGCTTGCGCCCGCGGCCACGAAGACCGCGACGATAAGCGGCAGTATGATATGGGTTGCCTGCATGTAGTGTACCTCTTAAAATCCGGTGCTGCGCTTGCAATAATGGCCTGTAGCTCATGGCTTCAGCCATGACGTGGAAGGGACGGCAGGCCTGAAGGCCTGCGCTACACGGCCCATGTTATGCCGGACTGACAGCCTCTGCTGGCGGGCCTGCCGTTAATCGTGCTTATGTTCGAAAAACGCCTTCTCCCCGCCGTATAGGCTCAACAACTGTTCGGATGAAAGCACCTCGCGCGGCACGCCGAAACAGAGCTTGCTTCTGTTCAGGCACAATACGGACGTGGCGTGGCGATAGACGACGTTCAGGTCGTGCGAGACGAGGATTATCGTCAGGCCCAGGTTCTTCTGCAGGTGATAGAGCATCTTGTAGATGGATTCCTGGCCCGTTACGTCGATATCGGCCGTAGGCTCGTCAAAGAGCAGGACGTCAGGCGAGCCTATGACCGACCAGGCCACGAGCACGCGCTGGCGCTGGCCGATGGAGATCTCGCCGAGCCCGGCGTTGAGGATATGCTCGTCAAGCTGGACGAATTCCAGCACCTCTCGTATGCGGTCAGGGGTGAGGCCGCCTCCGCGCAGGCCAAAGAACTCCCTGACCGTCAGCGGCACGTCGGTCTCTATGTCCATGCGCTGCGGCACGTAGCCTATCCTGACGTCCGGCGCCCACTGCACAACGCCATTATATGGCAGAAGGCCGATAAGAGATTTCAAAAGCACGGTCTTGCCCGCGCCGTTCGGGCCGATGATGGCGAGCACTGCCCCGCGCTCCACCTCGAAGTTTATATCTTCGAGCACGCGGTTATGGCCGAATTCCACGCTGAGTTTGCGTACTTCGAGTATGCTCATCTTGCCGCCCTCTTCTTAAGCTCCGCGTTGTTACAGGCCTTACAGAGCCCGAAGAATTCAAGGGTATGATGGAGCACCTTGAAGTTTATGAGCTTATCGAGCTTCTTCTCATGCGCGGCAAGGTCGTTTTCCATGATTATCTCGTCGACCTTGCTGCACTTGACGCAGATTGCGTGATGGTGATGGCCGTCCGGGCAGACCCTGTAGCGCGTCTTGCCGTCGCCGAACTGGATCTCGTGGATGACGTTGTGTTTGACGAGAAAGGCGAGCTCGCGATAGACGGTGGTCTTGTTGACCTCCACGTCTCCATCGAGCAGGCGCGCCTTCAGGTCGAAGGCCGAGAGGGGGCACTCGCTCGTCAGAAGGGCCGAGACGATGGCCTTGCGGGTCTTCGTCAGCCTGTGTCCGTTTCTCTTAAGATTTGAAAATATGATTTCTGTCTTTATCATCTCTTTCGCAACCAGGTTGCATTTGCAAAAGGACTATAACACAACCATGTTGCGTCTGTCAAGGGTGAAGCCTACTCCACCACGCGCCAGTTCGCGCCCTGTTTGATATTGACCTTGACCGGCACGCTGAGCCTTATTGCGTCTTCCATCTCGACCTTGACGAGTTTGGCAAGGGAGGCGGCTTCGTCAACCGGCGTCTCAAAGATAAGCTCGTCGTGTATCTGCAGGAGCATGCGGCTTCGGCCCGCGCCATCCGCGTTGAGCCTTTTGTGGATGGAGACCATGGCCGCCTTTATCATATCGGCGGCCGCGCCCTGTATCGGCGTATTGACGGCCATGCGCTCGCCGAAGCGTTTGACCGCGTCAACCGGGCTTGCAAGCTCCGGTATATAGCGTCTGCGGCCGAAGAGGGTGGTGGTGTAGCCGATGGCCTTTGCCTCTTCTATCGTGCGGTCGATAAAGGCCTTGACCGCCTTGTAATGCGCAAAGTAGCCCGCTATGTACGACTCGGCCTCCTTGACGCTGCAATTAAGCTCGCTTGACAGGCCGTAGGCGCCCATGCCGTAGATGATGCCGAAGTTGATTGCCTTGGCGCGGTGCCTGAGTTCAGGGGTTACAAGACCGGGCAGCACGCCGAAGACCTCGCTTGCGGTTGCCGTGTGCACGTCCTCGTCCTTGATGAACGCGTCCATAAGAGCGGCGTCCTGCGAGAGGTGCGCCACGATGCGAAGCTCTATCTGTGAATAGTCGGCTGAAAGAAAGGTGAACCCCTCAGGCGCGACAAATGCCTCGCGTATGCGCAGGGCCGACGGGGTGCGGGTGGGGATATTCTGAAGGTTCGGCCTCGAGCTTGACAGGCGCCCGGTCGCGGTAACCGTCTGGTTGAAGGACGTATGCACGCGTCCGTCAGCCGGGTCTACGAGTTCGAGGATGGCGTCAACGTAGGTGGACTTGAGCTTGCTTGTCTGGCGAAAGCTCAGTATCAGCTCCGGCACCTTGTGCTTGTTTGAGAGTTGGCGCAAGACCTCTTCGTCGGTTGAAAAACCCGTCTTTGTCTTCCTTACGGGCTTGAGCCCCAGCCGCTCGAAGAGCACCTCTGAGAGCTGCTTGGGCGAGTTGATATTAAACTCTGTTCCGGCGGCCTCGTAAATGGCCGCCTCCATTACGGCCAGGTCAGATGCCATCTCTTTTGACAGGGCGCGCAGTATCTCCGTCTCGACCTTGATGCCTGCGAGCTCCATAGAGGCCAGCACCTCGGCAGTCGGAAGCTCAAGACCCGCATAGATTCCCATGAGATTATCATCGTTTAGCTGTTTATCAAGCAAATCCGCTAACTTCAGGATATCACAGGCTTTTTTGTGTACTCCTTGTGCGCCGTCATGCGGGGCAAGGTTCAGCATGGCCGACTTCAAGGCGTCGATGGAGTGGTCGTTCCTCGACGGGTCGATGATATACGACGCAAGGGAAGCATCTATCCGTATGCCCCTGAGCCTTACACCGTGCCGCATGAAAAAGAGATAGAGGGCCTTTGAATCGTCAGTGTCCTTGACGAGCTTATCGTCTTCGAGTATACCCCTCAAACGCTCTATTGCCCCATTATCAAGCGGGATGAAGGCGGGCCGTGTACCGTCGGAGCAGACGGACAGGCCCGGCCCGGTCTCAGTCAAGACAAGCGAGAGGGCAAAGCGACCGGCCGTCTTCAGAACCCGCGCCTCGGCCTCTACGCCTGTCCCTGTTACGACCTCGGCATCCGGCCCCTCGTCAGGCTGAAGCACAGGGGGCTGTCCGGTCTCAAGCTCCGCAAGGAACTTCTTGAAATCAAGCTCGCGGAAGAGCGGTACGAGTTGTTCTTTATCAAGCACGCTCATGCGCAGGCCCTTGAGGTCCGCGTCAAAGTCCACGTCCGGGTGGAGCGTTGCAAGCTCTTTTGACAACTCTGCCTGCGCCTTGTTTGCACGGAGTTTCTCGCGGAGCTTTTCCGAAGAGACCTTCTCTATATTGGCGTAGATATCTTCTATCGAGCCGAACTCGGCGATGAGTTTTACGGCTGTCTTCGGCCCGATGCCGGGCACCCCGGGGATGTTGTCCGACGAGTCGCCCGCAAGTCCCAGAAGGTCACGTAACAGGGCGGGGCTGACGCCGAATTTTGCCTCGGCCTCGGCCGTTCCGTACTCTTTGCCCGCGAGGTAGTCGAGTATCACGACGTTATCCCCGACGAGTTGGTACATGTCCTTGTCGCCTGTGACTATCCTCGTCTTGACCTGCGCGCCGAGGCGTTTTACAAGCGTGGCAATGATATCGTCTGCCTCGTAACCCTCTTTTTCAAGCACGGGTATGCCGTAGCCCGTGACTATCCGCTTGATGAACGGTATCTGCGGCTGCAGGGCGTCCGGCATGGGCGGCCTTGTGGCCTTGTACTCGGTGAAGAGCTCTCGCCTGAAAGACGGGCCTTTCACGTCAAAGGCGACCCCGATATAATCCGGTTTCCAGTCGGCCAGTATCTTCCTCAAGGTCTGGGTAAAACCGTATATCGCGTTCGTGGGCATGCCGGACCGGTTGGTGATGGTCTGCGGTATGGCGTGGAAGGCCCTGTAAATGACGGAGCTTCCGTCTATGATGATCAGCGTCGGTCTCTTTTCATTCATTATAACTTTTCCTCGGGCTAAAGCTCGGACCTCGCAAAGGCCGGTTGCGGGCCGTGTTGACAGCATGCGTCCGTCAGTATATACTCAAATTATGACGACGCGCATGACGGTTATCTCTTTCATATCGCTTTTTATCATCTTTATCTCAGCGCCGGTAATGGCAGGGGACGGCGTAACAACGGACAGCGTCTCAGCCGCAACCACCATTATTGACGAATTCCATGCCGGAGTTCAGGCCGCTATAAAAGACCTGCCAACTACCATCGACGCATCCGGCGTCATCAAGGCCTCTGACGAGGGACGCATGCGCATGATAAAGGAGCTTCAGTCCATCAAGTGGTCTGTTGCCCCGGGGCCAAGGCGGTATAAGCGCGTCCGGGGCCTTGTCGAGTCTTACATGGAGGACGTAATCGCATCGCTGAAAGACCAGGGAGCGGCTCTCAAAACTGACAGGGCGCGTTTTGAAAAGTCTGTTGAAGCCCTTGAGTCGATAAAGGCCGCCAAGCTCAAGGCGCTTGAAGATTCGCTCAAGAGCGAGATCTCGGCAAAAGAGGGAGAGACGCCCGTGCCCTCCATTGACAAGCCCCGCGGCGAGACCCCGCCGGAAGGTGGAGCGACCATCTGGGACAGGTAGATGCCTGGGTTTAACCATGTGCCAGCATAGGCGGTAAGCTCAGTTACAACGGAGGAAACACTCATGGTCGAGATCCTTGCGGCTCTTTTAGGCGCATTTTTAGCGATAGCGTACATCTACATCAGCGGGAAACTCGTCGGACGTTTCCTTACCTTCCTTTGGTATGGGACTTGCAAACCTGATAAATCTCTCCGCGATTGAATTATTTGAAATGATAACCTATTGCAATACCGCGACTTAGCCATTGTTCCGGCAGATGCTTAAAGATAATCCGCCCGATGCGTCTTGATGCAACCACCGTCTACGCGCCGAACGCGTCCCTTATGATCTCCACGCGGAGGACCTCCCCGCCGCTCGTGTCCACGCCCACCACGTCAAACCTTACCGCTGCATCGTCAAGTCCGTTCTCGTTCATGTATATGGAAGATGCGGTTATTATGCGCCGCTGTTTCCTGGCGTCCACGCTCGCGCCGGGCGTGCCGAACGCGTCGCTTGCGCGCGTCTTGACCTCGACGAATACCAGCGTCTTGCCGTCTTTTGCTATTATGTCTATCTCGCCGAAGCGGCACCTGAAGTTTTTTGCCACTATCATGTAGCCGTTCTTCTTCAAGGCCCTTGCCGCTGCATCTTCGCCCATGCGGCCTATGGCGAGCTTGTCAATGGCCATCGGTTAAATCTCTCCTTCTTGCTTTTACTCATATAAATAGCGAAGGCCTTATTTTACAACTACCCCGCCGAATGTCATCCTGTGCATGGGGCAAGGGCCGTGCTTACGCAGGGCCTGAAGATGCTCCTGCGTGCCGTAACCCTTATTGCTCAGAAAATTATATTGAGGGTGCAGGCCGTGGCAGGCCTCCATTATGGCGTCCCTCGTTGTCTTGGCTATGATGGACGCTGCCGCAATGCTCACCGACAGTTCGTCTCCGCCGACAATCGTCTTTTGCGGCAGGTCAAGCTCAAGGCGCGTATTGCCGTCGATGAGGAGCATATCCGGCGTAACGGCCATGGACTCGATCGCGCGCGCCATGGCAAGCATGGACGCCTGACGGATATTTATGACGTCGATGGTCAGTGGCCAGACTATTCCGATGCCTATGTTCAGCGCCGTCTGGCGAATAATCGGCGCAAGCCGCTCTCTGGCAACAGGGGTGAGTTTTTTTGAGTCGTTGATGCCGATGCCGATGGGATAAGGCGCGGCGAATATCACGCTTGCCGCCACGACCGGCCCGGCCAGCGGCCCGCGTCCGGCCTCGTCAACCCCCGCAACAAGGCGGCAGCCCTGCTTTATGGCCTTGCGCTCAAACCTGTCCATGGCCTGACTCTATCATAAATCATCGTGTGCGTCTTTTGAAAAGTGCAGGGAAAAACGCCTTCCTGAAGACGCTGCACAGGCGTCTCTTGAGTAGTTCAGGGCTTTAGCCCTGAATAATAGCGCGCTATGACCTCCGTCCCAGCCACTGCCTTATTATCTCTATGGCCCCGCGTTTATCGAGAGGCTCGTTGTTGTTGCCGCATTTGGGGTCTTGTGTGCAGGACGGGCAAGAGACCTCGCAGGGACAGTCCTCCATCAGACTGCGCGTTGCCGTAAGCCACTCTTCCATGCACTCGAAGCCGCGCCTTGCAAGGCCGACCCCGCCCTCGTGCCCGTCGTAGATGAATATGGCAGGCGACTCAAGCTCAGGGTTGAAGACGTAGCTTACGCCGCCGAGGTCCATCCTGTCGCACATGGCAAAGAGCGGAAGGGCGGCTATGGCGGCGTGCTCGACCGCGTGCAGGCTCCCGGCAACGCTCCAGCCGTTCTCCTTTACATTCACGAGCGCGTCCTCGTCCACCTTAGTCCAGATGCCCATCGTCGTAAAGACCTGCTCAGGCAGGTTCAGCTCATACTCGCCGAGATTCTCGTTCGTGCTGATGTGCCTGCGCCTGAAACCGGTCACGCGCTCGGTTATGCGCACCATGCCGAGGTTTATCAAAGCGCCGGGCAGTGAGTTCGAGGCTGTGACGGATATGACCTCTGAGGTCTCTTCCGTCATGGGCCGCGTATAGTAATCAAGGTCCGCGGCAGGCCTGCATACGACTTTGCGGTTATCCATATCAAGGGTCGTCACCCGGTACTGCATCCCCTTGTGCAGATAGACGGCCCCGGGGTGGAGTTCATGCAGGACGCGCGAGGAACTCGACTCGCCGAGCAGCCCGCCGCCTTCCTGTACTATCATGTACGTATGTCCAGCCTCGCGTATCGATACCTCGCGGTGCGGGTACTTCTTTCGCGGATACCATACCCCGCCCTTGGCCCAGTACCTGACCTTGCCCTCCGTCTCAAGTTCTCTCAGGATAGGAGCGCGGGAGATGGGGTCGTATACGAGGTCATTGGGTTTTATAACCGCCTCTGCGGCCGCGCAAAGTAGGTGTGGTTTCAGGATAACCGGGTTTTCAGTGTCTATGACCGCCGCCTCGGAACGCCGCTTGAAAAAGTCTTCGGGGTTACGCATGAAGTACTGGTCGAGCGCGTCGGCCTGGGCAGCCATGACGATGAGCGAATCAGCGCCGCTCCTGCCCGCGCGCCCGGCCCTCTGCCAGGTAGAAGCGACGGTGCCGGGATAGCCCACGAGTATGCAGACGTCGAGCCCGCCTATGTCCACGCCAAGCTCAAGCGCGCTCGTTGAAATGACCCCGCTCAGCTCTTCGCTGAATAGCCGCGCCTCGATGGCCCTGCGCTCGGCAGGGAGAAATCCTGCCCTGTACGAGCTTATCACAGGCTCAAGCTCGGGCGCGGCCTGCCTTACCCATGCGTGGATAAGCTCGGTCACCTTGCGCGCCTTGGTAAAGGCAATGGTCTTAAAGCCGTTCTTCACCGCCTCGACAAAGAGCTTTGTTGCGATGGCATAAGGCGAGGCTGAGAGCGCGGGATTGATGAATATGAAATTCCGCCTGCCGGTCGGCGCGCCGCTCCTTGTAACCAACTCGAACTCTACTCCGGTGAGCATTTCGCTAAGCTCGACCGGGTTGGCTATGGTGGCGGACGAGGCGATAAACTGCGGAGAGCTGCCGTAGAGCGCGGCAATGCGCCGGAGTCTCCGTAAGACCTGGGCCACGTGCGAGCCGAAGACGCCCCGGTAGGTGTGCACCTCGTCTATGACGACGTACTTGAGGTTCTTGAAAAACTCCTCCCACTTCTGATGGAACGGGAGGATGGCGAGGTGGAGCATGTCAGGGTTCGTAAGGAGTATGCCGGGCGGGGCAGAGCGGATACGGGTTCTTTTGTAATCCGTAGTGTCGCCGTCGTATATTTCACATAACCCCGGGACGTAGCCGCGCTTACGCGCCTTGGCTTCTTCATGTGGGAACGTTATCGAATCAGTCAGGTTACGCAGCGCCTTCAACTGGTCCTGTTCAAGCCCTTTAAGCGGGAATAGATATATGGCGCGGGAGGCCGGGTCGTCGAGGACGGACTCAACAACCGGTATGTTGTAGATAAGGCTCTTGCCGCTCGCCGCCGGTGTCATAACAACGGTATTGCAGCCCGCCCTTATAAGGTCTATGCCCTGCGCCTGATGGGTAAAAAGGCGCGTAATCCCGTTTGCGGCAAGTGCGGCCGCAACCGCCGGGTTTAAAGGCCGGCTCGTCTCGCCGTAAGAGGCCGGGTGAGGGGGCATGACCTCGTGGTGGACGACCTCTCGCAGGTCTTTGCGCTTTTTAAACTCGTTTATAAGCCCGTTTATGTCCATTGAGCCGCACTATATCATAAAAAGACGGCCTTTACCAAGGCGCGACGCAGCGGTTTGACAAGAGTTTTGTTTGGGTATATTCTTAAAACACGCCGTAACGACAACTCTTTTCCTCGTCATCATACGACAGGGATTGACTCAGGCGGTATTATATATTAAGATTCAATCCCTTCATCTGAATCAGGGCCGCCGGTCGGCTGGTTCAATGAAAGACAAATATAATCAAGGATTCCGGTGATGCAAAAACTCCACTGCCATAGCTGCCGCAAGGAACTGCCCAAAGGGACGCTCAAGTATATCGTCGAGATAAAGTCATTTGCCGACTTCGACGGATACCTTGAAGACTATGAAGGGGACGTCGAGAGCGGCATCAACGAGCTTCTTGAGGCCATCGAAACGATGGACGCGAAGGCCCTTGAGGAAGACGTGGCCATGGAGCGCATCTTCATCATGTGCAAGGCATGCAGGGACAGGTTTGTGGAAGACCCCTTGCAGACCGGCAGGCCCGCGGCGCACGGCGAAGAGGCCAAGGGCACGATACACTGAGACCGACAAAAGCAAGGTTGGGTCAAGCGCAGCAGATACACATGATTGGGAGTCGGGAGTGGGAGGTCGGAGGTGGTAAGGTCTTTATCACATCCTGCTTCCCGCCTCATGCCTCCGGTCCTTACTGACGTAGCTCAGGGCTTAAACTTCCCCCTTTGAAAAAGGCGCCAAATACATAACTTTAGCGCACACGGGGGCGGGGTACCCACGCCACTTGGCGTGGGGCGGGGGATTTAAAAGCTCCCCCTCTTTTTAAAGAGGGGGCGGGGGGGGAGTTAATCTGCGGCGTGCAAAATATAACCCCTCCCTGCCTCCCCTTAAATAAGGGGAGGAGAAAGCGCGCCTTGCTTGTAAAGTGGGTCGTGGGGATTTGCCCTGAATAGATAAACGCCTGCGTATCAGACCTGAAGGTCTGAGCTACAGTATCACGAGTTCCATTTTTATATTCTCCTACGCACATGCGTCCCTTTTGACGGGGCGCGGCATTTAAACCGCTCATCACGCATCCCACACATCGTCCCTCTCATGCGCTACGCCATAATCTCCGACGTCCATTCCAATCTCGAGGCCCTGAACGCCGTGCTCGCGGAGATAGATTCGCTTGCGCCTGACGTCATTGTCTGCCTCGGCGATATCGTCGGCTACAACTCCAACCCCAACGAATGTATCGCAATATTACGAGGCCGCGCCATCCCAAGCGTCATGGGCAACCACGACGACAGGGCTGCCGGACTTGACGAGCCTGACGACTTCAACCCGCTTGCAGAAAAGGCGCTCCTGTGGACACGCGAGCAACTCACCCCGGAGAACAAGGCGTATATTGAAGCCCTGCCGCGAAGCGCTATCATTGACAACGCGTTCCTTGCCATGCACGGCTGGGTGAACGACACTGACAGTTATTTGAACGGCACGGACGACGCGGCAGTCAACTTCAGCCTCATGCACGAACTGTCCGTTGGCATTAACATCGCCTTCTTCGGCCATACGCACGTGCCCGTCGTTTACGTCGAATGCGGGGAAACGGTCTTCGCAATCCACGAGGATACGGTCGAGCTTGAAAAGGGTTGCTCTTACCTCATAAACCCGGGCTCGGTCGGCCAGCCGCGTAACCACGACCCGCATGCGTCTTTCGTTATCTATGACACGGAAGCCGGGGTCATAACCTTTCATAAAGTGGATTACGATATCGCCGCAACGGCGCTGAAGATACTTGAGGCCGGCCTGCCAGAGCGGCTCGCCGAGAGGCTGAGGTTCGGGGTGTGAGGGGAGAGGGGGTGAAGGTTTGGAAGATACGCATCAAGGCGCGGCTGAGTGGGACTGAGTCCACATCCCCTTATCTACATCAATCTCATCCCGTCCAGAAGGCTAATTATGACAACGGCTAAGCTCACCTGCGTTTTTTTGATAACGCTATTTATCCAAACCCTCTTTTACCAAAGTTCCTTCGCAGGTCAACTCGGCAATTTTGAGAAGGCGGCAACCGAGAAAAAGGCCGACAATAAAGATGATGATACGATTTTCGACTTATTATTTGACGATGTCATAGGAGACCTGTTTATCAGGACTCTTGTAGAGGGCGGCAAACTCAGCATGGAAAGAGTAAGTCAGCCGAAAACCCACAACGCGGCCAGTTTGGGATTAAGACATATAGGCGACTCAGACCTGCCTTACTTTCGCTCGGACATCAATTATCAACTGGTAAATTCCAATGTCTGGGGTTTGGATGGGCGGATTGAAGTAGGATATGGAGCGGTCGGGTTGCAATTTCGCCAGACGCACTATGAAGAAAAAAAACCGCATGACAGTTTGGATATTGTGAATATTCACGGGCTGTATCGTATCTCTTTTTCAAAGAAGTTTGAATTGGATATGGGCATAGGCAGGATTTCCATGAGCGGAAAGGATGAGAACAGCGGAGCCTCCGTGACATCTCCGATGAATTTTTATCCTCATGAGAATATATGCATACGGTTTGCCCCGACATGGAACTGGATTAATGGGAATCAGGTAAGCGATTATGACGGTTCTATTGCATACATCAATGAATTTTATTCCATCAGGGCCGGATACCGCAGGATGAAGGCAGGTGAAGAAGTGCTCGACGGTCCATATTTTGGGATGTCGTATCACTACTGATTCAGCCCGGTTTTTTTATCGTTCCCATGCTCCGCGTGAGTACGATAAAAAAACGCAACCTGACCTTACGGGACTTTTGTCAACCGTTCTTGCGGCCGCCCTCGATGCTCAGGACGCGGGCCGTGTTGGAGCCGGATATCTTGAATTTCTCCGCCATGAGCTTGAGGTCTATGGAAAGCCCTGAAAGCTCGTCGGACGCGGCGGAAATGTGACCGGAGGACGTGGATGTCTCCTTTGATATATCGGCTATGACCTCGATGTAATCGCTTATCTCGCCCGAAGTCGCGCTCATCTCCTCGGTGGACGCCGCGATATGCTCGACCATCGTCTGAAGCGCGCCGACGCTCTCGACTATCTTTGCGAGGGATTTGCCAGCCTGGGAGGAGAGGCCAACCCCGGTCTCGACGCGCACGAGACTCTCGTTCATCGATTTTATCGCGCCGGTGGTCTCGTGCTGGATGTCCGCTATCATTGCGCCGATCTCCTTTGTCGAGACGGTCGTCCTCTCGGCGAGTTTCTTTACCTCGTCCGCGACAACGGCAAAGCCGCGGCCGTGCTCTCCCGCGCGCGCCGCCTCTATGGCGGCGTTAAGGGCGAGCAGGTTGGTCTGGTCGGCAATCTCGTTTATGACCACGACTATCTCTCCTATCTGCCTTGAGCGCTCCCCGAGCGACGTTATCATGCGCGAGGAGTGCGTAACCATCTCGGCGATGGCCTGAACCTCCGAGACGGTCTTGTTGACCACGCCGGAGCCTTCTTTGGCCACGTCCGCAGTCGTCCTTGCGGATTCGGCGATATTTGCCGCGTTTTTTGCTATCTCCGTTATCGTCGAGGACATCTGCGAGGCGCTCGTTGCCACCTGCTGGGCCTTTGCTGACTGTTCTTCCACGCGTGCGCTGATCTGTGAGACCGTGGCGGATAATTCCTCCGAAGCCGAGGCCACCTGCCCGGACGTGGTGATGATGGAGCCTATCATGCCGGATAAGGACTGCTTCATTGCGTTCAGCGTGGATGCCAGAAAACCGACCTCGTCGTTAGAGTGAATGCGTAGGTCGCTGGCCGTCAGGTCGCCGCGGGCTATCATTCCTGTCATCTCTACGCCGTCCGCAAGCGGGCGCGTTATGCGCCGCGTCGTGAAATAACTCGTTGCAATGGCCGCGCCGAGCGCGGCGATGGTCAGTACGATAATAATGGCCGCGACCCTGCCGACGAACGCCTCGGTGGTCCTCTCTTCGTTCTCCATCCGCTTGGCTGCGCTGACGGCGAGCTTCTCGGCCGTGTCTTCAAGCTTGTGAATCGGTTCCTTGTATTTGTTTATCGCCGCGTTAGCCTCCTGTGGCGTCTTAAAGGTTCCGGCGCGCAGTCCGGCCGAGACCTCGGCGAACCCGGCGGAGTATGCCTTGAGGTTCGCATCCATCGTCTTTACGGCCTCTCTGTCGTCTGCCGTCTCGGCAAGCTCCCTGAGCCTGGCAAGGTCGGATACGAGCTGCGACTCCTCTTCCAGCCATTTATTCTGGTAACTCACCTGTTTCTCAGGCGCGCCTATGTTGATGATGGAGTCTTTTTCAAACCTGCGCATCCCGAGGGTGTTGGCCTGTGCCTTAGAGGCGTATTCCGATATGTTGCCCTCAACGCTCAGGACCTTTTTCAGCACCGCCCCGAACTCCCTTGTGCCCCACAACCCACAAATGCCTACCGCCGCAAGCAAAAGGATAACTAAACCAAAACCCAGCAACATGCGTGTGCCTATCTTGATATTATCCAACATGCAAGGTCTCCGTTTGATAATTGCGATTATTCGATTATTCGATACTATTGAGACTACCACCGTAAGATTAAAGGAAGATTAGAATCGGAAAGTGCATCCGTTTTTCATTTAAAATACACCAATCCAACAAATATTGTCAACCTGACCCGCGAAATACAAACAACCGCCCCCTCGGCCCCCGCTACTCTCCCTGCGTCTCATCCGTCTTCTTAATCTCTCTCAGGTCTCTTTCAAGCTTCTCCAACTCGGCGCGGGTAAGCTCTCTCTCTCCATATCTCCTTGCCTCATGGCTGGCCGTTATCGCGTAGACGGCTGGGATATCGAGGCGTCTTGCGAACTCCGCGGGCGTCTCGCCGGGCATGCGCTCTATGCCGCGCCTTTTAAGGAGCCGCATCATCTCGACGTAGAATCGCGGGGTCTTCCGCCCGTCGGCGCGGCCATGCGCTGTTGAGCGCATCCGCATGATGATTACAACCGCCGCAATGATTATGACGAGTATGCCGGATGTGAGCACGGCCTTCGGCAACATCCAGCGCCCGTCCGTTGTCGTGTTCTTCTCCCATGAAAAGGCCTTCTTCAACGCGCCGATGTATGAATGCAGGCCCCGCTCTATGCCTGCGGCCATCTTGAACTGGTCCATCAAGGTGAAGTGGATTATGTTGCGGTTCCACTTCCATCTTATAAGGTCGATGTAGAGCGAGAGGGTGGACGGTATCTTGATTGAGCCGAGCCCCTCGCCAGGCGTCGGGTCGAAGGTCGTCCAGCCGCGGCCTTTGATATAGGCCTCCACCCAACTGTGGGCGTTCTCCTGTTTCACGATGTAGTAATTGCCCAGACCGTTCCATTCGCCCTCCAGAAAACCGGTCACGAGGCGGGATGGGATGCCTGCGGCGCGCAGCATCACGGTCATAGCCGTTGCATAGTGCTCGCAATAGCCTTTTTTCGAGTAGAAGAGAAAGTCCTCGAGCGGGGTCTTGCCCTCGGTATGCGGCGGGTCGAGGCTGTACTCGTATGTGTTCTTCAGATAGACCTCAATAGCAGTTGCGGCCGCGCGTTCGTCCCTTGCCCCTTTTGTCACCTCCGCCGTAAGCGCCCTGATGCCCGGGCCGGAAGGGTCTGTGTCGAGAAAAGAGGTCTCCTTATATTCGTCGAAGACAAGCGCGCTGTCCGGCGCGGCCCTCGGATTCAGTATGTCCGACCATGCGACATACTCCAGCCTTGAATACGGCGGCGTTGGCAGATAGAGGGTGCCTGACGGGTCGACGCGCAGGGAATTAAATTTCCCGTCTATGAACATGACGTTCGAGGCCGCTATAAGGACGTCCGCGTCGAGCGGCTCAAGCAGTATCTCCTGTTCGAGCAGGCGCTCTTCGCTCGAGCCGATTATGAACCTGCCTGACCCGCTCCTCGGCGCCTGCGCGGTCTTTTTAACGCGCCGGGTCCACCGTGCCCCGTCGTAGTGGTCGAGCGCGGCCCCGCGAAAGTGTATCAGCACGTTCGGACGTCCGCCCCTTATGCCAACGCGCATGACGACGGTGCGGTCGGTCTTGACCTCTCCGAGCTCGCCCAGGTCGACCGTATCTGAAAAGCCCGTGACCTTGACCGTATTGGCGGTCTTTCTCTCAAGAAAGCCCAGACCCGCGCGCGGCATTGCGAAGAAGAGGACGACGGTAATGACCAGGGCGGCGGCAGCCGAGGCAATGACGAAGGCGAGGAAACGCGGGCCGAAGACCCTGCCGGGAGGCTCGTCGCTCAGAGGGCTTGAGACGGCCCAGTCCCGCCTGATATTCAGGATTATCATCGCCCAGATGCCGGATACGAGAAAGAGGACGAGTATGCCGAGAAATGAGATGGAGACGGTGGAGGCTGCCGCGGCGAGTATCTGGAAGAATACGAGCGCGTAGGTGATGATATAATCCCTGTTTGTTTTAAGGTCGAAGAGCTTTGAGACCATGAGGACGGCGAGGAACCTCGACGCGGAGACGAGCAGATTCCTTGACAGGATAGCGTAGTCAGCGATAAAAAAGACGAATATCGCGAACGCGATAATGTTCCATACCCATGCCGGCACAAGCCGGAGCCTGCGCAGGTTGACGAAGAGGGACGCGACGGCGGCAATGCCGAGGAAGACGACGAAGGCAGGGGAGATGGTCTCTACGAGGGCAGTGGCCGCAATGCCGAGGAGCGCCATCGTGTATGTCAGTATGATAACGTAAAGGCCGAAGCTCATGGGGAGATTTTAACCCTGTATGGCGGTTAAATCCACTAACTAATTAAACCTGATTTTTCTGTATCAGGCGCGGAAGTTCTGGTATTATCCCTGAATGAAGAGCCTGAAAAGAAACTTCCATGTCGTCCTTATCTGCGCCGTCCTGCTAAGCGCATTCATGGCGAGTCCGGCCTCGGCAACCATAGTGAAGAAAAGCGGCGTCGTCATGGGCACGGAGCTTGAGGTGACGTTCAACGTCACGGACACCGCCTCAATTGACCCGGCCTTTGCAGCGGTAGTGGCCGAGATGACCCGTATAGAGGAGATGATGAGCGAGTGGAAGGAGACGAGCCCGGTCTCGCTCATAAACAGGAACGCGGGCAAGGGGCCTGTGGCGGTGCCGGATGAGCTTTTCAAGGTCATCTTCGCGGCGCAACTTACCTCCGAGGTCACCAAAGGCGCATTTGATATAAGCTGGGCAGCCTTGCGCGGCCTGTGGGACTTCGCGCCCGGACATGAGCGCATCCCCACGGACGCGGAGTTGAAGAAGGCGGTCGCATTGATAAACTTCAACAAGGTCGTGCTCGACCCCGGGAAGAAGACGGTCTTTCTCAAGGACGCGGGCATGTCGATAGGCCTCGGCGGGATAGCCAAGGGCTACGCAGTTGACAAGGCCATGGAAACGCTCAACCGGCTGGGCATCAAGAACGCCATCGTGAAGGCGGGCGGCGACATGCGGGTACAGGGGGTCTCGGACACCGGGCCGTGGGAAATAGGCATAAAGAACCCGCGATTGAAAGACGCCTTTATCGCAAAGCTCAGGCTGACCGATATCTCCATATCCACATCCGGCGACTATGAGCGCTTTTTTATCAAGGACGGCGTTCTCTATCATCATATCATCGACGTCAGGACGGGCCAACCGGCACGCGAGAGCAGGAGCGTCACCATACTGGCGCGCGACACAATGACGACTGACGCCTTTTCCACCGCAATCTTCGTCCTCGGGCCTGTCGAGGGGATGCGGCTCGTGGAGCGGCTGAACGGCATAGAGGCCATCATAGTCGACGCGAACGGCAAGGTGCGCGCCTCGTCGGGCATCAATATCGGGGAGACGGCCGCCCCAAAGGCGCAATAGTTCAGGCCGCCTTATCCGCGCCTCAACCGATAAAAATTGCTTGACAAAAAATGGCCGCTGTCATATTATTACCGCGCTTTGAAACCATAGACGAAAGTCCCAATCTTCGCGACTGACGGAATCAAGGTGGTCAACCACCGGGAAGCGGAGAGTATAAGAGAACAGGTCGACCGTCTGGGCAAGTTAGCGGGTACATATCCGCTATTTCTTGCACAGACGGTTTTTTTTGCCTGCCGCGCCCAACCCGGGGGCCAACAAGTTAAAATGCTTGACAAAACGGTGTTTTTTGGTTAGTTTATACCCTCTCAAAATGCGCTGTAGATATGGCCGGGCAAGCCGTGCTTTTCAGCTGGTAGACGTGCGTCAAATCCCTTTGTCATTGCTATGCAAACAAACAGGAGGAATGTATGTCCGAGAAGATTGTATACACGGCTGTTGACGAAGCGCCTGCGCTGGCCACCTATTCTCTGCTTCCTATCGTCAAGGCGTTCACCGGCGCGGCCGGCATAGCCGTCGAGACAAGGGACATCTCCCTTGCAGGAAGGATTATCGCCAACTTCCCGGAGAACCTATCCGAAAAACAAAGGATACCCGATGAACTGACCGCCCTGGGCGAGCTTGCAAAGACCCCTGAGGCCAACATCATCAAACTGCCGAATATCAGCGCGTCCATACCGCAGTTGAAGGCCGCCATCAAGGAGTTGCAGTCGCAGGGATATAAGGTCCCGGACTACCCGGAAGACCCGAAAAATGACGCTGAGAAAGAGATAAAGACCCGCTACGGCAAGGTCCTCGGCAGCGCCGTCAACCCGGTGCTCCGTGAAGGCAACTCCGACCGCAGGGCGGCGGTCTCGGTAAAGAATTACGCGAAAAAGAACCCGCACAAGATGGGCGCGTGGAGCAAGGACTCAAAGACCCATGTGGCGCACATGAGCAACGGCGACTTCTACGGGAGCGAAAAATCCGTCACCGTTGCCGAGGCCGGAAACGTCAGGATAGAGTTCGTTGGCAAGGACGGAAAGACCACGGTTCTGAAAGAGAAGACCAGCCTCAAGCCAGGCGAGATAATCGACGCTACGGTCATGAGCCGCTGCGCGCTGCGTAAATTCTACGAAGAGCAGATGGAAGACGCGCGGAAAAAGGGCGTGCTCTTCTCTCTCCACCTGAAGGGCACGATGATGAAGATCTCCGACCCCATCATGTTCGGTCATGCGGTCACGGTCTATTTCAAGGACGTATTCGAGAAGCATGCCGCCGTAATCAAGGAACTCGGGGTCGACCCGAATAACGGTCTCGGCGACCTCTATGCGAAGATAGCGAAGCTGCCTGAGGCGCAAAAGGCTCAGATAGAGGCCGATATCAAGGCCTGCTACAAGAACCGCCCCGAGCTTGCAATGGTCAACTCGGACAAGGGGATAACCAACCTGCACATGCCCAGCGACGTAATAGTCGACGCGTCCATGCCCGCCATGATACGCGAGTCAGGCAAGATGTGGGGGGTGGACGGCAAGCTCCACGACACCAAGGCGACGATACCCGACAGATGTTACGCGGGCGTCTACCAGGTAGTCATCGATGATTGCAAAAAGAACGGGGCTTACGACCCTAAGACGATGGGCAGCGTGCCCAACGTCGGCCTCATGGCGCAAAAGGCAGAGGAGTACGGCTCCCATGACAAGACATTCAAGGCCTCAGGAGACGGCGTGATCCGCGTCGTTGACGCCGCGGGCAAGGTCTTGATCGAGCAGGCCGTGGAAGAGGGGGATATCTTCCGCGCATGCCAGGTAAAGGACGCTCCCATACAGGACTGGGTGAAACTGGCCGTCACCAGGGCAAGGGCCACAGGCGCGCCTGCCGTCTTCTGGCTGGACAAGGGCAGGGCGCACGACGTGCAGATTATCAATAAGGTCGAGCGTTATCTTAAGGACCATGATACGAAGGGCCTTGATATAAAGATCATGACCCCGGAGGAGGCCACGCGTCTGTCGCTTGAGCGCATAAGGCAGGGCAAGGACACCATCTCGGTCACAGGCAACGTGCTGCGCGATTATCTCACAGACCTCTTCCCGATTCTGGAACTCGGCACCAGCGCGAAGATGCTATCCATCGTCCCGCTCATGGACGGGGGCGGACTCTTCGAGACCGGCGCGGGCGGCTCGGCCCCCAAGCACGTGCAGCAGTTTCAGGAGGAAGGGTATCTGAGATGGGACTCGCTCGGCGAGTACCTCGCCCTTGCCGTTTCATTGGAGCATCTTGCCAACACCTTCAAGAACAAGAAGGCGCAGATCCTGGCTGATACCCTCGATCAGGCCAATGGCAAGGTGCTGGACAACAACAGGACGCCGGCGCGCAAGGTCGGCGAACTGGACAACCGTGGCAGCCACTTCTACCTTGCTTTATATTGGGCTCAGGCCCTGGCCGAGCAGACCAATGACAAAGCCCTTCAGGCGCGTTTCACAAAGGCGGCAAAGCAACTGACCGAGAACGAGTCTAAGATACTCGGCGAACTCACGGCAGCGCAGGGCAAGCCTCAGGACATGGGCGGATATTTTCACCCGGATTTCGGTAAAACCTCAAAGGCGATGCGCCCGAGTAAAACGTTTAACGCGATAATAGACGCTATATAAAGACGGTGATTAGTGGTTACTAATCACTAAACACTATTCACTAATCACCGCGCCTGACGCACATAAGAATGCGTGGCATATAACGCATCAAACATCTTGTTTTTGTTGCTAAATTAAACAACGGGGGTAGTTATGCAGCTTACAGGCCTGCTATGGGGCAGAAAGCTCCTGAATCGCGTGGAATTCCCGTGCGCGGAGGTGCTTGGGCCGGAGGCGAGCGTCGACGATATCAAGGCGCTTATCAAGAAGTGCGGCCAGGTATTCGTAAAGCCCATATTCAAGGGCGGGGTCGGCAAGAAGGGCAAGGCGGGTCTCCTTGGCAGGGCAAAGGAGATCGGCACGGCGCTTAAGGAAAAGGAGCGCCTCTACTTTGTCGAGCACACCTTCGGCAACGCGGTTGTAAAGGCCGACGGGGTGACGTTCGAGGGCGGAGTGAGCGCCGAGCACGAGGTCTACTTTTCCATAAGCGAGTCGACAGTACATCGCGCGCCCATAATGACGATTACCCATCACGGCGGCATGGATATCGAGGAACTGCCTGCTGACAAGATACGCGTGGTGCCGTTTGACCCGCTCACTGGCCTCAAGAGCTACCACGTCTCCAATGCGCTTACGGAACTCGGCGCGCCTGCGGATATCATAAGCCCGCTCGTGCAGAACCTGCCGAAGCTCTGGACGCTCTACAACAACTACGGCCTCAACATGATCGAGATCAACCCGATACGCATGTCGCAGAACAAGAACGGCAGGCTCCTGCCGGTTGCGTGCGACTTCAAGTGCTCCTTCGACATAGACAACCCGGCATGGAAGAGGCTTGAGCTGCCGCAGCACCTATTTGCGTCCGACTATTCCGAGTTCGAGCAGGAGATAAACCAGCTTCGCACCTATCAGGGGCAGAGCGACGTATTCGTCATGAACCCGCGCGGCACCATCACCGCGCCGACCTTCGGCGGCGGGGCTAACGCCCTGGTGACCGAGCTTCTCGGCGAGCGCGCAACCATCTCGTCCGATTTCGGCGGCAACCCGCCGTACGAGAAGATGTTCCAGATTTCCCGCATCGTCTTCAAGTACTGGCTCAAGCAGTCGAACGTCCTCTTCATCATCGGCGGCAAGGCCAACAACACCGATATCTACGAGACGTTCAGGGCTATGGCCGACGCGCTTCGCGATTACTTCAACACCAAGGGGGCAACGCCGCTCTTCATCGTGGTCGGCAGGGGAGGCCCGAACCTCATAAGGGGCCTGGCCTATATGCGCGATACCCTCGACAACCTGAAGCTGCCGTACCGGATATTCGGCCACGACAGCGCCATGAGCGAGGTCGTCAACTACGCGCTCAACGTGGACAAGTGGATGGAGAAGGAAGGCAGAAAGCTCGTAGCCGCCCGCATGGAGGGCAAGTAGACTCACGCACGCCGCAGACTGACAAGTTGCCGCAAAACTCAAAACTTGTTCAGGCTGCTCAAAAAGTTCCATATGCTAGGCGTCGAGGAGTGAGGAATGAGACGTAGTTTCTCTACGTCGCAGTGACGAACCGGGGTACCCGCGCCAAGTGGCGCGGGTCGGACAACGACGCAGATGGAACTTTTTCAGCAGCCTGCTCTAACGACAAACACGCGAGGCCATTATGCACAAAGAAGGCGTCAAGAAGTTCCCATACTACGTCGGTATCAAGTCCCTGGCTGAGATAGCCATCCGGGAAGACAGGGTGTGCGTCCTCAATATACTCGGCACCGAGAGCAAAACCGTTACCCCGGTAAGCCACGTCTATTCCGGCGGCAACGTCGTCTTCGGCACCGGCCCGGGCAAGTCGGGACAGTTCCTGGAGACCAAGCTCGGCAACATCCCGGTATACGACTCGATAAAGGACGGTATCGCGGCAGGACTCAAGTTCAATACCGCGGTCATCTATCTGCCCCCGTCAGGCGTAAGGGACGGCGTTGCAGAGGCCATCAAATACAACCTGGGTCTCCGTAAGATTATCATCCTCACCGAGAAGATATCGGTTGCAGACGCGCGCGTCATAAGGGCGATCTGCCAGACCAACGGCATAGACGTCTTTGGAGGCAACTGCCTCGGAGTTGCCGACGCGTGGAACAAGGTCAGGATAGGCGGCGCGCTGGGCGGCAACAAGCCCGAAGAATCGCTCGTAAAAGGCTCGGTCGCCATCTTCTCCAATTCCGGCAACTTCACCACCACCATCGCCGTCTACCTCGCCACCAACGGCTGGGGCACAACGACGTCCATATCCAGCGGCAAGGACGTCTATATACACTACGCGCCCAAGGAGTTCTTCTACGCCCTTGATAACGACGACAGGTCGAAGGCCGCCGTCATCTACACCGAGCCGGGCGGATATTACGAGGCTGGCCTTGAAATCAACAAACCCACGGTGGCCTGCGTCGTGGGCAGGTGGAAGGCGCGCCTTACGAAGGCATGCGGCCACGCTGGCAGCCTTGCCGGCTCAGGTGACGACGCAATCGCCAAAGAGAAGTGGTATATGGATTACTTCGGCGTAAAGGGCATCTATACGCCGCAGACGCCGATATTCTCCAAAAAGGGCGCGGTCGTTACGAATATCGCCGACATCCCTGAGGCCCTTACCAAAGTCATGGAGCTTAACGGCATCAAGCCCGACTTCGAGTCCAAGGGTGACCTCTCGCTCAAGTGCTGGCTTGCCAGCGACGCCGGCGTAAAACTGCCGGCCAGCCTTGACGTGAAGGCCGTTAAGGCCGTCTCTCCTTACGACGAGCAGATAGACCACATAAACAAGCAGGTGGGGGCGCAGTTCCCGCGCCAGGCCATGAAGGACGCCTCCGGCGTCTCCCTGATGGACCCGGTCTCGCAGATAACGCGCGTCAACAACATTTCCATTCTCGACGCGTCAAGGCGCACGCTTGAAGAGAACCTCTACATGTCTCTTCTCAAGAGATACCCGACCGACTACGAGCGCGACCTTTGTAATATCGTATTCAACGCCTATGTCAATCATCACGACGACCCTGCGCTCGGCGCGGCGGACGCGGCGCGCGAAGCGGAAAGCTCTCCGAACACGGTTCTGTCTTCCGCCGTCGCCATCATCGGCAGGAAGCGCGTGGCCGGCGCGTTGCAGACCGCCGAGACGATACTTGAGCTTTTCCAAAACAGCGGCCTTCAAAACGCCACGGACAGGTTCGATTCCAAGAAACTCGTCTCAGGGCTTTCAAAAGAAGCGCGCGCCGCAATGACCGCGACCAAGGACGACCCGCTTGCGCCAATCATGCTTGAAGCCATTGACGGGCTTATGAAGAAGTCCGTATTCATCGAGTTCGTCAGGGAGGCCGCAGGCAACAAGCCGTCTTCACAGGCCCTTCTGGGCGCCGCATGGATGACCCTTGGGTGGGAACCGCTCATAAAGAGGGCCGTGTCCAAGATTACGGTCACGAACCTTGCTTGGTACTCGCGCATATTCTCGGCCTTCGTCGGTTGCGCCGTTACGGCAGACAAGCACACGAAGAAGGAGTTCTGCGGGGTCAAGACCGTTGATATCATAAAATCATGGTCTTTCACAGAGACGGCCTTCCTTGCCCTCATCGGCAGGCGTCCGGCGGAAAAGGAACTATTCGAATTCTCCATGCTGCTGGGCCTTATCATCTCCAACGGCCCGGGCACAATCTCCGCCCAGGGCTGCAAGGGCGGGGTAAGCGCCGACGGCCCGGAAGACCCGTCAAGGGTGCAGATAAACAAGGCCTTCATCGGCTTCCTCACTCACACCGGGTTCGCGCACGGCGGCAACGGGTACGAGGCCATCCAGTTCCTCATCGAGCGCTTCAAGCCGTCGGGCCTCAAGGACCCGTCCAATAAGAACCACGGCATCGATATCAAGAAGATATCAGACGAATACGCGAAGTGGTACGCCAAGTACAAGGCCGACCAGAAGGCGTTCGGCAATATCGAGTATATGAAGGTGCCGTGCGTCAACCACCCGGTCTTCAAGGGCCAGGAGGTCAACTATGACCCGCGCGAGCGGTTCGTGAACTCGCTCTTCGAAGAGAAGGGGATATACAACGTATTCCTCGAGTTCTATCACAAGCTCGTCCGCTCGCTCTTCGAGGCCAAGGTCTCAAAGGACGTCTACTGCGTCAACATCGACGCGGTCATCGCGGTCATACTCCTCAAAATCGTCTGGGACGCCTTCCAGTCCGGCAAGATGCCGGAAAAGGAGGTCGAGACCGCCGCGTTCACGACCTTCCTCTTCGGCAGGATGATAGGCTGCGCAGCCGAGATAGACGACCATATCAACAGGGGCCGCAACATGGACACGAGGACTGCGGCTTCAAAGTGCGTATACGTAGGGTAGCCAGCACAGGGGTTTAATCTGCGAACATGCTTCATTCTTCAATCCAAGGACGGGCCGTTGATTCGGCCCGTCCTTTTTTTATACAGGCCAATAATCCGCCTTTTTCATAATTGTCCGCTATAATGGCCATATACGGCTTTTCAATGCCGCACCAACCGTTCTTCACCTCCGCCATAATCAACGAATGCATTGTCTATAAAGGCGGCGTAATAGACGGGCAAAAAATAGTTGATATAGGAAAAACTCATGTTATACTTCAATGGAAAGATAAAAACAGGCATTTGGATGTCAACGCAGGGCTTGTATCAGGCAACGGCTGGCTCTTTACCATCGAGGTCAGGGACGCCGGGATATTAGACGCCCTCAGGGCCTTGCCCAACAGGCGAATATCAATTTTTTCGAGGCCATACCGCTCCTTAAAAACAGTTTTACAAAGACCGGGAACGAAGAATTGCTTGTTTTCATAACACCGGCGATAGTCAAATACGAAGAACATATGGAGGTGTCAAATTGAGTATTAAAGATATGCTTGAGGAAAAAAAGAAACCCATCATACTCGCAGTTGCCGTCGTAGCGCTCGTTATAGTCCTTATCGTCGTTTTTGTGCCCTTTGGCGGGAACAAGAGCGGCACGTCTTCAATTAGCCCTATCGTGACCAGAAAGGCCGCAATCCAGCCGCCGGACGCGGCCAAGCCTGTCGAAACTGCAAAGGTGGAGACCCCGGCTGCCACACCTGGCGCCACTGGCGCAAAGCCGGAAATGAAGGATGCCGGCGCGACAAAGAAGCCCGGCGCAAAGCCGGCTGAAAAGGGGCTTGGCGCGATGATGAAACCCGGCAACGGCGCTCCTGAGGCAAAGCCGCCCGCAGCCAAGGCCCCGGCAGGGAAACAGGCAACAGCGGTTGCGGCCCCTGAGAAGCCCGCCGCAGCGCCAAAGGCTGAGCCAGCCGTAACACCTGTAAAGGCCGAGGCCGCCACGAGCGCGATGAAGGAGCTGACGAAACGCTGGGCGGTAAATACAGGCTCATTTTCCGACAGAAAAGAGGCCGAGAAGTTCGCCAAAAAACTCACCGAAGCCGGGTATGAGAACGTCTACGTAACCGAATTCAAGAAAGACGGCATCAACTGGAACAGGGTGAGGGTAGGATTCTACGGCAGCAAGGCCGAGGCCATAAAGGTCGAAGGCGAGATAAGCGCCAAGTTCAAGATAGACACGCCGTGGGCCGTAAGGCCGTCCAGGAACGAAGTCGCGCGCCATACGAAGTAGGCTTCCTTATACGGTTTCCCGCGTAAAGGCCGCACCATGAGGTAGACGCGTCTATTGACCGGCAGGCTGAATGCCTGCCGGTCTGCTATTTTTTTCATCCGTTGTCACAGGCGCGTTCGAAGGGCGTCGGGTTAAAAGAGTCTTGCTAAATCCGGTTAAAAACCTTAGAATGTTTGAATGGTTGCCTTGAGCACGGAGCGCGGTCGTTACGTCTACCTTGAGACGTTCGGCTGTCAGATGAACGAGAACGACACCGGCCGCATGATGGGCCTGCTTAAAGACATGGCGTTCAAGACGACGGAGCGTCCTGACGCGGCCGATCTCATCATAATAAATACATGCAGCGTAAGGGACAAGGCCGAGCATAAGCTCTATTCAATCCTCGGCAGATTCAAAGAGCTTAAAGAAGAGCGTCCCGGTCTTATAATAGCCGTTGCCGGATGCGTCGCTCAACAGCTTGGCGCCGCTCTCTTCAAAAGGGCGCCGTACATAGACCTTGTCATAGGCACGCAAAACGTCCACAGGCTCAAAGAGATACTGGAAAGACCGTTGCCGCTGCGGCGCGTTGCGGTAACGGAGTTCAGGGGTTCCATAGACGCGAACGAGTACGCGCACAACGACGCGACGGACGGCGGTAAGGCGTTCGTCGCCATCATGCGCGGGTGCGACAACTTCTGCACTTACTGCATAGTGCCTTATACAAGGGGCGCGGAAGCGAGCCGCAAGAGCTCCGACATCCTGCGCGAGGTCTCCGCCCTCGTAAATGACGGTGTAAAGGAAGTCACGCTCGTAGGGCAAAACGTCAACTCCTACGGCCGAGGCTCCGGCGCTGACGTATCGTTCCCCGAGCTTCTTCGCATGACGGCTGCTACGGACGGAATCAGGCGGGTGCGCTTCATGACCTCGCACCCCAAGGATATCTCCGGCGAGCTTATAGACGTCTTCCAACAGACCCCGGTTCTGTGCCGGCACTTGCACCTGCCGGTCCAATCAGGCTCGGATTCGATATTGAAAATGATGCGGCGCGGGTATACGGCCGCGCAATATCTCGAAAAAACACGGCGCATCAGGCAGCGTTACCCGGACATCTCGCTGACCTCGGATATCATAGTCGGTTTTCCCGGCGAGACGGATGCCGACTTCGAGGCAACGATGCTGCTAATCAACGAAGCGCGCTTCGATAACGTCTTTGCATTCATCTACTCTCCGCGTCCCGGGACCGAGGCGGCGGGCTACGCCGGACAGGTCCCGGCTGAGATCAAGGCGTTCAGGTTACAGACCATCCTGGAGACCCAAAGAGAGATAACCCTTGCCGGAAACCGCGCCCTCGAAGGAAGCATCCAGGAAGTCATGGTCGAGGACAGAGGCGCCAGGCCCGGCGCGGAGCGGAAGATCTCAGGCAGGACGTCGTGCGGCAGGATAGTCCATTTCCATTGCGAAGAGGGTCTCTCTACCGGGTCCGAGGTGAGGGTCATCATAACCGCCGCACATCAGAACTCGCTGCGCGGCGAGTTCATCGCTCATGCGGCGCAGGGTCAGGCAACGGTAGCTTAAGGGATGTAACCCTTGTAATTTCGCTTAAAAGGGATTACATTAGACAAATCTCTTGCACAACCGAGAGGTTCACGGCGCGGACGAACACAGGGCCCATAGAGAACCGATGCCCGGCAACGGCCTTAGCCTTATCTGACGCACCGGTTTGGGTAAGCCCCCCAACCGGCAATCAAAAGGAGCCCTTATGTATATCGAGATGAAGGTCTTCGCCATTACCATGGACCCGTACACAAACGTCCCGGTTATCATACTCAAGGACCCGACTGAAAAAAACGTCCTGCCGGTTTGCATTGGCGTGCTTGAGGCGAGCGCGATAGCCTCGGAGATGGAGAAGGTGCATTTTACCAGGCCCATGACGCATGACCTGCTGCGCGAGACCTTGCGGGCTGTAGGCGCCACCGTTACAAGGGTGGAGGTCTCAGACCTGCGCGAGAATATCTACTATGCCGTCATACATCTCGCAACCGGCTCAGGCATGATAGCAATCGACGCCAGACCGAGCGATGCTATCGCGCTGGCGCTTCGCGCCGATGTCCCGATATTCGTGGAGAGCATGGTTATAGACAAGTCAAAAGATATCGACATGCGCGCCGGCGCCGACAGAAAAGAGGCGTCCGACAAGGGCCTGCTTGAGACCCTTGATGAATTTTCACAGGGCAGCTTCGGAAAGTACAAGATGTAGACCCAGCACCACTTTCGTCTCATGTGTTTGCAAGGTAACGAAGGTTCGTGCCGGAAAGTGGTGCTGGGCACAACAAGTCATTAACCGAGGGATATCACCGATGGCTACCGACTCCAAATCACACGGCCACAAGAAGACCGTTCCGGGCAGGCTCTACGACACCTTTTTCGTAAGCGAATACGGCAAGATAGAATCCATGCGCGCCGCCCGGTACAGCACGCAATTCTCCATCCTTCTCATGAATATAGACGGCATGGATTCGCCTCTGCGCGACGACGAGGCCGCCGGCTTCGTCAAGAAGATAAGCAATTCCATACTCGATGCCATACGCCCGTGCGACGTGGCCGGCATGGCCGACGACAGGCAGGTGGCCATCATCCTGCCGGAGACCGACTACTTCGGCGCACTCATTGCAATCAGGAAGATAACGAAGGCGCTCTCGTCCACGCTTACCTATGAAAATCCGCCCAAAAAGGTGGTCATGTCTCAGGCGACCTTCCCCAAGGACGGAAAGGGTTACGGCGCGCTTATATCGACGGCCTCCAAGAGGATGATTGACAAGAAGGATTCGTTCTGGGAAAAGGAGGAGTTCAGGAACAAGCTCTTCTGGGAAATCCTCGGCGACATGTCCAGCACCACCTACAAGGGGTTCGAGAACTCGTCTTTCGACCTTGGAGGCGGTCAGACGCTCTCGGAGTCCTTCATAGACCAGATAAACGAGCTCATCGTCAGGGAGATAACGCAGGCGCCGCACAAGAGGGGGATAGCCTTCTTCGCCTCCAAGAAGCTGTCGGCCCTGCCGGCGCTCAACACCCTCGGGCACATCGGCACCTTGAGCACGAAGGTCTTTCTCATCGGACAGAGCGAGGACAGCCTGCGCGACATAAAGAACGCAACGCCCTTGTTCCTCGACGACCCGAGGCTGCGCGAAACCTTCTTTACGTTCTACCTTACCGAGGACTCCGGCTACTCGCTCATCTGCCGCGAAAACTGGGGGGCCACCTTTTCGTGTTTTCATTCCGCGGACCCGTATCTCGTGGACGGACTTATCAACAAGTTTCAGCTTGAGTATTCCTTGCAAGAGCAGTTATAACCCGCGGCCTTCTCAAGAGGGGGCGCTGTTGAAGCTATGACTCCGGGGGATGCAACCAGCCCTCCCGGAGCGAAGGACGGGGAACGAATGGCCAACAAAGACAAGATACTCCTGGCGTTAAAGAACGACGAAGAGATAAAATCGTTCGCCACTTATCTCTACAGCCTCGGTTACGAAACCGCTACGGCGAAGGACGGCGGGCGCGCGCTTGAAGCGGCCATAGCCGAATCGCCGGCCATAATCGTCGCCGATACCGACCTGCCGGTCATCAACGGCGACCGCCTCTTCCAGATACTCAGGAACAACCCTCATACATCCAAGATCCCGTTCCTCTTCATATCCGACGCCATAGTCGACATAAAGGGTTTCCGCTCCGGCATTGACGTCTTCCTTGTAAGGCCGCTGAACATGGAAGAGCTCCACGGCAGGATAAAGCACACGCTTACCGTCAAGGACAGCGGCGGCTTCGCCAGCGGAGAGATAGAAGGCAGGCTGCGCCAGATGTCGCTGGCCGACATACTCCAGTTCCTTCATCTGAACAAGAAAGAGGGCGTATTAAAGATAACCTCCGCTGACGCGGCCGGAAACGTCTTTATAAAAGAAGGGCAGATATACAACGCGGCAGTCGGCGGCGTTGAGAAGGAAAAGGCCCTGTTCAGGCTTCTCCAGTGGACAGAGGGCAAGTTCGAGTTCATCCCGTCGCCCATCGCCGTCACGAAGAAGATATCTACGTCCACCGGCAACCTCCTGATGGAGGGGATGCGCCAGATTGACGAGTTCAAGAAGAGCCAGGAGGAATTCCCGGACAAGAAGGCGCTGGTCCGGGCGCGCGTCGAAGAGGGTCAGCTTCCGCAGGGACTCCAACCCATCATATACGAGATTATCGAACTGTTAAAGACATACCAGCGCGTCGAGGACGTCGTTGAAAATGCGACGTATACCGACTACGAGGTCTACAAGACCATCGCGGGCATGCTCGCCAAGGGCATCCTCGAAGAGGTGCGCGCAAAGGCCGGAGACGCCGTCAGCGAGACGGTCGAGTTCCTTACCAACGACCAGGCCATCAGCATAAGGGAGAAGATAATAAGCCGTTTCTCGGACCCACACAGCCTGAGCGCCGGGAAGGTTTTCCTCATCGCCACGTCCGGGCCCCTGATAGGTACCTTTGTCGAGTTCTGCAGGCGCATACCCGGGTTTACGGTGAGTTACAAATCCTCTTACGTCTCCAACGCGAAGGAGAACCCGCTCGGTCTCGTCGCCACGCTCAAACTCTACGGCGGCATGGAGATCAACATCTTCGCCATACCGTCCATAAAGCACATGGGGCCGCTGTGGAAGGCCTTCTCGTCCAACCTTATCGGCTTGATACTGCTCTGGGACGAGGAAGGCGGCAAAGATATAAAAGAACTCGTCGCCGCCAAGCAGGACATACTCGTCAACAAGCGCGTGCCCGTGGTCCACGTCTTCGCCGAGAGCGCCGGCGAAGACGTCACAGGGGTGCGCCAGACCTTCAATCTCAAGTACAAAAAGGCCTTCAACCTCAAGCTCGACGAACCGATATTCAAGATGGACGCCGAGATGATTTTCGAGATATTCTACTCGCTCTTCAGCACGCTGATAAAAGAGGATTACGTGTCCGCGTAATTAGATTCTCCAGTGCATGTACAAGGGTGGGCTGCCGGTCTGTAGCACAGACCGGTCCGTTCAGGCTGTTCTCTGGCCGCTCGCCCAGCACCACTTTACCTCATGCGTTTGCAAGACGACAAAAGTTTGTGCTGAAAAGTGGTGCTGGGCGAGCAATATAAATGAACAACTTCATTACCAGCAGACAAAGTCTGCAAAAGCTCCTGACCCATCCTTCGGATGGGTGCCCCGAAGGCATCGAGGAGCGAGTAATGAGGCTGGGCTCCCGTTGCAATGCCAGCCGAAGGCTGGCATTGCAACGGGAAGATTGTCCATACGCCGCAGTGACGAGCCGGGGCACCCACGCCAAGCGGCGCGGGTCGGACAACGAAGCAGATGGACTTTTGAAGATCTACGCTCTTGTTGGTAAGGTAGTTTCCATTTAAAGGTTCGCCTTTGGCGAACTGCCAAACAACAGCCTGCTAACCGCCATGATAGACTGCCATACCCACAGCATACACAGCGACGGCGTCCTCATACCCTCCGAACTCATCCGCAGGGCCGCGGTCGCCGGTTATACGTCAATGGCGATAACCGACCACGCCGATGAATCCAACATCGACGCGCTCGTAGAATCGCTTGCGAAGGTCTGCGCCCTTTACAGGCGCGGCCCCATCATTGCGGTTGCCGGAGTGGAGCTTACCCACATACCGCCGGGGCGCATACCGGCCCTTGTCAAACGCGCGCGCGCGCTCGGCGCGAAGGTCGTCATCGGCCACGGCGAGACACTTGCCGAGCCGGTAGAGCCGGGCACGAATGCGGCGTATATAAAGGCCGGGGCCGACATACTCGCGCATCCGGGCCTTGTAACGGACGCCGAATGCGTCCTCGCTCGCAAAAAATCCGTCTTTTTCGAGATAACCGCAAGGGGAGGACACAGCATCTCGAACGGGCATGTGGCGGCCGCCGCGCTTCGGCACGGCGTCGGTATGGTTATAAATACCGACGCGCATGCGCCGGGCGACCTTATCAGCGACGCCAGGGCCCTGCAGGTGGTATTGGGCGCCGGGCTTAAGGAAGAAGACTTCAGGAGGATGCAGCTTAATGCCAAAGCTCTGCTTGGAAAGCCGGCTCGCTAAGGCCGCGCTCGTCCTGTCGGTTGCGTCTGTTATCGCCGGATGCGCGGCAACACCGCCGCCAACAAGGCAATATTCAGCGTGGTCAACGCAGTTTCAGGGCGAGACACGCTCCAACGTCTCACCTGACGCGATAGCGCTGCCGCTTGAAAAGGCCTGGACAAAAGATATCTCCGCGTTCAGGTTCATAAACAGGTACGAACCCCAGGAATCGTCGTCTCCCGTAATCAGCGACGGCGTCTTATACACGGGTTCGGACGCGGGCGACGTATATGCCATAGAGCTTGCCACGGGCAGCGTAAGATGGAGCTTTGACGCGGATTATCCGGTAGAGGGCACCGTTTCAACAGGTGACGGCCGCGTCTGTTTCGGCTCGGCCAACGGAGTATTCCGGTGCCTTGACGCGGCTACCGGGATTGAAGCGTGGCGCTTTCAGACGAAGTCCGGCATCGTCTCTTCGCCGCTTATCAGAGACGGACGCGTCTGGTTCACCTCGTCCGACGACCGCCTCTATGCGCTCTCGCTGAATAACGGCGAAAAACTCTGGGTCTACAACCGCGGCACGTATCAGACGGTCGCGCCGAGGGTCCCGGGCTCATCGGCCTTTTATGACGGCAAGTTATATCAATTATTCTCCGACGGCTACGTGGTGGCGCTTTCAGCCGAGACAGGCAAGGAGTTGTGGGCTGTGAAGACGGCGCCCGACTTCGACACCGCCCTTGCCACGCGGAGAGTGCCGCTTGTCCATGACGGCAAGGTCTATGTCATAGACGGAAAAAACGCCGTGGTTGCCCTCGACGGCGCGACCGGAAAGACTATGGCGGCCTATGACGCGATAGCCGCATACGACTTCGTCATCGTCGGTGACCGCACGCTCGTGGCCGCCGGGAGCGATTACGTCGTGGCCGTCGACATGCGCAGCGGCGCGATACTATGGAAAAAAGAGCTTACGCACAAGCCGATTTCAAGCATCATCGCGGCCGGAGACCACCTCTTCATACTATCCAACTTTAAAAAAGCCCTGTGGGACATCTCTTACTTTGAGAAGTCGATGGGGCACATCGAGGCCGTAAGACTCTCGAGCGGAGAGGCGCTCTGGAGCGAAGAGCTCAAGTCCACGCTTACGGCGCGCGCCGGCGCTGCCTACGGTTACGCCGCCGTTGTGGCTGACAAGGGTTCCGTCCGCGTCTATGCGCCTTCCGCGCCGTAGACCCGCCAATCGCGTCTATCCATGAATAAACAATTGAACATAGCGTTCATGTGGCACATGCACCAGCCGCTATATAAAGACCCGCTCAACGGCGAGTACATCATGCCCTGGGTCCTGTATCACGGCACGAAAGACTACTATGACATGGCCTCCATACTGGACGGTTTTCCAGAGATTCACCAGACCTTCAACCTCGTTCCGTCCCTTATCGCTCAACTCAACGATTACTCCTCCGGCCGCGCAATCGACCGCTACAGGACGATTACGGCCGTGCAGGCCTCCATGCTCTCCGCCGAAGAGAAGGCCTTCCTTATCCGCAATTTCTTTCAGGCCAACTGGGAGAACATGATACGCCCGTTTCCGCGCTATCTCGACCTTGCACGCAAACGTGGGCAGGTGAACGGCGGGGATGACGTTCGCGCCGTCGTGCGTTACTTCGTCGAGCAGGACTATCTCGACCTTCAGGTGCTTTTCAACCTGGCGTGGATAGACCCTGTGATACGCGCCGCTGACAAGGGATTAAGCGCGCTCGTAGACAAGGGCAGGGGTTACACCGAGGACGACAAGGCGCTCCTCCTGAAAAAGCAGATAGAGATAATCGGAAAGATACTGCCCCGATACAAGGAGATGCAGGAGCGCGGAAGCATAGAGGTCACTACCACCCCGTTCTATCACCCGATAATGCCCCTATTGTGCGACAGTCATTGCGCAAAGGAGGCCATGCCGGGCATGACGCTTCCCAAGGCGCGATTCGCGCATCCTGAAGACGCCGCCGCACAGGTCAAAAAGGCCGTCGCGCTCTACCGCGAAAGCTTCGGAAGGGACCCGCGGGGTATGTGGCCGTCCGAGGGCTCAGTCTCCATGGATATCATCCCGCTCGTGGCCTCCGAGGGCATACAATGGATTGCAACGGATGAGGAAATCCTCTCAAATACGCTCAAGCGGCCCATTCGCAGGGACGCCTTCGGCAACTGCCAGGACCCGTTCCTGTACAAGCCATACTCGATTGCATCCGCCGCTCAGGCAGCAACCCCCGTCTCGGTCGTCTTCAGGGACCATCTGCTCTCAGACCTCATCGGCTTCGACTACGCGAAGATGGACCCGGAGGGCGCGGCCAGCGACCTCGTAAACAGGCTCGACTGGATTGCGCGCACGATAGACTCACCTGACGAGCATATCGTAAATATCATACTTGACGGCGAGAACGCATGGGAGAACTTCAGGAACGACGGCTGGGATTTTCTCACCGCGCTCTACGCAAAGCTCACGGCGCACCCGCGTCTTCGCTGCACAGCGGTCAGCGAGTTCCTCTCGGCCGCGCAGCGCGCGGAGCGGCTCCAATGGATATACCCTGGTTCATGGATAAGCCACAACTTCAAGATATGGATAGGCCATAATGAGGACAATACCGCATGGGACTATATCGCCGATGCGCGCGACGCCCTTGTGAAATTCGAGGATAAGCAGACCGGCCAGGCCGAACGCGAGGCACTGGCGGCGGATATAGCGGCCGCATGGGAGGAGATATATATCGCCGAGGGGAGCGACTGGTTCTGGTGGTATGGAGACGAGCATTCTTCGCTTTGCGACGAGCACTTCGATACGCTCTTTCGCAATCACCTGAAGAAGATATACTCCCTCATCGGCCAGGAGCCGCCTGACCAACTCGATATCCCGATAATCTCCGAGGTCAGGGGCATGCACCCGGCCGTCCTGCCAGCCGCCTACATCCATCCTGTATTGGACGGCGAGATAACCAACTACTTCGAGTGGCTTGCCGCCGGACGCTTCGAACAGAAGAACTTCGGCAGTTCGATGCACCGCGATATGCCTTCCAGCGGTTTTATCCAGGCCCTTGTCTACGGTTTCTCGCAAGACGCCCTCTACTTCAGGTTTGATTATGCAAAGGACGTCGGGGAGGAGGCGCGGGAGTGGTCTTTTTCCCTGAACATCCGCGCGCCAAAAATGTTGCTGCTGAACGGCGAGGTACTCGGCAAGTCGTCAAAGGCCGTCCTCCTTGAAAAAGACCCGGACAACGGCAAATGGACGGCCTCGGCAACGCAACCAAAGGCGGCCTCGGACAGCGTCGTGGAACTGAAGATCGACCTTGCCTCCATAGGCGCAAGGCCGGGAGATGAGGTCAGGGGCTTTGTGACCATAGAGGCGCGCAACAGAGGCCCGGAGCGCTGGCCTGTCAAGGGGCTTTTGATTATCAACGTCCCGCCGGAGAGTTTTGAAGAAGAGAACTGGTCAGCATAACGATTTCATCCGGTAACGCGTATCAACCTGTCTGCGCCTATTACTACCGGGCAGGGGAGCCATGACACCGCATAACGGCATTGTATAAACTCTGCGCTGCACAAGAAGAACCAATGGACATGATGGACACAAATCCACCAGATAACCGGCAAACCCCGGCGCCCCATGCCAAAGATGCGCAGCCCGCGACCGTCGACTTGCGGAACCTCACGCCCGCCATGCGTCAGTACATGGAGATAAAGGCAGAGCACCCTGAGGCCATCATCTTTTTCAGGATGGGCGACTTCTACGAGATGTTCTTTGAGGATGCGCAACTCGCCTCGCGCCTGCTGGGAATCGCCCTTACCTCGCGCGACAGGGAGCGCGAGATACCCATGTGCGGCGTGCCTTACCACGCGGCCCCGGCTTACATTGCAAAGCTCGTAAAGGCCGGTTACGGCGTTGCCCTGTGCGAGCAGGTCACTGACCCGAAGGACGCAAAGGGCCTCGTCCAGAGGGCGGTGGCGAGGCTCATAACGCCGGGCACGGCCATTGACGACGATATCCTCGAGCCGAAGGCCAATAACTTCATCGCATCCGCATACGTCGCCTCGCGCAGGTGCGGTTTCGCTTACATGGACGCCTCAACCGGCGAGTTCAGCGTGACCGAACTTGTCGACGCAGCCATGCTCATCGAGGAGATACGGCGCCTGCGCCCGCTCGAGGTCGTGATAAACGAAGAGGCCGGCGCGTCGATTGAACTCGGCGCCACGCCCGTAAAGAAGATAACGGCTATGGCGGCCGGGTACTTCGATTACCGTAACTGCCTTGAGCGACTTACTCGCCACTATGAGATCGCCTCCCTCGACGGATTCGGGCTTGCCGGAATGAGCGAGGGCATTAGCGCGGCAGGCGCACTCCTGGCCTACGTGCGCGATACGCAAAAATCCGAGGCCGCGCACATACGGCCGTGCACGCCGTATATGACAAACGACTCGCTCGTAATGGACCATTCAACGTGCAGGAACCTCGAACTCACCGAGAACACGACGACCGGGGGCAGAACCGGCACGCTCCTCGACGTCATTGACATGACGCGCACGCCAATGGGCGCTCGCAGGCTGCGCTCGTGGCTCCTGCATCCCCTCAAGGACGCCATGCGCATCGTTGAACGCCATGACGCCATCGACGAACTCCTCGACAAACGGTCGCAAAAGGAGCTGACGCAGGGGCTTCTTCAAGAGATTTCCGACATCGAGCGGCTCATCGCGCGCGTGGCCATGCGTCGCGCAGGTCCGCGCGACATAGTTTCGCTAAAGTCATCCCTTGCCGTGATACCACGGATAAAATCCGCGGCAGCCTCCGTGAACTCGCGCCTGCTGCGCGAGTGCGCGCTCGAGCTTGACCCGTGTCTGGATGCCGTGGGGCTGATAGAGCGCTCCATAAACCCGGCTCCGCCTTTTACCTTGCGCGACGGCGGGGTCATCATGTACGGTTATAACGCGGCGCTCGACGAGTTGCGCGAGATATCGTCGGGAGGCAAGGAGTCCATCGCCCGCATAGAGGCGGCCGAGCGCGTTGCCACCGGCATAGGGTCGCTCAAGGTGGGCTACAACAGGGTCTTCGGATACTATATCGAGGTTACAAAGGCCAACAGCGCGTCCGTGCCCGGCCACTATACGAGGAAACAGACGCTCGTGAACGCCGAGCGCTTCATCACCCCCGGGCTTAAAGAGTGGGAAGAGAAGGTCTTGACGGCGGAGGAGAGGGCGCTCGCCCTTGAGGCGGAGCTGTTTACCGGCGTGCTTGACTCGCTGGCGCAACACATAAACTCGATTCAGTCTGCCGCCGCCAAACTTGCCACGCTCGACGCCATCGTTTCCCTTGCGCAGACGGCCGAGGAGATGAACTACTCGAGACCGGTCATCGAGAACGGGGACGCCATTGTCATAGAGGCCGGACGCCACCCGGTCGTCGAGCACAACGTCAACGGCGCGTTCAACGCGAACGACCTGCGCCTTGACGCCTCGTCCGACCAGATTATCATTCTCACGGGGCCTAACATGGCCGGCAAATCGACCTATCTCAGACAATGCGCCCTCATCGTCATTATGGCCCAGATGGGCTCATTCGTCCCGGCCGGCCGCGCCGTCATCGGTCTCGTGGACAGGGTCTTTACGCGCGTCGGCGCATCCGACGACCTTGCGCGGGGGCATTCGACCTTCATGGTCGAGATGAACGAAACGGCCAACATACTCAACAACGCCACCTCGCGAAGCCTCGTCATACTCGACGAAATCGGCCGAGGCACGTCCACCTTCGACGGCCTGTCCATCGCGTGGGCCGTGGTCGAGCACCTCCACGACAGGGCAGGCGTCAGGCCGAAGACGATATTCGCCACGCACTATCACGAGCTGACAGAGCTTTCCTTGACAAAGGAGCGCGTCAAAAATTATAATATGTCTGTGAAGGAGTGGGCGGGACGCATCATATTCCTGCGTAAGGTCGTGCCCGGCGGCGCTTCCCGCAGCTACGGCATATCGGTGGCCAGACTTGCAGGCATACCGGATACGGTCATCACAAGGGCCAGAGAGATATTAAAGACCCTTGAATCCGGCGAGCTGAACTCGGCGGGACTGCCGCGCCTGTCGGGGCACGGGCATGGCCGCAGAATGGACATCCCGCGGCAGTTGCCGCTCCTTACCGGCCCTGACGAACTGCGCGAGGCTTTAAGGGACATTGACGTGGAGAGCACCACCCCGCTCGATGCCCTCAAGCTGCTTGCGCGGATGAAGGAACTGGCTGAGGACGGCTGAGGCCGCCTCTTGGGCTTATCGTAACGCGCACCTTGTTCATGGACGCCGCATACGCGGATATGGCGGAATAACATAAACGCGCCGACGTTACCCGGCGCCAATGGATTTAACAATTGACACATCTCGACAATATCATTTCCGCAAGAGCAGGCGGACCGTCCTTGCGCCTTACGCTTAGGAGGGTCGGCATCGTATTGCTGCTGACACTCGCGGTTTTTCTATCTCTCCCGGCTCCAAGAACACATGCGGCGTCAGGGATAGTGGTTGACGAGATCAAACACTGGTCTAACCCAAACTATACGCGGATAGTCATCACCACAGGGAAAAAGACGAAATACACGCACAGGCTGCTCAAAAAAGACCCTTCGATAAACGTAGGGTGGAGGCGGCTGTACGTAGATATCGCAAAGGCCCGCCTCGGCCCCAACCTGCCGAAGAAGATACCGATAAACGACGGGCTGTTAAAGGGGGCGCGCGCCGGGCAGTATGACAAGGATACCGTGCGCGTGGTGCTCGACATAGAGTCCATCGAAGACTACAAGATATTCGCGCTCGAAGAACCATACAGGATAGTTATCGACGTCACCGGAGAAAAGGGACTGCTCATCAAAAAGACCCCTGAGCCGCAACCCGTTCCCGCACCCGGGGCCGAGCCGTCTCTCTCACAGCAACTCGGCCTTAAGGTCAAGGTAATCGTCCTTGACCCGGGCCACGGCGGAAAAGACCCCGGCGCAATCGGCAGGGACGGACTCAAGGAGAAAGACGTAACGCTCAGGCTCGGGAAGATGCTGCGCGAGAAGCTCAAAACGGCGTTCGACGGCTCGGTCATAATGACGAGGGATACCGACGTATTCATCCCGCTCGAAGAGCGCACGGCCATCGCCAACAGCAAGGACGCGGACGTCTTCGTCTCCATACACATCAACGCCAGTCCGAAGCGGACCGCCACCGGCATAGAGACCTACATCCTGAACATCTCTCACGACCAGGAGGCGCGCAGGCTTGCCGCGCGCGAAAACTCGACGTCTACAAGGTCGGTAAGCGACCTCGAATTCATCCTGAACGACCTCATAAAGACGGCCAAGACCAACGACTCGTCGCAGCTTGCGTCGTCCGTCAACAACAACCTCGCCGCCAACCTGAGCGGGAAATACAGCGGCATCAAGAGCAACGGCGTGAAAGGCGCTCCGTTCTACGTCCTGGTCGGCACGAAGATGCCGAGCATACTCGTCGAGGCGTCATTCATAAGCAACCCAACGGAAGAAAAACGCCTTCAGGACGAGAAGTATCTGCAAACAATCGTCGACGGCATATATAACGGAATTATCGAATACCTCAAAGGCTCCAAACGTGTCTGAACCTTCATACAAAAACGGTTCCAAGACCCAACCACGCATAGAGATGCGCCTTAAGCGCGCGTCCGTGCCAATGACTCCCAATGCCATATAAGACCCTCTTCGCGGAATCGCTTCGCAGCGGCGCATCCCTCAAGGACTCCATAAGGGAGTACCTTGCCAAAGGCGAGGCCCAACTCAAAGAACGCCACCGCGCCGAGAAGACGGGCGCGCCGATATGCGCCTCGTATGCGGCGCTCATCGACGAACTCTTGAAGGCGCTCTATCTCTTCAAGGCCGAGAGCGCCAATGTCACCGAGCCTACGGCCCTCGTCGCGCTCGGCGGCTATGGCCGTTCGGAACTGAACATCCGCAGCGACGTGGACCTGATGCTCGTCTACGCCAAGAAGATAACCCCGGAGATAGAACAACTCACACAGGATATGCTCTATATCCTGTGGGACACCGGGCTCGACATAGGGTTCAGCATAAGGTCCATCGACGAATCCATCGAGCTTGCAAAAGAAGACATCAAGACGCGCACGACCCTCCTCGATGCGCGCCTCTTGCACGGGGACACCGATCTTTACGGCAAACTCACCGACAGGATAAGGTCAAGACTTTTCAGCGCAAAGGAGACGACGGAGTTCGTAAATGCCAAGATTGAAGAGACGCGTTTGAGACATTCCAAGTACGGCGGCTCGGTCTATCTGCTCGAACCAAACATAAAAGAAGGGGAGGGCGGGCTGCGCGACTACCATACGGCCCAATGGATCGTCAAGGCGCGGTTCGGCTCCGACGGCATGAAGGCCGCGGTGGCCGAAGGGCTTGCCTCGGAAGGCGAGAGCGCGGAGCTTCTGGCCTCGCTCGACCATCTCCTCTGGGTCAGGAACGAGCTGCACTTCGCCGTCAAGCGCAAGACCGACCAGATGACCTTCGACCACCAGGAACGCATCGCGGCGGTGCTGGGTTACGTCAACACCGAAAGGATACTGGCCGTGGAGGCGTTCATGCAGCAGTACTACCGCCATGCGTCGAACGTCAACCGCCTGTCCGGACTCATTCAGTCGCGGTGCCTGCATCGCGAAGAGAAGAAGAGCCTCTTCTGGCCGAAAAAGAAGGTCAGGATAGACAAGAACTTCCACGTAATCAACGACACGCTCAAGGCCCGCGCCGAAGACGACTTTTTCAAGGACGAAACGGCCGGCATGAACGCATTCGTCTACTCGCAGGCCTTTGGCGCGGAGATGGACCAAACGCTGCGCGATCTCGTGATGAGCTATCCCGATAACGCCAAAGAGGGTTGGCGCTCTTCGCCTGACGCAGCCGCGGCCTTTCTCAAGATTCTCAAAGGCCCAAACGTCTACAAGACCTTGTCTGACATGAACCGGCTGAGGTTCCTTGAGGCGTACATACCGGAGTTCGGCGAGATTGCCTGCCGCGTCCAGCACGACCTGTACCATATCTATACCGTTGACGCGCACACGCTCTTTGCCGTAAGAGAGCTTGAGCGATTGAGGGACGAACACAAGAACACATTCTCGCTGCTGTCGACCATATTTGAGGAGGTGCCGAACCCGGAGATACTCACCCTTGCGGTGCTGCTGCACGATATCGGCAAGGCCCACGGCAAGGGACACGCCGATCGCGGGGCGGAGATGACGCCTGAGATATGCAGGAGGCTGCACCTTTCCGAGGAGGACGGCAATCTGGTCAGGTTTCTTGTAAAACACCATCTAATCCTCGCCAACACCGCGCAGTACCGCGATATACACGACGAAAAACTCGTCATAGATTTTGCAAAACAGGTGGGCGACATCGAACGGTTGAACCTCCTCTATCTGCTCACCTTCGCGGACGTGCGCGCCGTCGGGCCGGACGTCTGGAATCAATGGAAGGGCGCGCTCTTTCAGGAGTTATACTTCAAGGCCATTACCGTGCTTGAGCGCGGCAGCTTCGAGCCGGAGGACGTCGAATACAGGCTTGCCACAATCAAGGAAAAGGTCATAAACCTGAGTTCCGCGGCCGGCATGGAAAAACAGCGGGCCAGGGGATTCTTCAACCTGTTGCCGCAGAGATACTTCCTTACGAATTCGCCCGAGGCGATAGCGGGACACATGCAGATTATCGCCGAGCTCGGCACCAAACCATATAGCCTCTCGATACGCCACGATAGCTACAGGGAATACACGGAGCTCGTTGTCTGCACGCACGACGTTCACGGGCTCTTCTCCATGATAACGGGCGTGATGACGGCAAACGCCGTGGACATACTCGGCGCTCAGATAAACACGCTCAAGAACGGGCTCGTCCTGGATGTCCTTCAGGTGACGAATTCCGTCGGAGAACGCATAACCGACGAGATAAAGCTCAAAAAGATCGAGCATGATCTTTCCGAGGTCGTAACGGGCAAGGTCAAGGTCGCTCAGCTTGCCGGCAGACGCAAGGAATCCATCCTCGACAAGAAGGCGAAGCCCAGGGTTTCGACGCACGTCGCCATAGATAACGAGGTCTCGGATACTTACACCGTCCTGGACATTCACACGCAGAACCGGATAGGCCTTCTCTACGACATAACGAGCGCGATAATGGAACTCGGCCTCTATATCCACATCGCAAAGATAGCAACCAAGGGAGAGGATGCGGCGGATATATTCTACGTCAAGGACATCTTCGGTCAGAAGATATTTTACAGCGAGCGGCTTAAGGAGATAAGAGCCGCCATCGTCAATGCAATCAACGGAAAAGAGTAGCTGAAGATTCGGTTCCGCTCTGACAAAGGGGCTTCTCAATGCCTGATAACACAGCGCTCGTAGACGCATTCCTCGACCATATAATCGTTGAGAAGGGGCTTGCGGCCAATACCAGGCTCTCTTACAGGCGCGACCTGGAGCGGTTCAACCGTCACATCGTCGCACTCAAGCCTTCTCAGGCGATTACCGACGTCACCCCTGATGATATCCGCGCGTGGCTCAAGACCCTTCACACAAGCGGCCTTTCCGTGCGCTCGTACACGAGGGCCCTCATAACGCTTCGGGGATTTTACAGGTTCATGCTCAAGCGCGGACATATAAAGGTCTCGCCGTGCGCCCTGATAGACATCCCAAGGATGGACAAGAGGCTGCCGGAGTTCCTCTCTATTGCCGAGGTGGACAGGCTGTTGGCAGCCCCAGCCGCTGACAACAGGCCGCTCGCCATAAGGGACAAGGCCATGCTTGAGACCCTCTACGCCACAGGTCTTCGCGTCTCCGAGCTTGTTGGACTCCGGCTGAACGACCTGAATATGCAGGCCGGTTATCTGACTACCGTCGGCAAAGGCTCTAAGGAGCGTATAGTGCCTCTTGGCGAGTCCGCGCTCGTTGCATTAAAGAGATACCTTGATTCGGCGCGCGGCCTTTTAACTATAACGGGCGCCAAGAGGCGCAGCAGCAGGACGGGAGATTACCTCTTTTTATCGACGCGCGCCAGCGCCATGACGAGACAGAACTTCTGGAATATCATAAAAAGATATGCCTTGATGAGCGGCATCGACAGGGCTAAGATAAAGCCTCATATCATGCGCCATTCCTTTGCCACGCACATGCTCGAAGGCGGCGCCGACCTGCGTATGGTGCAGGCAATGCTTGGGCATGCCGATATCTCGTCCACGCAGATATATACACATGTAACAAACGAACGGCTCAAGAAGCTGCATAAAAAATCTCACCCGCGGGGTTAGATGAAGGAGAAACCATATCTTATAATTGTATGGCAAAGGGCGGGGCAGACCGTCGCACGGGCCTGTCAAACAGTCTTTGCCCTGCCTGATATCATTTGACATAATATCCATTATGCGACGCCTGGCTGATTAGACTAAAACCTGCCTCTAAATAATACTGAGAAAAAAAGCTTACTATCCAATATGTTACAGATGTTGTCTAAGATAATAAGGTAAGAACTGCATGAGCGACACTACCAACAAAAGAGCGGCCATCATCTCAGTCTCGGCCCTGACGTTAATCGCCCTAATTTTCGGTGCGTCCTCTTATCATCGCAACCGAACCTGGCGAGACCCATACAGTCTGTGGGAAAATACAGCGAGCCGTTCCGCCATGAAGCCGCGTCCGTATACCTATCTTGGCCTCGCCTATGCGCGGGACGGCCGCCTTGATGAGGCCGCCGGATATTTTTCAAAGGCGGCGTCGCTGGGCTCGGATACCGTTGAGACGAGCTGCAACAAGGGAGTCCTCTTCATGAAGATGAAGCAATTCAACCGCTCAATCACCGAGTTCGACAACTGCTTGAAGCAAGACCCCAATTCGTTCGACGGTTACCTCGGCCTTGCCGACGCCCTGATTGAGTCCGGTCAGGCGCCCAGGGCCTTGCAGGGCCTCCTGGCCGCTGCCGAACACCCGGCCTTTCAATCGTCTGACAAACAAGCTCAGATATTATTCAAGCTCGGCAGCCTGTACGCAAACAATGGCAGGCTTGACAAGGCCGAGTCTTACCTTACACAGGCTAACAAGCTTGACCCTGAGAACCCCTATGTCATAAACGCCCTCGGTAACGTCTACCTGATGAACGGATGGCTCCGGGAAGCGGCAAACCAATACGTCCGGGCCGTAGAACTCAAGCCTGACGAACCGGAACCCATATACAACGCCGCAATTGCCTTTGAGCGACTCGACAGACCTGACAAGGCAGCCGAATATTATAAGAAATTCATAGCGTTGAATCCGGAAGGTTACGACGATGCCATGGCAAGGGCCAATGCCAGGACTAAAGGACGTTGAGGCAGGCCGTGTGAGAGATTTTTTTGGAGTGGATTGCGCGCCGCTTACTCCATCACCACGTTCGTCAAGGTGCGTTTGACGTAGTTAGCCGTCTGTATCTTCATTATGACGACGTCGCCAAGTATCTTGAAGTTGGCGGCGGTGACAAGGGCTATGATGTCGTACGGACCGGTTACGATAGAGGCCTGCGTAACCCCGCCTATTTTCAATATTTCATCGAGCACCTCGCGTGACCTTGCGTGCTCGCACTCCACGAATACGTATGCTTGTACGGACATAAAAGCCTCCTCTTAACCCCTGCAACTTGACCTGCCTGCGGCGCGCTTCACGCACGCCATTGCATGAGAACAAAGCGACGGCTTTGACAGAGGCGCGCTTGCCGCCCTGCCCCGCTGCTACCTCAACACAATCTTACCCTCTTTCAGCCCCTTATCAAGGTCTTCTTCCGGAACCCATTCGTGGACGAGGTTCTGGTGACAGTCGATGCAGGTTGCCTTGCCTTCGCGCAGGAGCTTATGCTTGGATTGTCCGTATTCAGACGTTGGCCACGGGTCTTTATGGCAATGCCTGCAGGGCGATGAATTGCGTCTTTTCAGCGTCATCCTGGCCGTGTGCGCGAACTCGGCGCGGTGTTCGTTAAATTTTTCTATGCTGCTGAGGTCGTAGCGGAACTCGCCAATGGAATCCTTTGGCCCGTCTATCATGTGCGCAATCAGCCTCTTGAAAAAGGTCGGAGGCAGGTGACAGTCCTTACAGGTCGGGTTGACCCCGAGCCTGCCGTAATGGCCCGACTTCCGCGTTTCCGCATCCGGGTAGGACATGCTGTGGCACGAGACGCAGAATCCATAAGAGCTGATATGCCGGTCCCCCTGCACCACAGCCAATATGAGTATGCAGACCACGGCGGCGGTAATAACGACAGTCCAGATGCGTCCTTTCACGAGCCTGCGTAGCATTCCCATTTTAGCATCCTTTTGATTACTGGAGACAAGACATGTTATTGCGGTGAAGAGAGGCCGGAGGAGATGATAACTATTACAGACGCTCAACCGGCGTAAAGGCGTCGTGAAGAAAAAATGGTGCCCCCGAGACGATTCGAACGTCCGGCAGTCGTGAAGAAAAAATGGTGCCCCCGAGACGATTCGAACGTCCGGCACGCAGATTAGGAATCTGCTGCTCTATCCACCTGAGCTACGGGGGCGTAGTCAGAAATTTTATCATTTAGGCTATAAGAGTCAAGCGGAATCTTGGCGCCCGGTTGTTTTTTATTGCGGCTGTGCCTTATGCTGGCCTCAGGCAGGCTGTTTAAAAACACCGCGGCACTCATTAATTTCACGGAGAATGGTCAGCCTTTCTCCCCTTACGCCTCACCGCAAACCAACAGACAAGGCCGGACGTCCCAACCAGGCCGAAATAATAGAGATATAGCGCGCGCCTGTAGCCGACCGGGTCAAAGACGAAGTGCACGACATGATTGCCTGGATTTAACGCAACGGCCTTGAAGTTATAGTTTGCAGGGAAGATGCGCGTCTCAGACCCATTGTCAAAGGCCTTCCATGAACGGCTCCAGCCATCGCTATAATAGAGATAACCGGCCACACTGGTATGCACGCTTGCCTCCATGCCGTTGGGAGAAAAGCCGGTGACCTTTATAACGCAGTCGGGCGTGGTCAGATACTGAGCAGGGTCCCTGAATGCGCCGGCCTGCGCCTTTTTCTCCTTATAATAACCATCGAAAAAACTCAAGACATTCTCAGGCTTCAGCCACGGCTCGCTCTCAAGGCTCGCGAGCTCAAACGCAACGGGTTTATGCATCGGCTGGGCCGCGCCTCCCGTCTCTATGACGAGCCGGTTCGAGACCGTCTCCTCGGTCTCGTTCTCAAGATATGCGAGAGCGGCGCTCCGCGCAGGCGCCTGCGTGCTCATGGATGCTGGATAGAACCGCACTATCGGTGTAATAAACCCGCTCGCGGCCGCCTGATTGGCGAGCGGAACGTTTGTAAAATAGTCATAAAACCGTTTCGTCGTCATGAAGTGGTGGTTATTGGCGCGGGACATCGCGCCCTTGCGCCGGAAGACGGCCTCGCTGAAGGCCAACGGCAACCGTCCCTCGAAGTTGATAAATGGTATCCGGTAATAATCGAACTCCCCCTCCCCCGGCGCATCCAGGTTGGCCAACTCCGAACCCAGCAGGTTCGGCTGCAACACGAACGGCTTAAGAGTCCTGTTGTAATAGTAGAGGTCTGCGGCAATGACGCCTACGATGATCACGCATACGGCCGCATGAGAAACAACGTGTATTCGATAAAGATATATCAGGCCGCAAAAACCCGCGATCGCGGCGAGCGAGATAATATCGACCGTCGATATATAGACGGCGCTCTTAAAGAGATAAAGAGCGATTATAACCTTTACAAGCACGACAGAAAGACATACGGCAATGATGCCGCCAACGTGCTTATCGACAAGCAGCCTGAGGCGCGCCCTGTCGAATACGACGGCTAACCCGAGCGCAAGCAGCATGCAGACATATATAAGGAAAAAACCGGATAACGTCTCCCTCACCTCCATCATGCCGAGGAGCGGGAATATCCTGTTAAATAGAATCTGCGCCGCGTTCGGCGGGCGCGAGTGCACGCCATAGTAACTGAAGAGATTAACGCTGATAAAGACAAGCATGATACCGGCCAGGTGCCTGTACCGGCTCTTTGACCAGATAAAGCCTATAACGGCGACGAGGAACGCGACTATCCCGATATATTGGAAGGCCTCCGAGATAAAGTCGGCCCAGCGAGGCTCGGCGCGTTTAAAACCGCCGGTGACATGAAAGTAATAGAGGAAGACGTCCGGGAATATGAAACTTACGATATTGCCTGCGGAACCGTATACGCCTTTCGAATCGGTAAACTTTGTAGAGAGAACGTCGTCGGCAACATCCGACGCGACCATCTTCTTGAACATCCCGTCGTTCTTCTGCACGATGCGCACGCTCGGAAAATGCTCCCCGTCCGGGCTTCTCGACTCGCGGAATAACTGCAGGGTGGGCGCGGCCATGAATACGAGCAGGGATAAAAGAATCGCCGCGTATCCGACGAACAGTTTGTCCGCTGCGAGCCGCTTCAAGGCGGAGAACCTGACTATACCAAGCGCGAATATCGCGATTATAAATACCGAGAGATTGAACGAGAAATAGGCTGGTATGAAGACGTTGAGCGAGACCCCTGCCGCAATCGAAAAAAGTCCAAGATGGACGTACGCCTTGCGCCCGCCTGAATGGTCGAATACCTTTAAGAGAAAGTAGAGGGCAAACGGCGTGAGAAAGGCGTTTTCCAGTATGCCCATCTGCCGGAAGGCGGTCGGCGCCACCGCGAGTACAAGCACGCAGGCTGCAGCCAGCGCGCTCAATCGGCTGCCGGATATGTGCTTGAATAGATAATATGCGCCGAATGCGTAGACTATTAGACGAAAGAGATAGAAGTATACGTATGACTGGAGTATGCTCGCGCCAAGGGCCTTGACCATGAATACCGAGGCAAAGACCAGCGGGTCGAGCAGACCGTGCGTATGTATGGTCGGATAAAAGTCCGTGCCTGCAAGCGAGTACGGGTCCCAGAGCGGATAACTGCCGCGCACAAGGCTGTCAATAAAGTAATAAAAACTCCCGAGCCAGATAAAGGAATCGTGCGTATATATCTCGCTGCCCGCGAGCAGCCCGTGATAGAGGCCGGCAAACATAGCGGCAAAAACAAGCAGCACTGCATAGAACGTCAGTCTTCCTCCGCGCTTGTCATGGTCTATCATTGCTTACTCCTATCTGAAGATGAACCTGTGAAAGACGGCGTCAGGCACGAACCTCAGAACGCGCGTCATGTAATATTGGAGCGCGGGAAAGTTGACGACGGGCCTGGGCGAAGCTGCGAGCGTATTGACGCAGATGATGCGGGCCGCGTTGGAATACGTCGTGCCGATGACGGAGTTTCTGACTTTGGACATGCGGCCGGGATGAAAGGTCACGAACCTCACGCCTGTCGGCAGATACTGGAGTCTCAGATTCTCGAATGCCTTTGTCAGCGCGAGCTTGGAGGCCGAGTAACCCACTACATCCTTGTGGTTTTCACGAAAGACGCTCTGCGAGGATACGGCCGCGAAGACGCCGCTTCCTCTCTTCATAAAGTGCGGCAGGAACTCCTCCACCCATATAACCGCACCGAAAAGATTCGTCTCGAAGTTCTCGCGAAAACTCTGAAAGCGAAAAGAATCAGCGGCGTCCTTTGTCGGCGCGCCTGCGTTAAAGACCGCGATATCCGGGATGAAGCCGGTCTCCGTCATATCACGCACGGTCATGCGTATGGAGTCCGCGTCGCGCACGTCGCATTGCGTATAGATGAACCTCTTGCCGTCAGGCACGCGCGCCGGCGCTGAACTGCGCCCTACACCCCATACCTGCGCGCCGTTGAAGAGATATCTTTCGACGAGCGCGGCGCCAAGGCCGCGAGATGCGCCTGTAACGAGCACCTTCATCTCACACACCCCCGGATTAATAGATATTGAATATCTCTTTCAGTTGAATCTTCACCTGTGCCAGATACTGCGCCGGTGAAAGCCCGAGGAGCAGGCTCCAGTCGTTTTGCGTCAGGAAGTAGCAGGCCTCGCATGTATTTGTGCCGACTACGTTCTCAAAGGCCTTTTTAACCCCTGCCTCCCTGACGTTGAGGGCCTTGAACTCGTGATTGAGCGACGAGCACGGGTATGCGAAGCCGTCGGCGTCAATGACGAGTTTCAGCTTCCCGTAATAACACCTGATGGCGCTTCTGTCTTTTTCATACTCGGCTATGGAGAGCATCGCCTTCGTATACGGATACTTCCAATTCAGCGCGTTGGCAAGGGTCCTGTACGACGTGAATATGGGGTAGCCTGCCCTCTTGTATCTGATTATCTCATGCAGCACCTCGCGCGTCTCTTCCGCGGTAAGGCCGATATCGTTCTGCTCCGGCTTGAGCGGCTTGAGCAGCAGACTGAACTGCTGATAATAACCAATCTCCCTGGCCATCTGCGCGAGATAACCCACCTCGTTCTTCGAGTGCGCGGTGATGGTGGCTTGGACGTTAAACTTGAAACCTTCCTTCTTTGCGAGCCTGATGGATTCGACAATCTTGCGGTATGAGCCTTTGCCCCGGTTAGCGTCGTTGGCGGGCTCGCGCCCGTCGAGGCTGATGCACAGACTGTCAATCTTACGGAGCTTGTCGATATGTTCCGGGAAGATGATGCCGTTCGTAACGAGGTTCACGTAGAGTCCTTTGCCCTTCATGTAGGATATCGTCTCTTCCACGTCGTCCCTGAGGAGTATCTCGCCGCCGTGTATGGTAAAATGCCTTGTGCCCATCTCAACGCACTGGTCTACGATTGATTTGATTTCAGCGGTCGTAAAGTCCTTGATCTTCCGCCCCGACCAGTGCCCTTGACAGTATGTGCACTTGAGATTGCATCTGTCGGTGACGTAGAGAAGCACAACGAGCGGCTTGCACTTACCCGTCAACTTGCACTTGAGTATGTTGTACGGGAGCACGAGCCTTGCCCTGATGTGCTCAAACGCGCTCTTCTTTCTTTTTTTATTCATAATTCCCACATTGCCCCTTACGCCGTCATTTTGGAAAAGAGCACCTTCGAGAGCAGAAACGACGCCCTTGTGAACCTGTGCAGGTCCTCGTAATTCTTCAAGACCTTAAGGTTACGGAGTATGGTGCGCGGATTGAGATAGAACTTGAGATACGCCTCCCTGAACTTCTTAAGCAGTATCTCTTCCGTCAAGCCATAGGGTATGAACGTCGGCTTGTCGGAAAGGTAATTTATCTCCTCTATCTTCTCCTTATCAAACGTCCCGTATTCCTCCACGTGGTCCCAAAGCTCGGTACCGGGCAACGGGGTCATCAGGTTGATGGATGAATAATGCACCGGCAGCGAGGCCATGAACCTGATGGTGTCATTGAGGGTATCGACCGTCTCGCCCGCGTTGCCGATAATGAAGAAGGTCTTGATATGAAAGCCGAGCCTGTAGGCGGCCTCGCACGCGAGCCTGACCTGCTCAAGCGTGATGCCTTTCTTCATGGTGTTCAATATCTTCTGATTGCCTGACTCCACGCCGACCTGCAGGAGCCAGCAGCCGCTGCGGCGCATGAGTTTTAACAGGTCTTCGGACAGGTACGTCACCTTCGCGTTGCACGACCAGCTTATGTTGAGATTGTTCCTTATCATCTCCTCGCATATCTTCATGGCTCGCGGCTTGTTCGCGACGAAGGTATCGTCGAAGATGAAGAACTCGCGCACCCCGAAGTCCTTCTGGAGATGCTTTATCTCCTCTATGACGTATTCCGGCGAATGGAAGCGCAGCCCGAACTCGCCCTTGCCGCTGTGGCAGAACGTGCACCGCGAATTGCAGCCCCGCGACGTGAGCATTCCGGTCGCAGGCAGTTTTTTATAGGAGATAATCGACGGCCTATAACGGTTGAGCGGCGGATAGAGATGGCGCGCCGGAAAAGGTATCTCGTCAAGCTCGTGTATGAGCGCAATTGGGTTCGCCTTTATCCTCCCGTCCGTCCTGTAGATGAGCCCGGGTATCGTAGGGAAGAGTTTCGAGTCGAAGTTCGACTCAACGAGTTTCAGCATGGAGAGCTCGCCCTCGCCGTTGACGCCAAGGTCGATGCAATCCGGCTTGAGCGAGGCCTCCGGCAGACCGTAGACATGAGGCCCGCCGAGCACTGTGATGACCTCGGGACGGGCCTCTTTAATCCTGCGGAACATCTCGACCACGAATTTATAGTTCTCGGAAACCGAATAGAAACCCACGACGTCGGGTTTCATCGCCAGTATATCCGCCAACAGGGCGTCAGATTCGCTCGCATGCAGCGTCCTGTCTATGATGGAGACGTTCCTGTGTCCGTGTTTCTCAAGTACCGCGGCAATGTAGCCTATGCCGAGCGTGGGCAGCTTATGATAGTACTTGGAGAACGTATAGTCGTTATTTATAAACGCTGAGCACAACACTATCTTCGGGCTCATCGGCTTACCCCCATTTTTGCCTTGAACGCATAAAAACTCATCTTGAACATCTGATTCAAAAAACCCATTCCAAGGCCCGTAAGCGTCTTCCACTCTTCCCAGCGAAGCCACCATTGCTGAGGCAGTTGAATCCAGCCGGCGGTATCGGTCGTCTTGTCAAAGAGCATCTTCCACACCCTTACAGGGCGCATCGAATAACCGATATTGAACCAGAAGACGTCGCTCATGAGTTCTTCTTTGGTGCAGGTCGTCGGCACATAAGGGACCTCCGTCTTTGACCCGCCGATGAGCACGGCGCAGGCGTTCAGGTTCTTCCAATTCTCACCGGTATTCAGCCCGCCTTCGCGTTTGGCTATCTCGTAGAGCTCGGTGCCGGGATAAGGCGTGGCGTTATTGAAACGGACGTAATCAAGGTCGAGGTCCTTGGCCATCTTGTACGACATGAGCCGCTCCTGGCGTGTCTCGGTCGGCAGGCCCAGGATGTAAGTCCCGGAGACCTTGAAGCCGTGCTTCTTGGCCAGCCGTATCCCCTTCACGTTATCCTCGACAGTCTCGGCCTTCTTGATAACATCGAGCACCCTGTTTGAGCCTGATTCTATGCCGAAGCTGATGCCGTTGAAGTTGGCACGCTTGAGATATTCGAGTATTTCCGGGGTAATGGCGTCTCCCCTGCACTGGCACATGAACGCGGCCTTTTTATCGAGACCAGTGTCAACAATGGCGTCGCAGATATCCGTCATCCTCTTCTTATTGACCACGAAGTTGTCGTCTGAAAAGACGATGTTGCGCTCGCCGTATTTGTTGACCATCAAGTCTATCGTCTCAATCACCTTGTCGGTCTTCATGAAGCGGTACGTCCTTCCGGTGATGGCGCGCTGGCTGCAGAAGATACAATCGAACGGGCAGCCGCGCGAAGACGTGAGAAAACCGAAGTTGTAGCGTTTTCGATGCGGCTCAAAAAGATGATACGGGAATATGGGCAGCTCTTTCATGTCAACAAGGGGCGGTACGCCGTTATGCACGACCGCTCCGTCTTCAAGATAACTTATGCCCTGAATATTTTTGTAATCCAGCCCTGCCTTAATCGCCTCGTACAAACGGAAGAGCGTCACCTCTCCCTCATTCCTTACGACGACATCAACGACGCCGCTATTAACGACGTCCTCAGGCAGTACCGTAGGATGTATGCCGCCCATGAGAATAACGCCGGACGGAAAACGTTCCCTTATCAGGCAAGCAATCTCGAGGCCTCTATTGATATTCGCCGTCAGACACGAGATGCCGAAGATGTGCGGCGCAGCCGCCCCCTTGACATACGCATCGAGCATACCGGTTGTAAGCGGAGTAACCTCCTCGTCCACGACCGTCACCGACTTGCCCTTCATCAATAGATACCCCGAAAGGAAACCGATGCCAAAGGGCACGTTAAGCGGCACATAGTTTGCGAAGCCCCCAAGCTGGTCGCGCCTGTTCTTCTGCGGATTTATCAATATCATTATTCTTTCTCCGCTTTGCGGCAGGCGTATACCATCACGCCAACCGAGAAGAACGCCGCGACGAGATGCGCACCAAGCAGATACTTATATATGGAGGAATACCTGAACTCGACCTTGCTCTTGCCCTTTGGCACGGTCACCGTCTGGAAGTTATAGTTGACCCGCAATATCGGCATCTCAACGCCATTGACGTATGCGCGCCAGTCCTTGTCGTAGTTCTGAAGATACACGAGAAAGGACGGTCTTGCCGCATCCACCGAAAGCGAAAGTTTCTCAGGCGTATACTCATCCACCTTTACCGGGTCAAACCCTTCGGCGTAGCCATGCGAATTATCCTTAACCCTGTAGTAATCGAACTGCGCCACAAATGTGCCCTTGGTATTATCCGGGTGCGCCGCAAGCCCAACCTGGAGCGTTGAGCCAAGGTCAGGACGCACGTAACGGGCGCGGAGTTTCCATTCGTCGCGCTCCTTGGGTCTTGAATAGAGATATATCGTTTTCCTGAAACGAACCGCACGCAGGTAAGCGTCAATCGGCGATGCTGTCTCAACGGCGCTTACACCATTTGTGGTGTTGATTATATAGAAAACGCTCTTGCCACCGGAACTTCCTGTCTCTATGGCGATCCAATTCTCCGCGCCTCCAGCATTAGGGTTGCGTATGACTATGCCCGCGAATTCGTTGTCATAGCTATGATTCGACGTCACATGCGTCTCAACGTCAAAGTCTCCGTTTAACTCTCTGTAGACAAAAGGGCCTGTGAAATTCGAGTCCCACAGATAGGACTTGACCGTGTTCGTGTCTATCGTGAGCACACCCGCGTTGGACGAATCTATGTCGATAGAGTCGGCGTTTTCGGCATTAAGGACGAACCAATCACCTATCCACGATATGCTACCCAAGCCCGTTTTCAATTTTGTGGCTGCGCTGAATTCATCCTGCCATCTGTAATGTGGCTGCGGCGCATTGGCTTCTCGGCCGTTTTTGTATTGTGGTAGATTGTTCGCAAATGCCACTCCGCTGCCGCCGCCGTTTATACCGAGGAGATCTTCCTCGGCGAACCATACTCTCTTATCAAAAAGATAATCGTAATAGCCGCTTCTCATTGCCGGTATCACGCGCGCCTCGGATGACACACTATAATCGTCGGTAAGGAATATCTTCGGATAATCCACTCCGAAGAATTCCGCGAACTCCAGCCGCAGCGGCGCAAGCTCATAATACCGTTTATTGACGAGAAGATTGGATTCGACCGGCTCTGAAAAACTCTTCTCTTCGCCGTCGAGCGCCGACTCGAATGTATTGTAACGAAGCACCTGGATGCGCTGATTATAGTCAGGATGTCTTGACGGCGTCCAATTTAAAGTGTGATCTTTGCCAAGCACCTCGTTCACGCGTTTCAACTCGCCGGCGTCGGTACTGTGCTTGATTCTGTCATAGTGCATGTCTCCAAGATACCACTGTAATGTGCCTGCGCTAAGAACGGTTACGGTCATAACGAGCAGGTAGGGTCTAACGGAACGCGATTGCACCAGAAGTAACACCGCGCACAGAGACAAGACGAAAAAGGTCAGGTACAAAGAGCCCGGCACCAGGGCCGGGGCGTCGGCCTTCAACTCGCTATACTTGATGCCCGCGTAAACGAGAAACACAGCGCCAAAAGCTGTAAGGATCAAGATGTACGCCTCCTTCCTTTCCTCATCCGTAATCCGCATTAGATACTCAAGCCCCATTCCGGCAAGGAGAATGACGAGAAACTGTACGAATATCTCGAAAATTACATACTGGCGGATATAGCCGAATGTAGGGAGATAATGTATCAGGAGATATGGGAAAGAATTCCTGCCGAGGCTTATAAAGAAGATGCCCAACGCCGCAGCGAGAACGGTCCAGCGGAACCTGTTGGAGGATTTGAACGCGCCTATCCCTGCGAGCACGAGTGGCAATGTCCCGATGTAGAGGATACACCTCGCATCCGTATAACTCGAAACCGCGAAGAAATACAGAAGAGACCTGTACTCCTGATGGTGGCCTGTCACCGTTGAATCCTGCGACAGGATGTTATCAGCGCCGTTTTTTACCGGCGAGACGAAGTCCCCGAACCTGTAATAGACATAGATGGCCGGCAACAGGAGAATAAGTGCCAGGATAAGCCCTTTGCCCGCCTTTGCAAGCGTGGACGCGTCCGGCCTGATGTAATAATATTCCCTGTCCATGAAAACAAAGTATGACGCTACAAATACGACGAAGGCAAGTATGATGAAATGAGGCACATAGACGTTTGCCGCCATCCCGAAGAGCACTGGTATAAGCGCAAGACCCAGGGCGTTCCTTCTCTCAATGAATTCAAGGAAGAAATAGACGATGTACGGAAAGTAGATGCTCACGTAAAATGAGGAATGTTCCTCATAATACACGACAAACGAGAGCGAGAAGACAGATACGGCAAGACAAAATAGCGCTACCCTCCAGTCCTTGAAAACCTTGAGAAAGATCAGGTAGCACCCCACGTTGTAGAAGACGAAGAGAAAGACGAAAAACATGTTGAAGAGGACAACGGGGTTCACCGGCATAGCCGAATCCATGATGATAAATACGAACCATTGCCAGTAGGCATAGGCATAATGATATATATATATAGGCTCACCGCTATTGAAATACGTGTTCCAGCCAGGCAAGTACCCGGCTTGTACAAGGTTTTTTATGTGCTGAAGCCCAAGTGACCATGCGAGTGAATCCCACGACACCGTTTCCTGGCCGCTCAGGAACCTTACATGAATAAGTAGAAATATAGCTACGAGCGCAAGAGCACATGCCATTTCCTTTTTATTTCTGTTCAGAAGAAAGACAAACGGCGCGAGCAAGAGCGGTATGTAAAACGCGGCCATCATTTCATCACCTCGGTGGTTTTCGTCAAATATACGGCCATCAGCAGAACGGTTATTACCGACGCGCCGAGGTGCAGCGCAAAGAGATAAGTATACGGCGACACGTAGCGAAACTCGACCACGCTGGATCCGCCCGGCACCATCACTGCCTGAAAGTTGTAATTCACCCTCAGTATCGGTGCCTCGTTTCCGTTCACATATGCGCGCCAGTCCTTGTCATAGTTTTGAAGGTAGACTATGGTCGACCGGCGTAGCGCGTTGACTGACACGCTCAGTTTATCCGGACCGTATCCCATGACGTCTATTTGTCCCTCACGCTTGTTCGCATATATGTGCCCGACGTCTTTAAGCCTCATATAATCAAAACGCGCCATGTACGTACCGGAGGCGTTATTGGCCTGCACTGCGAGGCCAACCTCAAGCACCCTTCCGAAATCCGGGCGGGCATAACGCGCCCTGAGCATCCATGGATCGTCCACGCCGCGCTTGGAATAAAGCGACAATATCTCGCCAATACGGGTCACCCTCATATAAAAATTATCGGTCTTTGGCATCACAAAGCTGCTCTTGCCGTTTTTCGTGTTTGTTATATAATTGACCTGACGCCCACCTGAGTGACCCACGAAAAAACTGACCCAGTTAGCCTCCTCCCCTCTCGTGTCTCGCAAGAGCAAGCCCGCCAACTCATTATCTTTATTGTGGTTAGCCTCGATATGCGTCTCCACGTCGAAGTCGCCTGCAACCTCCTTGTAGACAAAAGGCGCGGAAAAAACCTCATCCCAGAAGTACGTGTTCGCCGTGTTCAACGCCACCACGAGGCTACCGGAGTATGTCATATTCATATCCATCAGCGAGGCACTGGATGAATTCAAGACCTTCCATCCATATAATTTTTCACCGTCTCCATCGGCCAAGTCCTGCTTTACGCCAAACATGCCGTTCTCATCATGCGCGGTTTGAGCTTGCGCGCCTGTCTTGACACCATCTGGGGCCTTGTAGCCGTAGACGCCGTCATTATCTCTCGCTGCCGCGTGACTCTGACCCGTCCGATCCATGGGCGTAATGTCTAAGGCATAGCGCGCCTCGATATTACCCAACGCATCCACCTCCGTCGTCATTGGCAGATCCTCACGCGCGAAAAATACCGTGCCTTTTTCGAGAAAGTCCTGGTAGCCGGCCTTCATGGCCGCTATTACATCTTCGCCCGGCACTGCGGTAAGACTGTTCGTAAGAAAAATCTTAGGGTATCCCACACCGAAGTACTCAAAGGTATCGTTACGCAAATCGCGAAGATCATAGTACCTCTTGGTTATGAGAAGGTTCTTCTCCACGGGTTCGGCAAATGCGCGCTCCACGCCGTCAAGCGCCGGTTCGAAGGTATTGTAGTCCTCGGCCACACGCAACCTTTGTTCATACGTAATGACGCGTGTCGGCTTCCAAACAAACTCAAGATTTTTTGAAAGCAACTCATTCAGTCTTGCCACCTCATCGCCAGCTTTCGACGCCTTGATCTTCTGATAGTTGAGATAACCGAAAAACCACTGGAAACTCGCAAGGCTGAATATGAGCGCGAGAAAGAAAAACGTAAACGCCTTAGACGACCTCGTCTGAATGAGAAGGGCCAGCGCCGCCGCCGACAATGCAATAAAAACCGCATACATAGAGGTCGTAACCAGGTGCTCCTCGCCGTAAAACTTTTCATGGAACCATACGGCGGCAAATGCAAGAGTGGTTATGCCTATGACGGCAAGACACTGGACAAGCGCCGCCATCTTCTCATCCTCCTTCAACCCAAGTATGACCTCCAGTCCCATGCCTGAGAGACAGACGACGAAAAACTGGACAAAAACCTCGAATTCAACATAGTTGCGAATGTTTGCAAAGGTCGGCACGTAATGGATGATGACGTAGAAGAACGAGTTTCTCCCCATGCTCACAAAATAGATAATGACTGCGGCAAACATGACGGCCCATCGGAACCTATTTACCGACCTGAATGCGCCCACGACCGCAAGCGTGACCGGGATGATGCCTATGAAGAGCTTCCCCCTCATTGATGTGTATCCTGAGATATCGAAGAAGCTGAATAGCGCCTTCCATTCCTGGTGGTGCCCAGTCACCGCCTGAACCGGATTCATGTAGTCCTCCAGACCAGTCCTCATCGGAGAGGTAAAAGCACTCCACCTGGTGAATATATAGAAGACTGGCGCCGCCGCAATGGCCATGAGAATAACCCCGGCGACGGTCACGAACGTCTTCGAGCTGAATGAGGGCTTCTTTATATAAGCCCTTTCCATAAAAACAAGATACGAAGCAATGAATATCAAAAGTGCGAGCACGAGGTAATGCGGGACGTATGCGTTGACAGCAACGCCGAGCAACGCGAATGCGAGCGCAAGTGCATCCCACCTTCCCTGTTCGGCGAATTCGTCGAGGAAGTAGAGTATGTAGGGAAAATAGATGCTGAAGTGCAACGACTCGAACTCCTGAAAGTGCATGACGAAGCCCACGGAAAAGAGCGAGACGGCGAACGTGTATAATATCACCCTACCGTCTTTGAATAGCTTGGTAAGGAAGAGATAGCATCCCACGTTGTAGAAAACGAATAGAAACAGGAATGAAAGGTTAAAGAGCGCGACCGGATTTGCCGGTATTATCTTGTCGATGAGCGCGAAGGCGAACCACTGCCACATGGCGTAATGCTGATGATACATATATAGGGGCTCACCTGAGTTAAAAAACGGGTTCCACCCCGGCAGATGCCCAGACTGCAGGAGTTCGCGTATGTACTGAAACTCCGTCGACCAGAAGAGCGTGTCCCACGAAACGGTCTGGGCACCGGCAGCGAACCTTCCGTTGATGAGAAGAAAAAGCGCCACAAGACCGACGGCGGCCAGAAGTTCGCGCCTCGGCCTTCTGAGAAGGAAGAGGAGCGGCGTCATAACTATCAGACTGTAGAAGAGTATCGTCATTAAGGTTCCGCGTTGTTTTAGATTTTACAACTGTTGAGTTCCGTATGAATAATTCTGGAATAACACTACCCGTAAAAACTGAAAAACCTGAACAACACCCTGGTCCGCTGCGCGATGCTGACCTTTACCGGGGGCAGGTAATCGACTACGATATATATCTTGACCAGCATGGAGAGATAGTAGAGAAGCACCGACGGCATCCTGTAAATAACCGGGAGATATTTTTTGATGGCCGGGACGCGCACAATCAGCGCGAACACCTTCTGAATCTTCTCCATCTTCTTCTTTGTATCGGCGTCGAAGTTCAGCGGCGAGGTCTTCCAGGTATTCTTCTCAAGCTCACTTAACCGGCTTGGGTCGAAATACCCGGTGCGAACGGCAATCTTTGTCAGCTCCATCCCGGGATACGGCATGAAGAACTGCGCGGAAGGATGCTCGGCCCGGCATCTGATGTTGAGGTCTATGGTCTCATACGTGTTTGTCAGGGTCTCGGTCGGCAGCCCTATCATATTCGAGACGCTCAACTTGAGCCCGGCCGCATGTATGATATCGGCGGCCTTTATAATCTGCTCGTTGGACATGGAGCGATTGAGTACCCTCGTCCTGACGTCTTCGTTACCCGTCTCTATAGCCATGCGGACGATGTGGCACCCGCTCGCCTTAAGCAGCGTAACAACATCCGTGCTTACGAGATTCGGCCTTATGTAACAGATATACGGGACGTTAATCTTTTTTTTGAACTTCTCGGCAAACTCCTGAAACCAGTCCTTTTTAATCGTCAGCACGTCGTCTTCAAAGATGATGTACTGGAGCCCATAGCGTTTTTTTACTTCGTCAATCTCCTCGATGAAATAGTCCACCGATTTTTTACGGATGATATTCCCCTTGCCCTTGTGCATCTCGTTGAACTTGTGATTGAAACAGTAATTGCACAAATAAGGACAGCCCCTGCCAGATAGAAATGACTTGAACTCCTGATTCCTCAGGAGCGTGTCCTGAGAGTAGAAAAGTTCCCTGTCCGGGAACGGCAGTGAATCCATATCATTCAAAAGATTGCCGACCGGCGTCTTCTTTATACATCCGTTATCGCGTATGTGAAAACCGTCGACCCCGCCACCTTCGCCCCCTTCGCCCCCGAAACGCGACCTTAGATATCGCGGCAGGGTGATGTCACCGTCTCCTATGCAGATGGCGTCGAGTGAGAGCTCGTCAATGGACTCGGGGAAGTACGTCGTATACGGCCCGCCCGCGACCTGAACGATATCCGGGAACTCGCGCCGTATCCCATGCGAGACCGGTATGTAGCGCCTGTGGCTTCCGAACATGAGCGAGTACGCGACCACGTCAGGCTTGAGCACGCGAAGCCGCCTGTAGACGTCTTTGACGCTGTTGGTGTAGATAAGCGAGACCTCCACGCCATCTCTCTTCAACGTGGAAGAGAGTGTCATTATGGAGTGTTGTTCGGTAAGCAGCTTGCCGTAGACTACCCATGTAAGATGCGGCATCGATTATCCCCTTCCATGCGCGGCTGGCGCGCTCCCTTGGTTGATACATTCTGCCTGTCTCCGCCGGTTGCGGCGGGTCAGCGCGCGCGGCCGGTAGGGACGTGTTTGTCCTTGCGCTTCAATATGCCTTTTATCTCGCGCAAGGCGTTATTCGCCATGACGTTGACCTTGAGGCCGTAGAGCTGGTTGAACTCCGTAAAGCACGGACAATAACACGTCTTGCACTTCTTGTTCGGCTCAAGATTCTCCCACGCTTTTTTAAAACCCACTTCCATGAAATTGAGCGCGGGAAACGCCCCTATGAGCTGGCCGCACGGGTATACCATGCCGTCGCCGTCAACGAAGCACATGTACTTGCCCATGTAGCAGTCTATCTTCTTGAATCCCTTCGGCGGCTCGTCATACATCAGTTTGACGCTGTAAGGCACGGGCCAGTTGAGCGCGTACTCGTATGTCGAGTCAGAGTAGAATATGGGCCGGCCTTCGGCCTTGTACTTGAGTATCCTTCTGAGAAACTTTTTAAGGTGCTCGTCCCGGAGTTTTACCGCATCGATATCCTTGTTGGCCGTCGTCTGCTCGTACGGGAGACCGAATTCGACCATAAAGCCGATCTCGTTGGCGAGGTCGAGCACCTCGTCGGCCGCCTCAATGGAGTTGGTTGTAACGGTCGCGCTTACGTGCGTGGATATCCCGTTTTCCTTGGAGCATTTTATCCCGGCGATAATCTCCTTGAATGTGCCCGCGCCCCGGTTCCTGTCGTTGGCCGCTTCTTTTCCGTCGAGGCTTACGCAGATGGAATCGACGCGCCTCAGCTTGTCTATCATCTTCGGGATAAGAGCGCCGTTCGTGTTGATCCGGCATATCATACCGTTATCCTTGACCTTGGCGATAATCACGTCTATGTCGTTACGCAGGAGCGGTTCGCCGCCGCCGAGATGTATCATCTTTGTGCCCATGCCCGCAAGCTCGTCTATAAGGTCGCACCATGTCTTTGTCGGAACGTCCTTGTCCTTGCGGTCGTAATATGCGCCGTAACAATATATGCACTTATAGTTGCACCTGTTGGTTACGGTAATGCTCACGGTCAGGGGGATATTTCTTTTAAGCGCCCTTCCCATAACGAGCCCGGTCACGTAACCGGTATTTTCGCTCAGTCCCATATCGTCTCCGTGTTTGAAGTTTGTTTTGAATTCGCCCTGTTAATCATTAACACCGTGTGCTCGCCCGTCTGTCAGGGTTCGTCCCAGAAGGCTTCATCAGGCACGGGATAACCATTGGCCGACGGGGCCCGCCTTCTTATGAGATACTCGATAATCGAGAACGCCCTGTTGAAGATGATGCCGTGATGCAGGAGAGAAATCAGGTCGAGCGCCATGTGCATCACGAACCCCGCCAGGATTATCCAGAAATACCGGTTCAAAAATCCGAGAACGAATAAGGCCGCAAAAACCTCCAGCGTGTGAAAGACGTTCAGTCCGTATATCCCGTACTTGTGTTCCCACACGTACCTGTGAAACTTGAACATATCCCTTATCGAATACCTGCCGCATACCACGACAAAGTCGAAGTAGTGGTCTACGTCGATGAGTATGATGCTCGCAAAAAGCGCCGCTACCTCGGCGGCCGTCAGGTATCCGGAGGCTGCCGCGGCCGTGATTGCGGCTTGAACCGTGTGCGTCTTCCAAGTCATGACTGCTCCGTCTTCTCTTTAAGCACCATGCGGTTGATGGGGCGCCTGAAAAACAACCTTATATGATTCGTCAAGGCCCTCGCCGACATCTTGTAACGGAGTATGGCCGTCTTGATCTTGTACCCGTGAAGGAGTTTGCCCGTCACGCCCCAGGGCCAGGCCGGCAGGTTCAGAAAGAGATAAATAAAGTTGACGAGAACGGGGAAGTTCACGACTATGGGAAAGAGTATCCGCAGCCGCTCTACCTGCCTTCTATCCGCAATCCTTATCTTGCTTGAGTAGTAAAACGACCTGTTGAATTCCTTCTCCTCCTCGAAGAGCCCGGCCTCCTTGGCCATCCGCTCTATCGGCGTTCCCGGGTACGGCTGGCACAGGTATGCGCCGGCATAGTCGGCCTTCAGGGCGATGTTGACGCGCAGCGTCTCAAGGTCAAGTTCGAGACTGCCGTACGGAAGGCCGATAAGGTTCTGCGTATATATCCGTATCCCATGCGAGTGGATGAGTTTTGCCTTTTCAATCATCATCGAGTTCTTCATCTTCCTGAATAGTATCTTCTCGCGGAAGTATTCGTTGCCTGTCTCGACGCCGATGAGCAGACACTTGCACCCAGCCTTTGCGAGATTTTGAAGGTAATGCTCGCTGCACACGTTAAAGGACGTATTAGTCAGAAATGGCAGCCCTACCTCGCGGCTGTATTTCTCGGCGAACTCCTCGACCCATGCGGACTTGAACGGGAATATATCGTCGAAGAAGTGGATCATCTTAGCGTGATATCTCTCCTTCAGTTCCTTGCATTCGGCGACTACGTTATCAACGCTCCTAAGACGGAGTTTCTTGCCGAGGTCTTTATACATCCCCTGATACTGGTTGTTGAAACAGTAGCTGCACTGATACGGGCATCCCCTGCTGCCCATGACCGAGCGCACGTCCGAGCGCGCGAACTGGTCGAAGCCGGAAAGAAGCTCGCGGTCCGGGAATGCGACCGCATCGAGGTCCTCGATAAGCGGCGCAAGCGGGTTGGAGACCAACCGCCCGTCTTTTATGTATGAGAGGTTCTCAACGCCGTCCATAGGCTGCTTGCGTTCGAAACGGTCGAGAAACTTTACAAAAGAGACCTCACCCTCGCCCCTGAATACATAATCAATGCCTTCTTCCTTCAATATCTCCGGAAAGTGGGTCGCATGTGGGCCGCCGACTATCGATGGTATATCATACCGCCGCTTGACCTCGCGCAGCAGCTTATAGAGATACGGAAACGACGGCGTAAGCACGCTTATCGCGAGCAGGTCGGGTTTCAACCGGGCAATCTTTGTCTCAATGGCCGCAAGGTCGTTCTCAACGGCCTCGACCGTATGACCTGCGCGCTTGGCCGCGCTTGCTATGTAAAGCGCGCCGAGCGGCTCCTCAAAGCCCAGGTCTGAGACGTTTATGATGAAAAGTATCTTCATGGTTTACCGGCCGGACTCATCGTCCTGATACTGTCATTTAGCAGCGCTGCGTAATCAGGCGCGGCTTTTTTGCAGACTTTTACGATATCGTCTATATCCGCCTCGATGACAACGTCAGGGTCTGAGACGTCGGATACGCAACATATACCGCAGACCGCGATACCCAGGGCGCGGGCAAACAAGACCTCCGGCACCATGGACCAGCCAACGAGGTCGGCTTTGAGAGCGGCCAGCATCCGAAGCTCGCTTCGCGTCTCAAATGCCGGGCCAGGCAGATACGCAAGCACACCTTCCTTAACGGTTATGGCGTTAGCCGCCGAGACTTTTTTAAACAGACTCGACATATCCGCGTCATACGCGTCTATCATATTCGGGAATAGCATCCTGCCGTCCGCGCCGCGCAGGCCGATAAGCGGGTTGAGCGTCGACAGGTTGATATGGTCCGAGACCATTACAAGGTCTCCCTGAACGTACGATTTATTGATTCCGCCGACGGCGCTATTGACGAAGAGCCGCTTGACGCCGAGCCTGTGCATCAGGTATACGATGGACACGACCTCGCGCATCGTGTGGCCTTCGTAGAAGTGAAACCTGCCGTCCGCGCAAACGACCGGCGTCCGGCCGACCATGCCGCTGATAAACGACGGCGATTGGAATGCGACCGATGACGCCGGCAGGCCAGGCAGGTCTATAAAGGAGATACGTTCCCTGACGTCGATGATATCTGCCGCCTCAGACATGCCTGTGCCGAGTATTATGCCCACAGGCGTCTCGCCGAATCCGTTGTTCAGAAGGCACCTGGCCGCAGCGCCGAATTGCGCTTCAAAACCGTTCATTCACCTGCTCCTTACAACGTCTATAAACGCGCCCGAGCCTGCGTCTAAAAGTCCGCGGTTGGTAAGTTTCAGCGCGGGTATGGCGGCAAGCGTAATCTGCAAGGAAAGCGTCAGATACGGAGAAGCGACCTTTACGCCGCTGCGCCTGAGGAGCGCCTCGAGTCTTTCGAGCCTTTTCGCCACCTCTGTTGCCGGACGGTTCGTCATGATGCCGCCGAGCGGCAGCCGTAACCCATCAAGCATGCGGCCGTCCTTTGCGTAAAATATACCGCCCTGTTCCCTTATCACCCTGTCGATTACGGTGATGATATCCTTGTCATCGCAGCCGATGACGCAGATATGTTGACAGTCCTGGCCTATCGAGCCGCCGAATGCGCCGGACTTTAATCCGAAACCCTTTACAAACCCAGCCTGCGGACGGCCTGCGTTGCTGAACCGCTCCAGCACAACGGCCTTTAATATGTCTCTCTTTGGGTCGGCGTTTACTACGCCGTTGGAATTTTTCATCTGAGCGCGCTTTTTTTCGGTTATAAGCGAGCCGTCTCTTAGCCCAATCACATTGACCGTCACGCGAGAGAGGGCGCGCATATTACGCGGCAATTGTATCCTCAACGCATCCAGATCCGGTGATTTGGCCTTGACGGTATTCAATGCATACACCGGAAAGGTCATTCGAGCGGCCTTCGTCTTTGTAACGTCCTTACCATTGATAAAGGTCTTGTAAGGCGCAAACCCGTTCAAATCCTTCATGAGTATAAAATCGGCCCTTTTACCCGCTTCAATAGAACCTATCTCCCTGTCAAGCCCATAACAAAGCGCGGGGTTTATGGTGGCCGCGCAAACGGCGTCAACCGGCCTTACGCCCGCTGCTATCAGCTCTCTTACAAACGCCGAGATATGACCTTCCCTCATTACGTCCACCGGAGAGACGCATCCGTCGGTAGAGAGCATCAACCTTTCGCCCTTGGTCTTTCTGAAGACTTCCGCGTACGGATACTCGCGGCCAAACGAGCTCCTGCGCAGATGCACCCAGAGCCCGCGCCTGTGCTTCCTCAATATCTCGGCAATTGATACGGACTCGTGCTCGGTCTTCGCCCTGCTGATGCGAAGGTAACGCGACTCGTCCTGCAATGAAAGGGCCGGACAGTGACCGTCAACCACCTTATTCAGCTTTCCCGCCGTCTTAATCATCTTCAAGAGGGCTCTATCGCGGCGAAGGAGCCTTGCCGTATCCATGACCTCGGCCAATCCCAACACGCGCTCTGAACTTAACGCCCCCGCCACGTCGGCGTATGTAAGCCGCACACCGCTGTCTTCAAGCCCTGCGGCGGACGGCACGCAGCAAGGGGCCATGAAAAATGCTCGCAGCGGTGTTTTGACGGCCTCTTTTTGCAAGAGTTTAAGTCCTCTCATACCTACGACGTTTACAAAATCATGCGGGTCGATGATGGCCGCGGTAGTCCCGCTGCGCAAGAGCATCTGCGCGAACGGCGCCATACTCATGAGCGAAAGTTCCGTATGTGTGTGGCCGTCAATAAGGCCCGGCGAGACGAATACCGCGCTGCAATCGATGGCCTTTATTCCTTTTGCAACGGTCTTTCCAGCCTCTTCAACAGATACAAACCTGCCGTTTGAAACCCTTATTTCGGCGCGTCTTATCTCCCGTCTTTTAACGTCAACAAGTCTGGCGGAGCGCAGGATATAATCGGTAAAGGTCACGCCGCGCTCTCCGGGCCGTAAAATACCGGTATGGCGGCCAGATGAACGAGCGTATACTGCGCGTGCGCCCTTAGTTTATCCGGCTCTGCGCCGCCCTCTATCAAAGCGGCGGCAGTCTGATGAAGGAGACCGCCTGCGAGCCTTACAAGTCCGGCACAGGCGGCAAGGGTTGAGCCCGTTGAAATGACATCGTCCACAAAGAGCACCCGGGCCCCGCGCATCTTCCCCGCATCCAAACTGTCGAGATAGAGCCTTTGCTGATGAGCGGTTGTGATGGACGTGACCGGCGCGGAAAGCTCGCCTTGCATATAGACCTTCTGAGACTTGCGAAAGACGCAATAAGGGATGTTGTATTCGCTCCCGCCGGCAAGGCGCGCCACTGAATGCGCAAGCGGTATCGCCTTTGCCTCAGGCACAGCCACAATATCGAAACCCGGCCTCACCTTCTGTAATATCAGCTCGGCGCAATGCTCTATCAGACGCACGTCGCCGAGCATCACGAACGACGCAATCCACGTAGTCCGGTTTATCTTTACGAGGGGGAGCCTGCGGTTTATATTGCCAAGCTTCAGGTCGAAATACTCTTCGCCGTTATACGGCATCATTCCCGCATGCGCCATCGCTCTCACCCCTGCATCCTGATTATCAATATTTGTATACCGCGCCCATACAATCAGGGCACGGCGTCATATTCGCGGTCTGCGGCTCGTCCTTCTCAATATCCCTGCCTGCCCAATAAAACGGAATCCCCGTCCTTT
>JACRNO010000022.1 GCA_016234855.1 Deltaproteobacteria bacterium | reverse complement strand
CACTTCCGGTATCACGTCGCCTGCGCGCTGGACGATTACGGTATCTCCGACGCGCACGTCCTTGCGCGCCACCTCGTCGGCGTTATGCAGGGTCGCGTGCTCGATGGTAACCCCGCCCACTTGCACGGGTTCCAGCACGGCCACCGGAGTGAGCGCGCCCGTTCTGCCCACCTGAACCTTTATATCGATAACGCGGGTCGATTCCTGTCGAGGCGCGAATTTATACGCAATCGCCCATCTTGGGCTTCTGGCAATCGCGCCGAGGCGCGTCTGAAGCTCAAGGCTGTTGACCTTGATGACCGCGCCGTCGATGTCGTAGTCGAGGTCGTCGCGTCCGCGCTCCATATCTTCATGGTATTTCAATGCTTTTTGTATGCCTTTGACGACCTTGACGTGCGGGTTGACCTTGAGGCCGACGGCCTTGAGAAACTCAAGCGCCTCAAAGTGCGTGGCGAACTGCGCGCCTTCGATCTCGCCTATGCCGTAGCAGAAGATATCTAGCGGCCGCGTTGCCGTGACAGCCGGGTCGAGCTGGCGAAGAGAGCCTGCGGCGGCGTTACGCGGGTTTGCAAAGACCGGCTCGCCCTTTGCTTCGCGTTCTTTGTTGAGTCTTTTAAAACTCTCAAGCGGCAGGAATACCTCGCCGCGCACGGAAAGCCGGGACGGGATGGTTATCCTTGAAGCCGCATCAGGCGCAAGCCTGAGCGGTATCGAGCGGACGGTCTTCAGGTTCTGCGTCACGTCCTCGCCCGTTACGCCGTCGCCGCGCGTAGAGCCGCTGACAAGGCTGCCGTTATCATAGACGAGCTCGATTGCAAGGCCGTCCATCTTCGGTTCGGCAACGTACTCGATATCGGTTTCGGAGGCGAGTTTTAAAAACCGTTTGACGCGCAAATCGAATTCAACGGCCTCTTCGGAGTTAAGGGCGTTATCGAGCGAGAGCATCGGCACGGTGTGCGTGACCGGGCCGAAAGACTCAAGCGGCTTTGCGCCGACGCGTCGGGTCGGGGAATCGGGCGTGACGAGCGAAGGGAACTCTTCTTCGAGTTTGACGAGCGAACGCATGAGCCTGTCGTACTCGGCGTCCGTGATAACCGGGTTGTCGAGGACGTAGTAGAGCCGGTTGTGGCGGTTTATCTCTTCGCGCAGACGCGCTATCTCACGGCTTGCGGCGTTCTTATCCATGTCCATAAACTTAGCACACGGCGCGTTGCCGGTCAACGCCGGTCGGAGACGTAAAAAAAAAGAGATGGAAAAAGTTGACACAAAAATATTTTGGTGCTATTTTTGATTAGTAACGGTGGTGTTGTCGTATAACCTCTAATCGAAGGAGGAGTCGAGATGGCAACAACAAAGAAGCCGGCGGCAAAGAAGAAGACCACAACCGCGAAGAAGTCAACCGCCAAGAAAGCGCCGGCAAAGAAGAGAGGCTGCTGCTAAGGGCCTCACATAGCGCAAAAGAAGACGGGAGAGAGAAACGGTCCACGGGCGTTATGCCCGGCCCGGTTGGTTCTGTCTCCCTTTTCTTTTTTTAAGGAGTTTTATAATTTATGAAAGCCGGTTTTATACAGACTCACCCGGTCTTCGGCGCGCTCGACACTAATATCGCTGACGCGGTAAGGCGGATAACGAAGCTCGACGCAGGGCTTATCGTCCTGCCCGAATTATTCTCTACCGGTTATCAGTTCCGCTCGCGCAAAGAGGCTTTAGCCCTTGCCGAGGACGCGGCAACCGGCAAGGCGGCCTCCCACCTCATTCAAACGGCGAAGGTGAAGAAGGCGCACATAGTGGCCGGGTTCGCCGAGCGCGACGGAAGGCGCGTTTATAACTCCGCGATGCTCGTCGGGCCGAAAGGGCTCGTCGGCGTCTACAGGAAGGCGCACCTCTTTTGGGACGAGAAGAGGATATTCGACAGGGGTGACACCCGGTTTAACGTTTATAATATCGGCGCAATCAGGGTCGGCATGATGATATGCTTCGACTGGGTCTTTCCAGAGGCGGCGCGCACCCTCGCGCTCAAGGGCGCGGACGTGATAGCCCAGCCGTCGAACCTCGTGCTGCCGTACTGTCCGGCCGCCATGGTGACGCGCTCGCTTGAGAACCGCGTCTATACCATAACCGCGAACCGGGTCGGCACGGAGGAGCGCAGGCCGGGCAAGCGCCTGCGGTTTATCGGTCTGAGCCAGGTGACAGCGCCGGACGGCCGCGTCCTTGCGGCAGCGGGCAGGTCGAAGGCGCGCTCCGCGAGCGTCGAGATAGACGTGCGCCTTGCGCGCAGAAAGCTGATAACGCCTGTAAACGATATATTCAAGGACAGGAGGCGCGACCTCTTTGAGCTGTAGCGCGGCGGTCATAGGCGGCTCTGTCCGCGGATGCGCCGCGACAATCGGCCGGTCTGCGGCGCGCTTGCGCGGTTCAAAGGCGGTGTGTATATGAACGGCCGCGAGGCGGCCCTGCACGTGCTCGACAGGGTCGAGCTAGGCGGATACGCCGACGCGCTCCTTGCAACCGTTCTGCCATCCGTAGGGTCCAAAGACCGCGCCCTTGCAACCGAGCTGACCTATGGGGTCTTGCGGTACAGGGCGCGCCTTGACTGGATAATCGACGTCTTCTCCGTTGTAAAGACGAAAAAACTCGAACACAGCGTCTTAAACGCCCTACGCCTCGGCATATACCAGATATATATCCTGGATAATATCCCGGTCCCGGCCGCCATCAACGGCTCTGTGGAACTCATCAAGCCACGCGGGCTGAAGAAGGCCGGGTTTGTCAACGCGGTATTGAGAAACGCCGCAATCGACAAGGCCAGGGTCGTATTCCCTGCCTTTGAAGACGACCCGCTCAGACATATCAGTATCTTTTATTCGCATCCGCAATGGCTGGTCGCGGAGTGGATTGAGCGGTTCGGAGCTGATGGGGCGCGCGAGCTTTGCAAGGCCAATCTTGCCCCTCCGCCAAAGACCTTGCGCGTGAACACGCTGGCCGCAACCCGGTCTGATGTCATGGCCGCCCTTGTCCAAGGCGGGGCCGTGTGCGAGGCTGCGCGTTATTCGCCCGACGGCGTTCACATAACCTCCGGCGTTATTGCGTTGGATGACCGGGGTTTTTATCAGCAGGACGAGGGCTCGCAAATGATAGCACATCTCCTTGCGCCGAAGCCGGGTGAGACCATACTCGACGCCTGCGCCGCGCCCGGCGGAAAGACGACGCATATCGCGGCGCTCATGAAGAATGAGGGCGCGATATGCGCGCTTGACAAGGACGCGAGGCGGCTTAACCTCGTAGGTGAGACGGCCTCGCGTCTCGGCGTAACGATAATAACTTCTATTGAGGCGGATGCCTCCCGGCCCCTGCCTTCGAAGGCCGTTGGCGAGTATGACGGGATACTGTGCGACGCGCCGTGCTCGGGGCTCGGGGTCGTAGGCAGGACGCCTGAAATAAAATGGCGAAGGGGCTCCGGGGATATCAAAGACCTTGCAGCAAGGCAGTCGGCGCTGCTTGATAACCTTGCGCAATACGTGAGGCCCGGAGGCCGCATCGTTTACTCGGTCTGCTCGCTGGAGCCGATGGAGACGGACGCGGTTGTGGACGGGTTTTTAAGCGCGCATAAGGGGTTTGTGCAGGAAGACGCGGCAAAGGTCTTGCCGCACTGCGCCGCGCTTGTGGACGGGCGCGGACGGCTGCTGACGCTGCCGCACAGGGACGGGATGGATGGTCGAGCCTGCCTTGCCTTTGAGCCTGCCGCCGTTTATCAACAGGTCGATATCCCCGTTAAAGTATTTGACGGCCTCTGACGCGTCAACCGGAGGCGGCATGCCGGATGGGTTTGCGCTCGTGGCCGTGATGGGCGCGTCGAGTACGGACAGGAGCCGTTGGCAGACCGGATCGCTCGATACGCGCGCGGCGATGGTCCGGGTGTTGGCGGTCAGCTCCGGCAAAAGGTTGTCAAGCGCATCGAATATGACGGTAAGCGGGCCGGGCCAGAACCTATTCATCAGTCTGCGGGCAAGGGGCGTGACAATAGGCGTGATGCGGCTGAGCATTGCAACGTCTTTGACTATGACGGATATCGGCATTGACGCTGGTCTGCCCTTGAGAAGGCAGAGCCTCTTTATTGCCTGCGAATTGAACGGGTCCGCGCCCATGGCATAGAAGGTCTCGGTCGGATAGACGATGATGCCGCCGTCCTTAACGCAGGTCGCGGCCATGTCAAGAGGCGAAGATGCCATAATGGTTACGGGCCTTGTTTTGCGGGGGGAGGACAAGTGGACACCAATTATTATCGTTCCGTATAAGCGGCGACAAGCGTAAAAAACAAGGCGCTGAACACGCGGGCAACTTATTCAACCGGGCGCGAATTATTATTTGCCGCTTAACTTCCTTGCCTTGGCCGCCACGTCCTTGGCCATCTTCTTCTTATAGGCTGTCATGGCGGCGCTGAGCTTTGCATCGGACGTGGCGAGTATCTCGATTGCGAAGAGGCCGGCGTTCTTTGCGCCGGGTTTGCCTATTGCCATGGCTGCAACCGGAACCCCGCCGGGCATCTGCACGGTGGACAGGAGCGCGTCAAGGCCCTTGAGGGCGCCCGCCTCCATTGGCACGCCTATGACCGGCAGCGTGGTCTCGGCCGCTATGAAACCGGCCAGGTGCGCGGCCAAGCCCGCGCCCGCGATGATGACCTTTATCCCGCGCTTGCGAGCCGCCTTCGCGTAGTCCGCGGTCTTGCCGGGAGTCCTGTGCGCGCTTGAGATGAGCATCTCGTATGGCACGGCGAACGCCTTTAATATCGCGGCCGCCTCCTCCATCACCTGAAGGTCCGAGTCGCTACCCATGACGATGCCTACGACGGGTCTTACTGCCATAATATACCTCTTATAGAGTCAGGGATTCTTTCTTTACGCCAGCTAAGCCTTGATAGCCTTTGCGCCGATATCCTTCCTGTAATGCGCGCCGTCAAAGGAGATGAGCTTGACGGCGGCGTATGCCTTGTTGATGGCGTCCTTTATGTCCGTGCCGAGCGCGGTCACGCCCAGGACCCTGCCTCCGGAGGTGAGTATGCGGCCTTCCCTAAATGATGTGCCCGCGTGAAATACGACCGTGTCCTTGAGCCCTGCCGCCTTGTCGAGCCCGCGTATCTCCCTTGAGATGGGGTATTCGCCCGGATAGCCTTCCGAGGTCATTACAATGCAGACGGCGGGCTTGGGCGACCACTTGATATCAACCTGAGCGAGCCTGCCTTCAACGGTCGCAAGGAGGAGTTCGGCGAGGTCGCTTTCAAGGCGCATCATCATGGGCTGGGTCTCGGGGTCGCCGAAGCGCGCGTTGAACTCGAGTACCTTGGGCCTGTTGCCGGATACCATGATGCCGGCATAGAGGACGCCTTTGTACGGTCTGCCTTCGCTCTCCATTGCAGCGATCACCGGCTTCATTATGGTGTCCATTATCTCGGCCTCGAGCGCCGGCGTTATTACCGGGGCAGGCGAGTACGCGCCCATGCCGCCGGTATTAGGTCCGGCGTCGTTGTCAAAGACGGCCTTGTGGTCTTGCGCCGGCGCAAGCGGCAGGACTGTCTTGCCGTCGGTCAGGGCCAGGAAAGACGCCTCCTCGCCGGTAAGGAACTCCTCGATGATTATCCGTCTGCCCGCGCTGCCGAAGGCCTTTTTCTTCATGATGAGGTTGATGGCGGACCGTGCCTCTTCAACGGTATGGCAGATGATGACGCCCTTGCCCGCGGCAAGGCCGTCGGCCTTTATAACGTATGGCGGGGTGTGCGTGTCCGCATAGTCCAGGGCCTCGGTTATATCGTCAAAGGTCTTCGAGTATCCGGTCGGTATCTTGTGCCGTTTCATGACGGCCTTGGCAAAGACCTTGCTGGACTCGATCTCGGCGGCGCTCCGTGAAGGGCCGAATATCTTCAGCCCGGCCTCTTCGAACGCGTCCACGATGCCGAGCGTCAACGGCAGCTCCGGGCCGACTACGGTGAGGTCGACGGCGTTGGCGATTGCGAAGGCCTTCAGCTCGCTAACGTCCTCGGCCGGTATGATGCAGTTCTCGCCGATTGAGGCCGTGCCCGGGTTTCCGGGCGCGATGTAGAGTTTTTTCACAAGGGGACTCTGCGCGAGCTTCCATGCGAGGGCGTGCTCCCTGCCGCCGCTTCCGATAAGGAGTATCTTCATTTATATCTTCTCCAAAACAAGTTATCCGTTATCCGTGAACGGTTATCAGTGAACGGCATGAGAACAATATTTTCCCGATAACCGATAACCGTCTTAGTGCCTGAAGTGCCTTATGCCCGTGACCACCATCGCGATGCCGTGTTCGTCCGCGGCCCGGATGACCTCGTCGTCTTTTATCGAGCCGCCGGGCTGGATGACGGCGGTGACGCCGTGCGAAGCCGCAAGGTCTATGTTGTCGCGGAACGGGAAGAATGCGTCGGAGGCCAGGGCCGCGCCCTCGATGGACAGCCCTGCCTCTTTGGATTTTATGACCGCTATCCGCGTCGAGTCTATGCGCGACATCTGTCCGGCGCCTATGCCTACGGTCCGTCCGTCGGCGGCGAATATGATGGCGTTGGACTTGACGTGCTTGCACACGCGCCACGCGAAGAGCAAGTCGGCAAGCTCTTTTTCGTTGGGCGCGCGTTTCGTGACCGTATGAAGGTCCCGCGCGCTTTCAAGGTCGAGCCTCTGGACGAGCGCGCCGAAGGCGACCCGTTTGATTTCCAGCGGATGGTTGTTTACGGCCGGCGCGGCCGCGCCGGCCTGCATCAGGCGCAGGTTCTTCTTCGCGGCGAATATGCCGAGGGCCTCTTCGTCGTAGCCCGGGGCGATGACGGCCTCGAGGAATATCTTCGTCATCAAATCGGCGAGCTCGCCAGTGACCCGGCGGTTGAGCGCGACGATTCCGCCGAACGCCGAGGTCTTGTCGCAGGCGTAGGCGTTCTTGTACGCGTCAAGCAGCCCGTCCTTCGACACGGCCACGCCGCACGGGTTGTTGTGTTTCACTATAACGGCGGCGCTCTCGTGGAACTCGGCCAGAAGCTCGCAGGCCGCGCTCAGGTCGAGGATGTTATTGTACGAAAGCTCCTTGCCCTGGAGCTGGCGCGGGTTGTCCATTGTGGCGCTCGTACCGGTTTTGTATCCATAAAAGGCCGCGGACTGGTGCGGGTTTTCGCCGTAGCGGAGGTCCTGTAGTTTCCGGAGTTGAAAACTGAGGGTGTCCGGAAAGGTCTTGCTCGGCTCGATTTCCGGTATCTCGGCGACCGTGCCGAGGTAGTTCGATATGGCCGCGTCATAGGAGGCGGTTAACTCAAAGACCTTTTTGGCGAGGCTGAAGCGGGTCTGCTTTGAGAGCATGCCCTTCTTGGCCTTCATCTCGTCGATAATCTTCATGTAGTCGGCCGGATCCGTGACCGCGGCCACGTCGGTGTAATTCTTCGCGGCCGCGCGTATCATGGTCGGCCCGCCGATGTCGATATTCTCTATCGCATGGGAGAGTGTGCAACCTTTGGCGATGGTATCCTCAAAGGCGTAGAGGTTGACCACGACCATGTCTATCGGCAGTATCTCGTGTTTTTTCATGTCCGCCGCGTGGCCGGCGTCGTCGCGTATGCCGAGGATGCCGCCGTGAATCTTCGGGTGCAGGGTCTTGAGCCTGCCGTCGAGCATCTCCGGAAAACCCGTGAAGGACGATATGAGTATTACCGTGACCCCGGCGCTTTTGATGAGTTCGGCCGTGCCTCCGGTGGAAATAATCTCCACGCCCATGCCGGAAAGTTCCCGGGCGAATTCCGCCACGCCGGTCTTGTCGGTTACGCTTATAATGGCCCTGTTAATCTTCCTCATTATTCCGTTATCCTTTCGCTAAAAATTCATTTCTCTCAGGAACTCCTTTTCAAAGCGGGGGCTGCCTGATAGAGCGACGTATTTTACCATAGACGCGGCTGATTCCGCTTCATTTTTTTTATCATCCGAACCGATAGTCATTGAGGCGCCGGTAAGCGCGGCGTCGCCGGCGAAATTGACGATAGTAAGCCATTCCGGGGTGAGCAGTCCGACGGCGGACAGGGCGTCCTTGTTCAGGTTGTTGCCGAAGGCCCCGGCGAGCCAGACCTTGCCGACCTCGTTCGCGTTTATACCGGCTTTTGCAAGGAGCATGGAGACGCCGGCGCGTATCGCGGCCTTTGCCGTCTGAAGCGAGCGTACGTCCTGCTGTGTCAGAGAGATTTGTCTTTTTGCCCCTTTGTACAAGGTAAAGGTGTTGCCGTCCGCGCCTTCCACGATGCGGTTGCCGAGGTTGGTCGCTATCTCGGCGCGTCCGCGAATCCTGCCCGTCCTGTCAATGACGCCCGCTTTGAGCAAGGCGGCTACGGCCTCTATAAGGCCGGAACCGCAGATGCCCGCGGGCGTTGCATTGCCGATAACGTCAAGCGAGACGTTGTCTCCCGTCAATCTGACGCCGCTTATCGCGCCGGGCCGGGCAGTCATGCCGTCCCTTATGCCGCCGCTCTCGAAGGCCGGGCCGGCTGCCGCCGCTGCCGCGTATACCCGTCCGTTGGCGGTAAGGACTATCTCGCTGTTGGTGCCTATGTCGAGGGTCAGGGTATTGCCTTCTTCCCTGTGCAGGCCGAGGGCGAGGACGACCGCCGTCGTATCGCCGCCTACGAAACCGCCGATAAGCGGGAATATGTATGCCGTCGCCCCGGTTGCCGCCGTTAGGCCGAGTTGGGCGCAGGGCAGGCGCGCGGCCTTTTTAAAGGCGGGTTTGAACGGGGGCGCGGCAAAGACCATGGGCGAGACGCCGAGCAGTATATGCTCCATGACGGAGTTGCCCGCCATGCTTATCTCGCAGGCGCGCTCCGTCGGCAAGAGGGTTTCTATGGTTTCGTTGCATGCGGCGACAACGGCGCGGGACATCTCCGGCATCAGGGCGGGGTCTCGCTTGATGGCCGCCACCCTTGAAAGGACGTCCGCGCCCCAGGTTGCCTGCGGGTTCGGCATGGACGCGCTTGCGATGATGCGGCCGGTGCCAGGTTCTACAGAGGCCGCCGCTATCGTGGTGGTGCCGATATCAATGGCGATGCCCCTGCCTGTTTTTGCGGGAGTGGTTATCGTCGTCTCTCCAGTGATGGCATCCGCCGGTACGGCATGCCCGGCCCGTGGCCTGTAATGAGCGATTCGGAAGGTTGTTAAAACGGACTTTTTAAAGCGGCTTGGAAAAAACAACCTGGCAATGGACTGCCAAGCCTCAAGCACGGTTGTCGTAATGGATGACGGACTTAGAGGTTGCCGACGGCCGAGCCAGCGCCCGAGAGCAGATACTTTACGTCGTCGTCCTCGAATTGCAGGCCGATCCCCAGATAGGCCGACCGCCACGTCCTGTCGGCGAAGTCGTCAACACCTGCGGTAAGGAAGAAGTATTTGTTGAAGTTTATCTGGGTGCCCGCCTTCGCGTGCAGACGCCCCTTGCGGCTGAAGTCGAAGGCCTCGAGGTAGAGCCTCACCCTGTCCCTGAATATATAGTAGTCGAGCCCGGCGCCGCCAGTAGACTCGATGATGCCGCCGCGCAGGACCACGTCCTTGAAGCGCTTGGCGATTTGTATCGAGAACTTGAACGAGTCGGTCGTCCGGACCTCGGTGGTCGAGGTGGTGGCGCCGCCCGTCGTGATATCGCGCGTCTCCTTGCGCCGTTTGCCCTGCGGGTCGCTTACAAGCTCGATGAGGTAATATTTGTCCGCTTTGGGTTGAACCCGGAGCGAGAAGTAGCTCTTCGTCTTCTGCGGGTCGAAGAGATACTCGGCCCTGTAACCGATAAAGGTGTGGAAGCTCTCCGCCCGCTCGATATAGGAGTTGATACCGGTGATGGTCTTGTTCAGGTTGTCGTGTATGGCCGAGTCGTTGATAAGTTTCCCGAGCGTGCCTTCGCCGGTATCGAGTTTCTTGGCGATGGAATTGGCCGAGTCGATGGTCGATTTTATGCCCGGTTCGGCGTCTTTGGTGATTTTGCTGACGGATTCCATCGCCTGCTGCATGGCCGTTGCCGCCGCCTTGAGGTTCTCGACGGCTTCCTTGAGGTTGCCGCGGTTCTCGTCGATAAGGCCGTTCAGGTTGCCGGAGGTCTTCTCTATGGCTGTGTTGAGGTTCTTTGCGGCGTCGCGGACTTCCACGGAGAACTGATTCAGGTTTTTCAGTGTGTCCGATAGGGGCACATCGTTCTTCTCTATCAGGCGGTTGAGCCTGAATGAGATGTCTTCGATGTTTTTGACGATGTTTTTAAGGCTCGCCTCGCCCTCTTTGCCGCCGAGCGCCTTGGAGAGCGACTCGCTGACGGTTTTTATGTCGGTTGCGACGTCGCTCAGTATGGTGATGAGCTTGTCCATGTCAGCGTAAGACGTTACGTGGGTTATCCTCTCGCCCTCCTTGAGGGGCGGGGCGTTGGGCTCTCCGGGGATGAGTTCGAGGTAGCGCTCACCAAGCAGGCCCTTTGTGGTCAGCACTGCCCTAAAGTCGCGGCCTATCTTTACGCCGGGCTGGATGAGCAGCGTAAGATAGGCCTGGTTGTCCTTGAGGGAGATGTCCTTGATCCTGCCGATCTCCACGCCGGCCACGCGCACGGAGGCGTCCTTGTCGAGCCCGGCGGCCGAGTTGAACGTCACATAGAGGGTATAGCCCTCGCTCCTGCCGAACTGCATCCCGCCCACGCGTAAAGACATATACACGAGGATGACGATGCCGGCAAGCACGAATATGCCGACCTTGGCTTCCGGGCTGAGGGAGAGTATGCTTGTGTGTTTTTCGGCCATTTTATCTCGAGGCCCGCTTGCGAGCGGGTCTCGTCCTTGTTGAACTCTTGAAAAAGACGACGGCTTTTAAGCCGTCGTCAGTAGACCTTTATGGGCCCGCTGGCCCGGCCTTCGAGGAACTGGCGAAGTATCGGGTTCGGGTTTCGCCTCATCTCTTCGGGCGTGCCTTCCTCTATTATGCGCCCCTCGTGCAGCATCGCGACCTTGTCTGCGACCTTGAGGGTCAGGGCGATGTCGTGCGAGATGATAATGTATGTCGTCTTCAGGGCGCGCTGGGTCTCGAGGATAAGGTCGGCTACCGAGTCGCTCATAATCGGGTCCTGGCCGGTCGTCGGCTCGTCGAAGAGGACGATTTCAGGGTCCATCACTATGGCCCTGGCCAGGCCCACGCGTTTTTTCATGCCGCCGGAAAGTTCGGCCGGGGTCATGTCCTCCACGTCCACCAGCCCGACCCTGCGGAGCTTCTCCTTTACGGTCTTCAGGATGTCCTCGTCGTTCAGGTCGGTGTGTTCTTTGAGTGGGAACCCTACGTTTCCGGCGACGGTCATCGAGTCGAAGAGCGCCGCACTCTGGAAGAGCATGCCGAAGCGCTTCAAGACCTCGTTGAAGTCGCGCTCTTTCATGGCCGTAAGCTCCATGTCCTCGAAGATGATCTTTCCGGAGTCAGGGCGCAAAAGGCCGATGATGTGTTTGATAAGGACGCTTTTGCCCTCGCCGCTCCTGCCGATGATGACGGTTATCTTGCCTTTTTCTATCTCAAGGTTGACGCCGTCGAGCACCTTCTTGGCGCCGAAGGATTTTTTCAAGTCTATAATTTTTATCATATCCCGGCGGAAGTATCAATACGGTCATGGCGCGCGTCTATTGACCCGCTTCAGCTCATGAGCGAGGACAAGAGGTAGTCCGATACGAGTATAAGAACGCTTGCGAGGACGACCGAGCTCGTGGCGCTCTTGCCCACGCCCTCGGCCCCGCCCATGGTGTAATATCCGTAGTAGCATGCGACGAGCGAGGTTATAAGCCCGAAGACCAGGGACTTGGTAAGCCCGGTCGTTATGTCGCTCACCTGGACGAAGTCGACGGTGCGGCCGATGTAGACGCCGGCGTTGATGCCAAGGAGTTTTACGCCGACCATATACCCGCCGATGACGCCTACGAAGTCCGCTATGACGGTGAGGACAGGGAACATGCATACACCGGCGATGATGCGCGGGACGACGAGGTGCTTTACCGGGTTAACGGCCATGGTAAAGAGCGCGTCTATCTGCTCGGTGACGCGCATGGTGCCGAGTTCCGTTGCCATGGCGCTTCCGGCCCTGCCCGTGACCATGAGCCCCGAGAGGACCGGGCCGAGCTCGCGCGCCATGCTGAGCGCCACGGACGGGCCGACCAGGCTCTCGGCGCCGAACCTCTTGAGGGCGTTGTAGCTCTGAAGGGCGAGGACCATGCCCGTGAACGTTCCGGTAAGTATGACGACGAAAAGCGACTGGACGCCGACGAACTCCATCTGCTTGAAGATGTTTCTGAACTTTATCGGAGGGACAAAGGCGTACATGACGGCTTGAAAGAACATCAAGGCCATGCTGCCGACGGTCGCGACGAAGGCCTCCGCGCTTCTGCCTATGCTTTCGAGGTATGCTTTCATTATAGTGGGAACCGGCAAATCAGCGGTTGCAATCCCGGTTCGACGGTCTTTTGGCGCATCCGTCGCTCCCGTTTATTCGGGCGGCTGTCTCTTGACGTCCCTGCGACGGCCTTAGATTCTTCGGGCCGCGGGATTATCAGACGTAGACCCTCGGCACCCTTGCCGATATGTTGCAGAATATCTCGTAGTTTATGGTGCCGGCCTTACCGGCTATCTCCTCGGCCGTGATGGCGTCTTTGTCCTGGCCGCCCATCAGCACGACCTCGTCTCCGGCCGTGACGTCGGGTATGTCCGTTACGTCGCACATGGTCAGATCCATGCATATAACCCCGGCGATGGGCGCGCGTCTGCCGCGCACCAGCACCTCGCCCGTGCCCGAAAGGCGCCTGGGCAGACCGTCGCCGTAGCCGATGGGCAGCGTCGCGATGATGCTCTCTCTCGTTGTGGCGAACGTCCTGCCGTAGCTGACGAAGAACCCGGCCGGGACGTGTTTCGTGTGCAGTATCCGCGTCTTCAGGGTCATGACGGGCTTAAGTTCGATCTTTTCGCGCAGATGCCCGGACGGGTATCCGCCGTAGAGCATGATGCCCGGCCTTATGAGGCTGAACCTGGAGTCCGGGTGGCTGACGGACGCCGCGCTGTTTGCGATGTCCACGAGCTCGGGCGCGAACCCGAGCTCGCGTATCGTTTCGACCGCGTGCCTGAAGGTGTCGAGCTGCTCTCCGGTGTAGGCGCTGTCCGCGTCCTCGGCCTCGGAGAAGTGCGACAGGACGGCCTCCACCTTGAGCGAGGTCAGTTCCTTGAGGGACTTGAAGAACGGCTCGACCTGGTAGTCGAGCAGACCGAGCCTGCCCATGCCCGTGTCGATCTTTACGTGTATCCGTTTGCTGATGCCGTGTTCTTTTGCGAACGAGTTTATAAACCGCGCGGTTGACAGGTCAAATACCACCGGCGTGAGGTCGAGCCGGAATATGTCCTTGAGTTGACCCGCGTATATGCCGCCGAGCACCACTATCGGGGCCTTTATCCCGGCCGCGCGCAGCCTCTCGCCCTCTTCCGGTATGGCGACCCCGAGGTACTCGCATCCGAGGGACTCGAGCAGGCGCGCGACCTCTATGTCGCCGTGCCCATAGGCGTTGGCCTTTACAATGGCCATGACCTTCACGCCGCTGGAGATGCGCGAGCGTATCTGTGAATAATTGAATTTGACGGCCGCCGTATCTATAATGGCGGCGGTGGGTCTTCTCTCCAAAGTCACCTTCCGTGCAGGCTGCTGAAAAAGTCCATCTGCTTCGTTGTCCGACCCACGCCACCTGGCGTGGGTGCCCCGGCTCGTCACTGCGGCGTATAGAAGAATACGTCTCATTCCTCGCTTCTCGACGCCTCGGGGAACCCACGCGAGAAGCGTGGGTCTATGGAGCTTTTTGAGCAGCCTGAATAAATTTTGAGTTTTCCAGCAACCTTTGTGCAGGGGCCTTTCGCTTGCGCCTGCAGTTATTTAATTAGCATTATTCGCATGGCCCTGTAAAGGGTTTTAAATAAGCCTGTTCCGCGTCCGGCGGTGTTTCCGACGAGTCTTGTCTATGGAGCCGTATCAAGAGGGAGTATCAGGCGGGCATAGCGTTTGCGCGATGCGCTGCAAGTAGGGCGTTGGGGACGTCCGCGGCCTGTGGCTCGTTAAAAAAGAGAGCGTGAGCGCGCGGGGTTCAGGCCGGTTCCGGAGACGTCCGGCCGCCGTCCTGCACGGGTGAAAGACAGGCCCGGAGCTTTTTAATGGCCGCGCTCTCTATCTGGCGCACGCGCTCGCGCGTAAGGCCGAGTTCGGCGCCGAGCCCCTGCAGGGACTCAGGCTCGTCCGCCATGACCCTTTTTTCGATGATGAGTCTTTCTTTGGGGTTGAGTATGGCAAGGGCCGACGCGACGCCCTTCTTTACGTCCGCGTCGTTGCGGCTCTCTTCCAGGGCGAGCATGGGGCCGGGCCGTTCGTCCATGAGGATGTCAATATGTGTCGCTGAACCGTCGTTGACCGGCGCGTTGAGCGAGACGTCGTTCATGGCGTTGAACGCCTCGGTCTCCTTGACGGTCGAGGGGTCGTTCTTGTAGAAGAGGTGCTTCTTAAGGGCCCTGGAGTTCCTGCGGACGATGCCTTTTGTGCGCAGGATAAACTCCTGTATGGAAGACCTTATCCACCAGGTCGCATATGTGATAAGACGAAACCCTTTCAAAGGATTAAACTTTTTGACGGCGTGCATGAGCCCGATATTGCCTTCCTGGATAAGGTCCGCCATGCGGCAGCCGTAGCTGCGGAACTCGAAGGCCACCTTTACGACGTAACGCAGGTTGGACGTGACAAGGGTGTGGGCGTCTTCGAGGCCGCGGGCCTTGTAATAACGCTTCGAAATCCTGAGTTCTTCGTCCTGTGAAAGGAGCGGGAACCGGTTGATTTCGGTGAGATAATTCTGGATGGAGTCCGTAAGTACGGGTAGCGTCATAGTCATCTCCTCCCGATAAACGTATATTGATGGTCTATTTTATCGAGCGTTAATATTATAGGCATTGTAAAGCAAAATGTCAAGGGTGGGATGGAAGGGCGGGTATGGAAGACCCTGTAAAATAAGAAGAAAAAGGCGGCGCCATCTGGCGCCGCCTTTTTTAATCAGGGTCTTTCGCGGGCCGGCCTCTCAGTGGGCCTCTTCAAGCGCGCCGCCTATATACAGCATCGACAGGAGCGCGAAGATGAACGTCTGGAGGAATATGACGAGTACGCCCATGATTGTGGATATGGCAAGCAGGGGATATGCTATCGGCATGAGAATCAACATGACCATGACGATCTGCTCATGGCCCATCATATTGCCGAACAGACGCAGGGAGAGCGAGAGCGGTCTGGCGAGGTGGCCGATTATCTCAAGCGGGAAGATAAGCCACGCCATGTACCATACCGGCCCGATGAAGTGCTTTATATACTTTATCCCGTGTTCCTTGAAGCCGATGATATGCGTGGCGAAAAAGACAACGAGCGCGAGCCCGATTGTGGTGTTGAGGTTTGAGGTCGGAGGCAGAAGCCCGGGTATCATGCCCACGGCGTTGGATACGAATATGAAGACGGTAAGCGTCATGATGAGCGGGAAGTATTTTCTGCCCTTGTGCCCCATGTTTTCGTCGGCCATCTTGAGGAAGGCGTCTACGACGAGTTCGATTATGGACTGGAGTTTGCCCGGCACCATCCTGAACCTGCCCGACATGATAACGGAGAATATCGCGAGGCCGACGATGATATAGAGCATCATGGCCGTATGCGCGTGCAGGCCGAATGACGGCAGTATTATGGATTCGTGCATCTTGTTACCCCTCCTGCTTGGATTCGTTTTTAAGCGCCCGGTCCGTCCCGGCGCGTGTATTTATTACGCCGGATGCGACTACGGCAAGTATTGCGATGACGCTGAAGACGGCGAGCGAGAAGCCGATTATAAGCTGCCAGGGATTGCACCATCCCCTGGATATGACGACGAAAAACGCAAGCGCCGTCGAGAGGAATCTTATGTAGTAGCCCCTGGCCACCGAACCCGCCGCCTTTTGCGGTTCGAGGTTTATGCCCCTGCGCAGTATGCGCATAAGCCACGCCATGTTAAGCGCGCCTACAAGAAAGCCAACGGCAAGTCCGACTATGAGGTTCACGCCGGTTGCAAACCCGTAGACCAGCGCCGTAGCGCCGATGACGAGGTTTACAAGCCCGGCGCGGCCTGCCGCAAGGCCAGCCGCTTTAAATTCCAGATCATGCGTGTCATCCGTCATAGGCCATTTCGTTTCGCCGTTGTATATATGTTCCTGAACCCGGCGGCTATTCCCAGTATCAGGAATATCATGGTCAGCCACGGCTCCGTGCCGAAACGTTTGTCAAGGTAGATGCCGATAAGGAGACCGATAAAGGTGCAGGCGACCATGGTGATGCCCATTGAGGCAAGCATCGATATGCCGCGCAGCGTCCCTTCAGGTCTTGGCCCCTTCTCTTTGCCCGTGCCGTTATCGTCCGCATCCTTGCCGTTCATCAGGCCCATCTGGATTACCCCGCCCTGTCCGGGCCTCGGTATCCCGAAGCGGGCCGGTCCCTGCCCTGTTCGTTAACCCGCCGTTAATTCAGCCGGTTAGGTCTGTGCCTTGATTTTAAAGAGGCGTAAGCCGCGCCCGGACATTTGTGCCTAACCGTAAATTTTTAGCATGATTTAACGGGCGAAGTCAAGCGGGTTCTGGCATACGAGGCATTGAAGCCCGCACGGCGCGCCCGCATTCCGCTTGACGCTCCAAGGGCTTGCTGATACAATTTGAATTTAACCCCCATCTTTTCTATCTTCTCTCACAAGGCCGCACAGGCGAATATATTCCAGGCAGCGATGCGTCTTTAAAACTCCAAGGAGGTTGCTCCGTGAAGAGCGTAATCATGGCCGGCGGGTTCGGCACGAGGCTCAGGCCTCTTACTAATGATCTCCCCAAACCGATGGTCTCGATGGTCAACAGGCCCATGATCGAGCACATCATAGGACTCCTCAAGGACAATGGCATCACCGACCTTACCTCGCTCCTCTATTTTCAGCCCGAGACGATAACCGGCCACCTGAAGGACGGTTCCGCATACGGCGTAAAGATGGACTACATAACCGCCGGGGTCGATCTCGGCACCGCGGGCAGCGTTGCAAACGCCATGCGCGGCTGGGGCGATGGCAGGGAGACGACGCTCGTGATAAGCGGCGACGTCCTGACCGACATCGACCTTAACAAGGCCGTCGAGTTCCATAGAAAGAGCGGGTCCATCGCCACGATAGTGCTTACGCGCGTGGATAACCCGCTTCCGTTCGGGATAGTCATAACCGGCAAGGATGGCAGGATCCTGAAATTTCTCGAAAAACCCTCATGGGGCGAGGTCTTCAGCGACACGATAAACACGGGCATATACATCCTTGAGCGCGAAGTGCTGGAAACCATCCCCATTGACAGGGAGTTCGACTTCAGCAAAGACCTCTTCCCGGCGCTTCTTGCCGCGGGCAAGCCCATATACGGCTATATCGCGGATGGCTACTGGAAGGACGTCGGCAGCCTCGAGGAGTACCGCGCCGCCAACATGGACATACTCATGGGCAAGGTCAAGGTGCGCATGCCCGGGGAGAAGGTCGCGGATAAGGATATCTGGGTCGGCAAAGGTTCGAAGATAGACTTCACGTCCAAGTTCGAAGGCGCGGTGGTGATAGGCGAAGGCTGCAGGATGGGAGGCGAGTGCCGCATCGTCAACTCCGTCATAGGCTCCAACGTCACGGTCGAGGACGGCGCCGTGGTGATGGACTCCGTGCTGTGGGACGGCGTGCGCGTGGGCCGCGGGGCGCTGGTGCAGGAGGCGGTCATAGCCTCTGCAACCGAGGTCTGCGACGGCGCGCACATAGCCGAGGGCGTAATCGTAAGCGACCATTGCAGGATAGGCAGCAACTCCACGGTAAAGGCGAACGTCAAGGTCTGGCCGCATAAGAGCGTGGAGGACGGCGCGGTGCTGGCCTCGTCGCTCATCTGGGGCGAGAAGTGGAACAGGAACGTCTTTTCGGCCTACGGCGTAACCGGCCTTGCGAATATCGAGATCTCGCCTGAGTTCGCTGCCAAGCTCGGCGCGGCCTTCGGCGCGTCGTTGCCCAAAGGTTCGTTCGTCTCGACCTCGCGCGACGCGCACAAGACCTCGCGCATGATAAACCGCGCCGTCATGACCGGCATACTCTCCACCGGCGTAAACGTCCACGACTACGGGGTCACGCCCATGCCCGTGTGCAGGTTCCTGACCAGGGGCGGCAGCGAGGCGGCGGGCGTGCATACGCGCCGCTCGCCGTTCGAGTCGCAGGTGATAGACCTCAAGTTCTTCGACAAGACCGGCCTCGACCTCCACCCCAACTACGAGAAGACGATAGAAAAACTCTTCTTCCGCGAGGACTTCACGCGCATGCCCATGGAAGAAACGGGCGAGATGGTCTTTCCCATACACGGGTTCGAGTACTACCAGAGCGGCTTCATGTCGGCGATAGACGCGGATGTAATCAGGAAGGCCAGGTTCAAGATAGTGCTTGATTACTCTTACGGCTCGTCGTCACGCATATTCCCGGCCATACTCGGCAGGCTCAACTGCGACGTCATCGCCCTTAACGCGAACCTCAACGGCACAAAGACCACGCGCACGGCAGAGGAGTTCCAGAAGTCGCTTATACAGCTCTCGACCATAGTAAGGAGCCTGCAGGCCGACGTCGGAGTCCTGCTCGACGCGGGCGGAGAGAAGATATTCATCGTCGACGACACGGGCGAGATACTCGACGGCGACAGCGCCCTCGATATCATGGCGCTCCTTACCATAAAATGCCACAGCGCCGACGAGAAGAAAGGCGTCATAGCCGTGCCCGTGACGGCCTCGCGCTCCATAGACCGCATGGCCGGGACCTACGGCTTTACCGTCAAGCGGACCAAGACCACCGCGCGCGGCCTGATGGAGGCCGCGACCGACGACGTCCTGATGGTTGGTGAGCCGACGGGCGGATATATCTTCACGCAGTTCCAGCCGAACTTCGACGGCATGTACGCGGTGGTCAAGATGCTTGAGATGCTCGCAAGCCTCGACCTGCGTCTGCATAAGCTCATACGCGAGATACCGCCGTCGGTGATATTAAAGGAGCGCGTGCCGTGCCCGTTTGAGCACAAGGGCATGATAATGAGGCGGCTGGCCGAGGATTCGGCTGGCAGGGAGATTCAACTCATCGATGGGATTAAGATAACCTTTGGCGAGGACTGGATAGCCGCATACCCGTCACAGGACCAGCCCTACTTCCACGTGGTGGCCGAGGCCTCGACCGAGCAGCGCTCGCGCGAACTCATTAAAAATTATATCGAATTGATTAAGGGATGGCAAAAGGAGAGACAACCGGCATGAGCAAGAAGGCGGCCGCCCGTATGCGCGCAGGGTTGAAGACGATTATTGTTGGCGCGCTTGAGGTGAACTGTTACATACTCTGGGACGTCGAGAGCCGCGACGCCTTTGTCATAGACCCGGGCGGAGACGGCCCGAAGGTCTTGAAGGCGGTTGAGAAGGAGAGATTGATTGTCAGGTATATCGTCAACACGCACGGGCACTTCGACCACGTCGGCAGTGACGGCGAGGTCAAGGCCGCGCTCGGCGCGCCGATAGCCATACACGGTTCGGACGCCGAGCTTATGAGCGAGGCGCATGAGCACGGGGTCTTCTTCGGCGTGCATGCCGAACCCCAGCCTCCACCGGATATCCTCCTCAAGCACGGCTCCGAACTCAAGGCAGGCTCGCTTACGCTACGCGTCATGCACACGCCAGGGCATACGCACGGCGGGGTCTGCCTTTATGAAGAGGCCGAGGGCCTTCTCTTTACCGGCGATACGCTCTTTGCAGGCTCCATTGGCAGGACCGACCTCGGCGGCGGCTCGTTTGACGTGATTATGAACTCGATTAAGAAGAGGCTCTTGCCGCTTGGGGACGAGGTCGTAGTCCTGCCCGGACACGGGTCTGAATCGACCATCGGCGCGGAGAGGCGGACGAACCAGTATATCCTTAACGGCTGAGGGCCGGATTTTTCAGGTTTGGTTATAAAGGAGGGCAGATGTCATTAATAAACAAGAAAATCGTCCTTGGCGTTACCGGCGCGATTTCCGCGTACAAGGCGCTTGAGCTTACAAGGCTCTTTGTAAAAGAGGGCGCAATTGTCCTGCCCGTGATGACAAAGGCGGCGGCTGAGTTCATAACGCCCCTGTCGCTTTCGACACTTGCAAAGTCTCCGGTTTATGGGGGCGGCGGCGGACTTTTCGAGCTTACCCAAGGCTCGCGCATAAGCCACATCGAGCTTGCGCAGGCGAGCGACCTTATCTGCGTTGCGCCCGCGACCGCCAACTTCATAGGCAAGGCGGCCTCGGGCATTGCGGACGACCTCCTTACCACGATTGTCATGGCCGCGTGCGCCCCGGTGCTTGTCGCGCCGTCCATGAACACGCGCATGTGGGAGAACCCCATTGTCGCGGCAAACGTCGAGCGCTTGAAGGCCGCGGGCTATCTCTTTGTCGGCCCTGCGGAGGGCGAGCTTGCTTGCGGCACCTCGGGCAGGGGCAGGCTCGCGCCCGTAGACGATATCGTCGAGGCAGCCATAGACGCCCTTTCGGTAAAAGACCTTGCCGGAGAAAAGGTGCTGGTCACGGCAGGCCCGACCCGCGAGCCTATCGACCCGGTGCGTTTTGTCTCGAACTCGTCGTCCGGCAGGATGGGCTATGCCATTGCGGCCGCTGCAAAGAGGCGCGGGGCCGAGGTCGTCCTGATAAGCGGGCCGACCCACTTGTGCTGTCCGCCCGGGGTGACCACGGTAAAGGCGGCCACGGCCCAGGAGCTATACGACGCGTGCGCCGGATACTTTCCGCAGTCCACGATAGTCGTTATGTCGGCGGCGGTGGCCGATTATCGGCCTGTAAAGAGCTTTCCGCACAAGGTGAAGAAGGAGGCGGGCTCGCTCTCGGTCGAGATGGAGCGCACGGCCGACGTATTGAAGCACATGGGCAAGAGGAAGAAGAAAGGGCAGGTGCTCGTGGGCTTCGCCTTGGAGACGGAAAATATGGAGGCTAACGCGCGGAAGAAACTCGACGAGAAGGACCTCGACCTTGTCGTGGCCAACAGCCCGGCCGGGCTCGACAGCGAGATGAATCAGGTGACGATCATAGATAAAAAGGGCGGGGCCGAGCCTCTGCAGCCAATGAAAAAAGACCTGCTCGCCGATATCATCCTCGACCGAGTGGTGAGGCTCAAGAGGGGGTAGCAACTGTCTTACGTGTCAAGTATTTTGATTACAACCTTCAACCCATGGTGTTTGATGTTTGAGCATTGCGTTGAGAATCGTAAGGAGTTTACGCATACAGGCGGTAAGGGCAACTTTGCCAGTCTTGCC
>JACRNO010000018.1 GCA_016234855.1 Deltaproteobacteria bacterium | reverse complement strand
GGCCAGCAGCGCCGGTAGCAAAGGTCTGTGAAATTTCATCCGCACCTGCCTGATAAAGTAGTATTCAGCGGCCGTCAGTAGGCCATGACCCGTTCGTAAGCCTTTCTTATCCGCTCGGTTGACGGCCTGAATTCGTCTTCGAGCCGCGCCATTGGCACGACCGCCTCAGGCCCCGCGCAGCGCACGATTGGAGCCGCGAGATAGCCGATGGCCTCTTCCGCCGCAAAGGCTGATATCTCGGCGCCGAGTCCGCCTATCCTCGTGGCCTCCTCAACGATGACCAGGCGGCCTGTCTTTTTTATGGAATTGAGAATCGTCTCCTCGTCGTACGGCTTGAGCGTAAGGAGATCGATTATCTCCGCGTCCAGCCCTTCGGCCGCCTCCGCGGCCTTGTGTAGCATGGCGCCCCAGGCCACGATGGTCAGATCTTTGCCCTCCTGGAATATCTCGGCCTTGCCGATGGGCAGCGTGTAAGGCTCGTCCGGCACGTCGGCCTTTATGGCGCGATAGAGGCGCGAAGGCTCAAGAAAGAGGACGGGGTCGTCGTCGCGGATGGCAGAGGCCAGAAGCCCCTTTGCGTTATACGGCGACGAAGGCATGACGACCTTCAGTCCGGGCATGTGGCAGAAGAGGGCTTCGCTCGATTCGGAGTGGAGTTCAGGGGCCTTGATGCCGATGCCGTAAGGCGTGCGGATGACGAGCGGACAGGTGAAGGCGCCGCGCGAGCGCGAGCGCATGCGGCTGGCGTGCGAGAAGACCTGTTCGAGGGCCGCGTATATAAAGCCCATGAACTGTATCTCGACCACCGGACGAAGCCCGTAAGAGGCCATGCCGACTGCCGCGCCCACGATGCCCAGCTCGGCAAGCGGTGTGTCTATGACGCGCTTCGGGCCGAACCTGTCCAAAAGTCCTTCGGAGACCCTGAATACGCCGCCGTCCCTGCCAACGTCCTCGCCGATGATGACGACGTCCGGGTCGCGTTCAAGCTCCTGGCTGAGCGCGGCGTTTATCGCCTGGACCATGTTCTGTTTGATGAGCGCCATAACGTCCTTTCCCTTATGAGTCATTCCCGCGTGTCTCTGGCGGGAATCCATGATTCAATAATATCAAGGAACCTCTGATTAATTCTGCCAAGGGTGTCATTCCGAGCCCTTCGCTATGTCATTCTGAGCGAAGCGAAGTAAACGCATAGCGAGCGTAAACCCGCGTCATCATGCGGGTGTGCGAGCGAATATAAATAGGCATCACATTGGTTTTATTATTTCATGAGGTCTTATCGCATGGAATAATTCATCTTGGTTTTTCGCTCAGGACAGGCTCCGCGAGGAATCTCGTTTCAATGAGCATCAAACGCCATAAGATTTCCCGGTCGCATCGCTTCGAAATGACAGAAAGAGAGTTTTTTGTATACTATTAGAGGCCCAAGGCTTGCGCCATTAGCGCTCTTTGTATCAAACCCCTTGACCTTACCACGCTTGACTTTGCCGGAGGAAGGGGTTATTTTTAAATCAACCCATCTCGCGGCGAGGGCGTCGGCTCGCCGCCTTCGTTGCCGGAGACGCCTGGCCACCCTTCGGCAGAGACGGGCCTTTTATTCCAAGACTGTCACCCCTCCGCCTCATTTGCCCCGCATGTCCGCAATCAACCCCCGTGTTCCTTCAACTCCTTCAACTGTCTCGGTGAGAGTTCCTTGTTCGTATAGCGTATGATATCGGCGGTAAGGGGAGGGGCCAATGCCTCGGCCTCGGCTACTGCCTTGTCAACCTGCTCAAGGGCCTTGTTCGTGACACCGTCCTCGTATGTCTGCGTCCACAGGCCCTTCTTCTCCATAAAGAGGCGGAGCCTTATGAGCGGTTCGCGCTTCTGCCAATCGGCCACTTCATTCTTGTCGCGGTATCTCGATGCGTCGTCGGACGTGGTGTGGTCGTCGAGCCTGTAGGTGTGGCATTCGATAAGCGTCGGGCCGCCACCGGCCTTGGCCCTTGCTGCGGCCTCTGACGCGGCCTTGTACACGGCCACGACGTCGTTGCCGTCGACCTGTATGCCCTCCATGCCGTATGAGTATGCGCGTTGGGCTATTGTATTGGCAGCGGTCTGCCTGGAGCGCGGCACGGATATGGCCCACTGGTTGTTCTGGCAGAGGAATACGACAGGGGCCTTGAATACGCCCGCGATATTGAGACCCTCGTGAAAGTCCCCGCGCGACGAGGCGCCGTCGCCGAAGTATGCGGCAACGGCCTTCTTGTCGCCCCGATATGTCATGGCCATGCCGATGCCCGTGGCATGCGGTATCTGCGAGCTGACCGGCACGGCCATGGGATAGATGTGAAGCCCTTCCGGGCACTGCATCCCGCGCTCGTCGCCCATCCAGTATCTCAAGAGTAGCGGCATGGGATAGCCCATGGCCACGAAGACCCCGGACTCGCGAAATGACGAGACGAACCAGTCGGCCGCGTCGAACGCGAGCGCGCTGCCGATTTGCGACGCCTCCTGTCCGAGTATAGACGGGTACGTGCCTATGCGCCCCTCCCTTTGAAGGCTCAGGGCCCGGCTGTTGAAGGCGCGAGCAAGAACGATGGTCTCGAAGAACTTTTTGTACATGGAATCGGGCAGCGATGGCAGGACGGAGGGGTCGGCATTGCCGGACTCGTCAATGACCTGCAGGCGTTTTATTTCAAATCTGTCGATGGTGGTCATTGGCATGCCTTAAGTGTATATGCGAACGGCTTATGCGTCAAGAGCCGTATGATGTTGACATGAACGCGTCTATATTATATCCTCGTCTTCATGACGACAAATATACCGAACGTATCCGAGATGAAGTTCGATGAGAAAGGTCTTATCCCGGCCATTGCGCAGGACTCGCGCACCGGAGACGTGCTGATGTTCGCGTTTATGAACAAAACGGCCCTTGAGCAGACGCTCTCCTCGCGTAAAGCGCATTTTTACAGCCGCTCGCGAAATAGCCTCTGGCTGAAGGGCGAGACCTCGGGTAACGTCCTTGACGTTGACGCCGTGCTCTACGACTGCGACGCGGACTGCGTGCTGGTAAAGGTCACGGCCCAAGGCCCGGCCTGCCACACCGGTGAGCGCACCTGCTTTTACAGGAGGCTCGATGAGGACGGCCCGGCCTTGCCGCTCGGCGCAGGGGTCATAGACGAGGTCTTCCGGGTGGTCGAGGCCAGAAAGTCCGCTCCGGCTGATACGTCCTATGTCGCCTCTCTATACGCCAAGGGGCTTGAGGCGATAATCGGGAAGGTCGAGGAGGAGTCGGGCGAGCTGGTGCGCGCGGCAAGGGATGAGGGGCTGAAGGCAGTCACGCACGAGTTGGTTGATTTGTGGTTCCATACGATAGTCCTTCTTGCCGACAGGGGCGTGGGGTCGGACGCGGTCTTTACCGAATTTGGCCGCCGCTTCGGCATAAGCGGGCTTGACGAGAAGGCGGCAAGGGGCAAGAAGCCCGTTAAGTAGATACTTATTGGCCCCCCCCGCTTTTTTAAAGAGGGGGGGTGAACTCCCCCCTTTGAAAAAGGCGCCAAAGACATAACGTTAGCGCACATGGGGGGTCGTGGGGATTTATGTTGGGCGCGCCGCAAGGTTAACCCCTCCCAGCCTCCCCTTTAAAAAGGGGAGGGGTAAAATCTCCGGAGTCCGCTCCTGCCCCCTGATAAGGGGAAACAATGGGATTTGTTTTTACCCCCCTGACAAGGGGGGCAAGGGGGGTTAGGTTTTTATCCCCCCTTTCTAAAGGGGGCAGGGGGATTACGGTTCCTCCCCTCCCTTTATGGGAGGGGAGTGAGGGGAGGGGGAGATTCATCCCTCTCCCCCTCCCCCCTAAAGGGGGAGGGAACAACGCCCGCAGCTGGTTGCGGAGAATTTACATCAAGAGGGAACAAACCGATGGACTGCATCTTCTGCAAGATTGCCACGAAAAAGGTCAACGTCGCGCCGGTCATTGAGACGGACGACGTTATCGTAATCAAGGACCTGAACCCGCAGGCGCCGGTGCACCTGCTTGTCATGCCCAAGGCTCATTACGCGAGCGTGCTGGATTGCAAAGACGCTAAACTTCTGGCCGCGATGATGGAGGCGGCGATAGCCGCCGCGAAAAAGCTCAAGGTGGATGAGAAAGGGTTCAGGCTTGTCATCAATACCAACGACGAGGGCGGCCAGACCGTCTTTCATCTGCACATGCACCTGCTTGCAGGCAGGCCGCTTACGGGAAGGCTGGGGTAGGGAATTGTGTTCGTATTGAACCCCCTCTTTCTAAAGAGGGGGCAGGGGGAGTTACGTTTTCCTTCGTTACCAAGCTCCTGCTTGGGAACGGTTTTGCGTTGGAAGCTTAGCTTCCAGATAATTGCGTTACCAAGCAGAGCTTGGTAACGAGAAGGAAAAGAAGAATTATGAAGATTGCACTTTTTGCTGATGCTCTTGGTTTTCTAGTAATGGCAGTAATATTTTTTAGTCGGTACCGCAAGTTGAAAAAAAAAGAACCGGAGTCCGATTGGGGAGAACCACTATATAAGTTGCCACCACGATTCCATTTGTATGGAGCAATTCTCTGCCTTATTTATGTGCTTCATGCGGTGTTAAAAAGGTAACGAGAGAAAGATGCCTCTCGTTCCCAAGCTCCTGCTTGTGAACGGTTTTGCGTTGGAAGCTTAGCTTCCAGATAATTGCGTTACCAAGCAGAGCTTGGTAACGAGAAGGAAGGTGTCGAGGTTGCTTCGTCTGAAAACAAAACCCCCGTCTCTGCAATAACAGAGATGGGGGTTTTCTAATTAGTCAAGAACTAATCCTGAAATAGCGCCTTTATATTCTGCCTGTACGGCGGCCGCACAACGCCCTTCTCCGTTATTATCGCGGTGACGAGCCTGTTCGGGGTGACGTCAAAGGCCGGGTTCCTGACCTTTACGCCCTTTGGCGCAACGGCCACACCGCGCAGGTGCGTGACCTCTTCGCAGCCGCGCTCCTCAATCGGGATGAGGCTGCCGTCCTTCTTCTTGATGTCTATGGTGGAAAGCGGGGCGGCCACGTAGAACGGTATCTTATGCTCCTTTGCGAGCACGGCGACCGAATAGGTGCCTATCTTGTTGGCCGTGTCACCGTTCGCGGCGATGCGGTCCGCGCCCACGACCACCGCGTTGATAAGCCCCTGCTGCATCATGTATCCGGCCATGTTGTCGGTAATGAGCGTCACGTCGATCTTGTCCTTCATCAGCTCCCATGCGGTAAGGCGCGCGCCCTGGAGGAACGGGCGGGTCTCGTCAGCGTAGACCTTTATGTTTCTGCCGCGCTCTATTGCCCCGCGTATCACGCCCAATGCCGTGCCGTACCCGGCAGTTGCGAGCGCGCCCGCGTTGCAATGCGTAAGCACGTGGAACTTGTCCTTGAGAAGCGCGCCGCCGTGGCGGCCGATGCGCCTGCAGATGTCGATATCTTCCTGATGTATGCGCCGAGCCTCTTCAACGAGTAGCTTTTTAAGCTCGGCCACGCTTGCGTTGGGGTGCGCCGCGACAACGGCCTTCATCCGCTCTATTCCCCAGAAGAGGTTGACGGCGGTGGGCCGGGTCGATGCAAGGAGCTTCGTCACCTTTTCAAGGGCCTTTTTGAATTCAGCCGGTTTCTCGGTCTTTATGGAAAGGCCGCCGAGGGCCACGCCCATTGCAGCCGATACCCCGATGGCCGGCGCGCCGCGCACGACCATATCCTTTATCGCGCCTGCCACCTGTTTGTAATCGATATATGTGTTGTAGACCTCCTTGTTGGGCAAAAGCCTCTGGTCTATCATCACCACGCGGTTATTTTTCCATTCGACGGTTTTGAACATTTTACTCTTCCTTTTTTTATTTCTCTCAGGATGTGTTGCCCCGCTCTTTGCTGCGGGACGGCTTCTTGATTTAGGATTTAGGAACCTTTGATTTATTCTGTCATTCTGAGCGAAGCGAAGAATCTTTCGCCTTAAGTAAATCAATAAGTCGTAAGATCCTTCAGTCGCTGCGCTCCTTCAGAATGACAACGGAACGTAATTAATCAGTGCTTCCTTAGAGTCGATATCGACGGCTATGCCCGAACCTTGAGAAAGACGGACGGGTCAAAGGGCTGCACCTTTACAACGGCGCCCTTTGCATATCCGGTGGAGTCCATCCCGACTATTATATAGCAATTCGCCGCGACCATGGTGGATATGACGCCTGAGCCCTGTCCTTCGAGCGGGGCTACGCTTGCCCCCCCGTCGTTGAGCGTCAGAAGGCCGCGCAGGAAGTTCGTCCTGCCCGGCTTTATCTTCACGTCCTTTGTGAGGGTCGCGTTCAGCTCGGCGCGGCAGATGGGCCCGCGTCCGGACATCTTTAGGAGCGACGGGCGCACGAACTGCTCGAAAGCGACCATCGAGGAGATCGGGTTGCCCGGAAGCCCGAAGGCAGGCACCCCGCCTATGACGCCGAAGGCGAGGGGCTTACCCGGCTTCATCGAGACCTTCCAGAATATCATCTGCGAGCCGAGTTCTTTTAAGACGTCCTTTACAAAGTCGTAATCTCCGACCGAGACCCCGCCGGACGATATGATGCAGTCGCAGGAACGGGCTATGGAGAGTTTCTCCTTGAGGCTTTCCTTTGTATCCCGCGCAATGCCCAACTGGACCGGCACGGCGCCGGACTCGGCCACGAGCGCGGCAAGGGCGTGCCCGTTGCTGTTGGAAATCTTTCCCGGCGCGGGGGTTTGTCCTATCTCCACGAGCTCGTCCCCGGTGGACAGGACTGCCACGCGCGGCCTCTTGTGGACGAACAGATACGAGACGCCGACGGTGGCGAGCATGGCGATCTCGGCCGGACGCACGTACGCGCCTTTCTTGAGGACTATGTCTCCGGCCTTGAAGTCCTCTCCTGCTTTCCTGATGTTATCGCCCGGCCTGACCGAGCCCCTTATATCGACCTTGCCTTCTGTCAATGATGCCGTCAGCTCGACCATCACGACCGCGTCCGCGCCCGGCGGCACCGGAGCGCCGGTCATGATGCGAACGGCCTGACCCTTGTTGACGGGCCCTTTGGGCGTTGATCCGGCAGGCAGGTCGTAGATGACGTCGAGGGTTACGGCTGAGTCTTTTGCCGCGCCTGTGGCGTCTCCGGCGCGTAGCGCGTAGCCGTCCATCGCGGAGTTGTCCCAGGGCGGGTTGGGCCTTGCGGCGCGTATGTCCTCCCCGAGCGTGCGGCAGAGGCTGTTCGCGAGCGTAACGCTCTCAAGCCCGAGCGGACGTATCTCCTTGAGGATCTGCGTCAGGGCGTCTTCGACTGTAATCATCCGGCCTCCGAAACGGTCTGGTATCTTATAAATAAAACCGGCGTCCGCAATCACAGGGCCGGACGCCGCATTGTGTAGAGCAGGTCATGAGACGGATTTGAGTTTGAGAATGCCGGGGGTGCGCCAACGGATAGAGGATTACGCGCTGCGTCCGTCCGTTTGCGCGGTGTGAAGTTTTTTCCGCTCTCCGATCTCAGGCGGCACCGGTATGGCTATGGTGGAGCCGATCTTCAGATTCCTGACGGACTTGAGGTCGTTTATCCGCTGGATGGCCTTTACGTCGGTCCCGTATCTCTTGGCTATCCGCGAGAGGGTGTCTCCGCGCTTGACCGTGTGCATGTGGTAGACGAGCCGCTCCTGCGGCGGCACCTTTGCGAAGTTCTCGATGAAGACGTCTTTCGTGCCTGCGGGTATCTTGACTTCATAGCCGGGATAGTTGGGCGGGGTGAACCACCTCAGAAGCTCGGGGTTGAGCCGTTTTATCTCATCGGCCGTGGTCCCGGCTGCCTCGGCTATGATATGCAGGTCCGTGGGCGCGGGTATATTGACCTTCTCGTATGTAATGGCCTCCGGCGCAATAAACTCCTCCGCGTCAAAGCCGTACCCCTGCGGGTCTTTGGCTATGAGCATGGCGGCAAGGTATTTGGGCACGTACTCGCGTGTCTCCCTGCGGAGCGGTTTTTTGTGCGTGGCAAGCTCCCAGAAGTCGCTCGTGCGGTGCTTGCGCACCGCGTGCCTTACGCGCCCTTCTCCCGCGTTGTAACCGGCGGCGGCAAGGTACCACGAGCCGAACTCGCCGTAGAGGTTCTTGAAGTACTTGGCCGCGGCAAGGGTAGCCTTCTCCGGGTCCATGCGCTCGTCTATCCACCAGTCGATGCGAAGGCCGAATTTCTTCCCCGTGCCCTTTATGAACTGCCACATGCCCACTGCCTTGGCGCGCGACTTGGCCCTGGGGTTAAGACCGCTCTCTATGAGGGCGATGTAACAGATGTCCTCGGGCAGGCCGTTTTCGCGCAGTATGCCCTGGAGCATGGTCATGTACTCCGGGCTGCGCGAAAGCCATTTCACGAAGTGCTTTCTGCCCCGCGTCTGAAAGTATTTTATGAACGACTCCACGCTCCTGTTCATGACCACGGGGACGTAGTTTCCGGCGATATCTTCTTCGGTTGCCGCGGTAATCGCATCTGCGGCCGTCTCTTCAATAACGCCGGCTTGCGTTGCTATTGCCGGGACTTCTTCGGCAGGCGAAGCCGGGTCGGCGTCAACCGAGGCCATCTCTTCGACCGCAGCTACAAGCTCCTCGTCAACCGGAGTTGCGTCGTCTTCGGCGTCTTCCGTGTCAACGGCGCTCGCGTCGACGGAGCAGACCTCGTAGTCGGCCGGGTCTGCATCCTCCATAACGGCTACCGTGGGCGCGGCGCGGCTGTATAGGGCCGTTGGCTGCGCCTCAGGTGATTGTTCTTCGATTGGAAGAGGTGGCAGGGGGACGATAAGGAAGCCCGCGACGGCGCGTCGCGTAAAACCGCAGGCGTAGATATAGGTTGCTTTGTGCGCGGCCTTTCTATCGTTTGGGCGCGTCAGGGTGTTTCCGACGGCGGCTGTCCGCGTCTCCGGCCTTGTTGTGGCCGCCGCATCGGTAACGGGCGCGACGGGCGCGGCCATGGCGCGCAGGTCATCCCAATATTGCGCAACTCCGGCGTGAGCCGGGCCGCTTGTCAGCAGGCAGACCGCAGCGATTGAAAAAAGAGACGCTGTAAGAGACCTTCTCATTCAGCCTTTTTCCTGGCCCTTGCGGGGCTAACGGGTCTTGGTTGGCGCGGTGTTGACGGCGCTGGAGAGTTGTATCTGGCGGAATTGTTCCTTTATGTCCTCGGCCGTCTTCTTCGCCGTAACCTCGAAGGCCTTGCCGGCTTCCGTGATGGCCTTCGTGTATTCGATGAAGTAAGAGTTTTTCTTCTCCCACTTGCGTATGATGTTGTGTCCGTAGGATTTGACCGCGACGTTGAAGAAGTCGAATTTCACGGCGCGCTTCAATATCTGCGGCACGGAGTAAAACGACTTGGTGGCTTTGATGGTCTCCGCCTGCAACTCGTAGTAGGTCATGAGCTTGGGCTCGTAGACGACGTGATGCGCGTCGTAGATGCTCCAGTCCTTGGAGATGATGCGTTTCTGTTCGTCAAGCTCCCTGTAGCACTGGGTGCCCGGCAGAGGGGTCAGTATGAGGAACTGGATTGTCTCGATATCGTTCTTCTTTGCGAAGGTCAGCGTCTTGTGTATGGTGTCCACCGTGTCGAGGTCGCTGCCGAATACGAACATCCCGTGGATGCGTATGCCGTTCTTGTGCAGGATGTCTATGCAGCGCTCGATGTCGTCGACCGACTGCTTCTTGTTGTAAAGCTCGAGCGTGGCCGGGTTGATGGACTCGAAGCCGATGTATACGGTATGGCAGCCCGAGCGCTTCATGAGGCTTAGCAGTTCCGGGTCCTTGGCAACGTCCGAGCGCACCTGTGCCGTCCAGTTGGGCGTGAGCTTGTTGTCTATCATGGCGGTGAGGAGCTCTTTCGTGTGCTTCTTGTTGGCGCAGAAGTTGTCGTCGTAGAAGAAGACCCAGTTGCTGCCGCACTCCTTGTTTATCCGCAGTTCTTCGATCACCTTTGCCGTGCTCCTGAAGCGGTACTTCTGGCCGAACATGCCGGTGACTGAGCAGAAACTGCAATCGAACGGGCAGCCCCTCGATGTCATTATCGGCGTGATGGACAGAGCGGCCGCCGCCTTCTTTTCAAGGCCGTGCACGAGGGTGAAGTCCGGCGCCGGCAGGACGTCAAGGTCCTTGCAGAACGAGACGTTCTTGTTGTGGTGTATGACGCCGTCCTTGCGGTACGACAGGCCCGGTATATTCTCAAGCCCCTTGTTGGAAAGTAACGCTTCCACGAACTCGACGATATGCTCGTCGGCCTCCCCGCGCACTACGTAGTCGCAGGCCTCGAGCCCTTCGTCAGGCAGGAACGTGACGTGCGGCCCGCCTATGAATACCGGTATGCCCGCGGATTTGATGAGCTTGGCTATTTCGTAAGACCTCTTGGATGTCGACGTGATGCAGGATATGCCCACGGCGTCGGCTGTGAGCACGTCCTTGAGGTCGATCTCTTTTACCGCCTCGACGTATGTCTTTGTCCTGTAGCCCTTCTCCTTTAGTATGGTGCCGAGAAGTATGGTGCCAAGACGCGGCAGGCGCATCTTTGTGAATACGTTCAGGTCGGGCGGGTGCGGCTCGATGAAGATGATTTTTTTCATTTTAGATTTTTCTCCAATGGTGCAGACATGTTACATGACTATCTATGGGATTGTCAAGGCAAATAAGGCCCTCGGCTGCTGAAAAAGCTCCATCTGCTTCGTTGTCCGACCCACGCCATTTGGCGTGGGTGCCCCGGCTCGTCACTGCGGCGTATACACAATCTTCCCGTTGCAATGTCAGCCTACGGCTGCCGGCAACGGGAGCCCAACCTCATTCCTCACTCCTCGATGCATCGGGGAACCCACGCGAGAAGCGTGGGTCTATGGAGCTTTTTGAGCAGCCTCAACAGACTTTGAATTTTTCTGTAACCAAGACACTCCTCTGTCGTGTGCCGGGCCCTTTGCAACGGCTCGCCGTCCGTTCAGCGCAAAAACGCCTTGAGGTAGCGGCCTGTAACGCTCCGGGCGTTTGCGGCCACGTCCTCGGGCGTGCCCGAGGCGACGACCAGGCCCCCGGCCTCTCCGCCCCCGGGGCCGAGGTCTATTATATGGTCGGCGCATTTGAGAAAGTCCATGTTGTGCTCGATGACGATGACCGTCGAGCCGCTGTCAACGAGGCGGCCGAGGACGGCGAGGAGCCTCTTTGTATCGTCGGGGTGCAGGCCGGTCGTAGGCTCGTCGAGGATATAGACGGCTTCCGCCTCCAGTCCCTCGGAGAGTTCGCGGGCTATCTTTAGGCGCTGCGCCTCGCCGCCGGAGAGCGTCAGGCCGGACTGGCCGAGTCTCAGATAACCGAGGCCGACGTCCCTTATGATATCGAACCGCCTTTGCATGGAGGGTTCCTTAGGGAATACGGCCGCGGCCTCTTCAAAGGTCATGGCAAGGCAGTCGTGGATGGACCTGCCTTTGTACCGCACGCCAAGGACCTCGCGTCCGTAGCGCCTGCCGTTGCACTCGGCGCATTTTATGTAGACGTCCGGCAGGAAGTACATCTCAAGGGTCGTGACCCCTTCGCCCTTGCATGCCTCGCACCTGCCGCCCGGGACATTGAAAGAGAAGTGGCGCGGGGTAAGCCCTGTCGCCCTTGCGGCCGGCAATCCGGCGTAGAGTTTTCGCATCTCGTCGAAGCCGCCGATATAGGTGAGCGGGTTGGAGCGCGGGGTGCGTCCGATAGGGGACTGGTCAACGAGTTTTACGCCGCTTGTATGAGCGAGTCCGCTTATCGAATGGTAAGGCTGCGGCTTTGCCCTGCCCGGGGTCTTGAAGCGTTCGGCGAGGATGTTGTAGAGGGTGTCCACGATGAGCGTGGACTTGCCGGAGCCGGAGACCCCGCTTACGCACGTCAGGGTGCGCAGCGGTATCTCCACGTCGACACCTTTGAGGTTGAAACCCGTTGCGCCCGTAAGCGCGATGGTCTGGCCGCTGCCGCCGCGTCTCCAACGCGGGGTGTGGATGGCCTTGCGCCCGGTCAGATAGTCGGCGGTCAAGGTCTTCGCCTCGCTGAGAAAGGTCTTTGCCGGGCCGCAGTAGACGAGATTGCCCCCGCGCTCGCCGGCCCCGGGTCCGAGTTCGACTATATGGTCGGCCGCGAGGATTACGGCCGGGTCGTGCTCGACCGTCACCACGGTGTTGCCCCCGGCCGCGAGCCTTTTGATCTGGGCCGTAAGCATATCCACGTCGACCGGGTGCAGGCCGATGGACGGCTCGTCGAGTATGTAGAGGACGCCGGTGAGCATGGAGCCGAGCTGGGTCGCCAGCGAGATGCGTTGGAATTCTCCGCCGGAGAGGGTCTTTGTCTGCCGGTCGAGCGTGATGTAGCCGAGCCCGGTCTCCTTGAGGAATTCGAGCTTGCGGCAGAGCTGGCGCAAAGGCTCGTCAGCGACCTTTGTCTCGCCGGGCGCAAGGTTAAGGGCTTTTATAAACGCGAGGCAGTTCTTTACCGGCATGGCCGATACCTCGGCGATATTCTTTCCGCCCAGGCGGACGCCCAAGGCTGACTTGCGCAGCCGCGTGCCTCCGCATGACGGGCAGACGGCCTGCCCTTTGTACCGCGAGGTGAAGACCTTTACGTGTAGCTTGTATTTCTTCGTCTCCAGATACGCGAAAAACCCGTTTATGCCGTCGAACGCATCCGTGCCGTTGAAGACAATATCGCGCTCGCGCTGCGATAGTCTGGCGAACGGTTTGTCAAGGTCGAGGCCGTACTTTGCGGCGTGTTTTAAAAGTTCTTCGTGCCACCATCTATAGGAGGGTTTTGTCCAGGGCTCGATTGCGCCGGAGCGCAGGCTCTTTGACGGGTCCGGGATTATCTTTTCCGTGTCGTAGGTGAGCAGGTTGCCGAAGCCCTTGCACTCCGGGCACGCGCCTACCGGGTGGTTGAACGAGAGCGAGAAGGGCGTCGGCTTCGGGGTCTGCGTGCCGCACTCCGGGCATTGCAGGGCCGCATGGAAGCCCATGCGCTTGCCTTCGTGCTCGCCGATTTCGGCCCATGCCTTGCCTTCTCCTTCCCTGAACGCCGTTTCAACGGCCTCGGCCAGACGGCCTGCGGCCTCTTTCTTTATGATAAGCCTGTCGGTAATGACCTCAAGCCCGTTTTCAAGGCCGTACGGCAGGTCTTCCTCCGCAAGGTTGTAGACCTGCCCTTTGGACTTTACGCGGTAGAAGCCCTTTTTCGAGAGTTCTTCGGCAACGCGCTCCGTCGTCTTTTTGTCATCGAGCGTAAAGCCGATGACGACGCGGCTGCCGGGCGCGTCCTTTATAAGGATGGCGGCGGCTGATTGGGGCGTGTGGGAGACCGTCTCCGCGCCGCACTCCGGGCAAAGGAGCCGTCCGGCGCGCGCAAAGACCAGACGCAGGTAGTCGTTGATTTCCGTGGCCGTGCCCACTGTCGAGCGCGAGGTGCGCACCGGGTTCTTCTGCTCCACCGCGATGGCGGGCCTGATGTTGCGGATGGCGTCGAGGTCGGGCCTGTCCATGCGTTCGAGAAATAGGCGCGTGTAGGTGGAGAGCGACTCGATGAACCTCCAGCGTCCTTCGGCAAAGAGGGTGTCGAAGGCGAGGGACGACTTGCCTGAGCCGCTCAGTCCCACGACAGCGGTTATCCTGTTATGCGGGATGGCGAGCGTCAGGTTCCTGAGGTTATTCTGCCGCAGCCCCTCTATGACGAGATAGTCTTTGTCCGGCGCCGGTACGCGGCGCTCTTTCAAGATTCTTTCGGGTTTTCTTCCGGCCACCATAGTCTCCGTCTTTTGCAGATAATATAACTGTTTATTATACCGAATACCGTTGCCGGTTTCCAGCGGAACCTTTTATCCGATGATTTGCGCGGGTGGGGACGTCTATCTTAACGACTTGGAGGGCCTATGCCGGATGAAAACGCAGGGTGTGTTGAAAATTCGATATATAACGGCGAGTTGGCGCTCAGGGGTACAGAGTGCCAATAAGCCCTTGACAAAACAGGGCCGCCGCTCTATATTAGTTTACGCCCGTCTGCCGGTTCAATCCGTCAGGCGGCTTCCAGCCCGCAAAAAATCCAATACCAGACAGAAGGAGGAGTAAAAGATGAAGATCAAGCCGTTGCATGACCGCGTCATCGTAAAAAGGTCAAGCGAAGATGAGAAGACAAGGGGTGGCCTTTATATCCCTGAGAGCGCGAAAGAGACGCCGGTTGAGGGCAAGGTACTTGCGGTAGGCCCGGGCAGAAGGGACGATAACGGCAAGCTCCAGCCCCTTGACGTCAAGGTCGGCGACCGCGTCATAGTCAGCAAGTACGGCGGCACCGACGTCAAGTACGACGGCGAAGAGTACGTCATCATGCGCGAAGAGGATATACTCGGCATCATAGTAAAGTAGAAAACGGCCTTTGCCGGATGAAAGCGAAAACCTAATGAAGGAAAAAAAGGAGGACATATAAGATGTCAGCAAAAGAGATTGTATTCAGTCAAACAGCCCGCACGGCGATGCTCAAGGGCGTCAACACCCTTGCCGACGCGGTTAAGGTGACGCTTGGGCCGAGAGGCCGCAACGTCGTCATAGAGAAGTCGTACGGCTCGCCGGTCATCACCAAGGACGGCGTTTCTGTTGCAAAGGAAATAGAGCTTGAGAACAAGTTCGAGAACATGGGCGCGCAGATGGTAAAGGAGGTCGCCAGCAAGACCTCCGATATCGCTGGCGACGGCACCACCACAGCCACCGTGCTCGCGCAGGCGATATTCAGGGAAGGTTCCAAGCTCGTTGCCGCGGGCCACAACCCGATGGACCTCAAGAGGGGCATCGAGAGGGCGGTCGAGACGGCCACCGCAGAGTTGAAGAAGCTCTCCAAGAACGTCAAGGAGAAGAAGGAGATCGCCCAGGTCGGCACCATCTCCGCCAACGGCGACGCGACCATAGGCGAGATAATCGCCGAGGCCATGGAGAAGGTCGGCAAGGAAGGCGTCATCACGGTCGAAGAGGCCAAGGGCATGGAGACGAAGCTCGACGTTGTCGAGGGCATGCAGTTCGACAGGGGTTATCTTTCCCCGTACTTCGTCACCGACGCGGAGAGGATGGAGTGCGTGCTTGAGGACGCGTTCGTGCTCATCCACGAAAAGAAGCTCTCCAGCATGAAGGAACTCCTTCCCATACTTGAGAAGATCGCGAAGATGGGCAAGCCCTTCGTCATCATCGCGGAGGACGTGGACGGAGAGGCGCTCGCAACCCTCGTGGTCAACAGGCTTCGCGGCACTTTGCAGGCGTGCGCGGTAAAGGCGCCGGGCTTCGGCGACAGAAGGAAGGCCATGCTCGACGATATCGCCACCCTTACCGGCGGCAGGCTCCTTGCAGAAGAGCTCGGCATCAAGCTCGAATCCGTTGAGCTCAAGGACCTCGGCAGGGCCAAGAGGATAGTCATCACCAAGGAAAACACCACCCTCATCGACGGCGCGGGCAAGAAGGACGCAATCGAGACCCGCATCAAGCAGATAAGGGCGCAGATAGACGAGACCACCTCGGACTATGACAAGGAAAAGCTCCAGGAGAGGCCCGCAAAGCTCGCGGGCGGCGTGGCCGTTATCAACGTCCGCGCGGCGACCGAGACCGAGATGAAGGAGAAGAAGGCCCGCGTAGAGGACGCGCTTCACGCGACGCGCGCCGCTGTAGAGGAAGGCGTTGTGCCGGGCGGCGGAGTCGCTTATATAAGGACGCTTGCGGCCCTTGACAACCTTACGCTCGAAGGCGACCAGCTCTTCGGCGTCAAGCTCGTCAAGAGGGCGCTTGAGGAGCCGCTTCGCCAGATAGTCGCCAACGCCGGGCTTGAAGGCTCGATAGTGGTGGATAAGGTCAAGAACGGCAAGGGCTCGTTCGGCTTCAATGCCGCGACCGAGGTTTACGAAGACCTTGTCAAGGCAGGCGTAATCGACCCGACCAAGGTGTCGAGGATAGCCCTCCAGAACGCGTCGTCCATCGCGGCGCTGATGCTCACGACCGAGTGCATGATAGCCGAGAAGCCTAAGGACGAAAAGGCAGGCGGCATGCCGGCAGGCATGGGCGGAATGGGCGGCATGGGTGGAATGGGTGGAATGGGCGGAATGGACATGATGTAAGGTTTTAATGAACTACGGCGGCGGCTGCGAAAGCAGCCGCCGTTTTTGTTTGTGGGGGGGGGGTAGATATGGACTTCCACTCTTACTCTTGATATGTAGTGTTGATGTGCTGTCGGGACGCGGGAGCGTCCATCGATGCGTTCCCACGCGGAGCGTGGGAACGATAATAAGATTGACCTGAAGGCCAATAGCCGCTACGTGATAGAAAGGGCGCTTGAGACCGGTGGGTTTGAGGAGATTTTATGGATTCAAAAGGTCTATCCCGCAAACCTCATCATGGAAACCTGTGAGACGAGCAGGAAGGTCAGCCAAAAGTCAAAAAACTTCTGGAGGGTATGGTTTGATGAAGGCGCACATTGAATCTCTGCCTTTGGCAACCCTTGAGACATTGAGGCGTCTTGGAAGGCTTGCCGCAGCCCGCGGCTTTACGCTTGCCGGGGGCACGGGGCTTGCGCTGCATATCGGCCACCGCGTCTCGCAAGTCTTGGACTTTTTTACGGACAGGCCGTTTTCAACGACCGAGGTATTTGAAGAGATAAAGGCCCTGGGTCTCCGCGCCCGCGTTATTCAGGAGGAGAAAGGCACGCTCTCCATGCTTGTGAACGAGACAAAGGTCTCGTTCCTGGGATACGGCTATGGGTTTCCGGAGAAGACAACGCTTGTTGAAGGGGTCGCGGTTGCCGGGGTTATCGATATCGCTTCGATGAAGGTCATAGCTATCAGTCAGCGGGGCGCAAAGAGAGACTTCGTGGACCTGTATTTTATCATGCAGGATACGCCGTTCTGGAAGGTTGCGGAAAATCTGGTAGAGCGATATGGGGCCGACAGGATAAACCCGGTTCATATCGGCAAGGCGCTTGTCTTCTTCGACGATGCCGAGGCAGACCCTGACCCGCTATACATGACAAAGGCCCGGACAGACTGGAAGCGGATAAAAAGATTCTTCAAAGACCAATGCCGACAGATGGTCATTGATATGCACAAGGCGGTGGAGGCGGGCAGGGCGCCATGATTTATCGTTCCCACGCTCCGGCAAGGGAACGATAAGACCCCCTCTTGGAATAAGAGGGGGCAGGGGGAGTTAAGTCTGAGCCGCCACGAGGCGTAACCCCTCCCCACTCCCCGGTGCATTGCGCTGCGCGCACAACGGGGCCCCCTTCCCTTAAATAAGGGGAGGTGAAAAACAAGGACGCCCCGCGTCCAATAACGCTGAACAGGCTACTCCTCCTTGCTGACCTTCCGCCGCAGCTTCTTCGCGCCGCCGCGAACCTTCTTTTCATCGACCCGTTTTTGTTTGGCGGAAAAGGTCGGTCTTGTCTTGAGGCGCTTTACGGGCCTTACGGCCGCCCGTCTTATGAGGCTGACGAGTTTTTCCCGCGCTTCAAACCTGTTCGTCTCCCTGCTCCGCGTCTCCCTTGACGAGATCAAGAGGACGCCATCATCTGTGACGCGGCGGCCTGCCAGGCGGATGAGCCGCGCCTTGACGTCCTCAGGCAGGGCTGAGCCCACGATATCGAAGCGCAGTTGCACGGCGGTGGAGACCTTGTTCACGTGCTGGCCGCCGGGCCCGCCCGCGCGCACGAACTCTTCGCGTATCTCGTCCTCGTTGATAGAGATATTATCGGTTATATGTATCATGCGTTGCGTCGGGTTTTATGGGTCTTCGCGCCGCAGGGGCGGACGTAAATGGAGAAGGTATTATGGGCGTGAGCCTGAATCATGGTGCCCGAGGCCGGAATCGAACCGGCACGGTGTTGCCACCTCGGGATTTTAAGTCCCGTGCGTCTGCCTATTCCGCCACTCGGGCATTGTCAGATGGGAGCGTAATTGATTCTGCGAACTACTCCATTAGTATCAAATATTGATGCGTGTGTCAAACAATCCGCCCGTCGTCCGGGCCGAAAAAAAGACGGTTCAAACGCTTGACACCGCGCAAAGGCAAGGTATACTGATTGGAAGTTTATCAGAGTTTGAATATCTCGCCGTATGGCTCGGTCAGGCGTTTGTAAAGTGCGCGGCTCAGCGTGACGACGGATGAAGTCGGCAACAGGCCCGGCGACACAGGCAGAGCGATCCTATGCCGGGCGCGGCAAGGGACTGACAAGGTTTGAAAAGGAGGTGAGACGTCCGTTCCCATGGAGTCGCTGCCCTTCATGAACCGGTTGAAACATAAAGGCGGGATTATTTATAACGGCATATAAGGACTTCCGGTGTAGCCATCTTTGACAAAGCGCCTCTGATATTAAAAGGGAGTTGCAAAACCAAAGGTCAAAAAGGAGGTCGTATGAAAAAAAGTCTTATCCTTGCGGCGGCGTTGATTTTCATGGCAGCCGTCGTACTCTACAACCCGGAAGATTCCAACGCCATGCCCGGGTTTGCCCGTCAGACAGGCATGTCCTGCACAACATGCCACTACCAGCACTTCCCGTCGCTTAATCCTTTCGGCAGGGCGTTCAAGTCGAGCGGCTACACCACGACCGGCGCCCAGTCCATGATCGAAGACGAGATACTCTCGCTGCCGGTCACTCTCAACGCCTCGCTCGTCTCAAAGATCAGGTATCAGAAGAGGAACGGTGAGAGCGCAACCGGCAGCGCGGGCGCGCTTAACAAGGGACAGACGCAGTTCCCGGACGAAGGCTCCATCCTCATAGGCGGTCGCGCCGGCGAGCATATAGGCTTTCTCCTCGAGACCCAGATAATCGATAATACCGCTCCGGCATTCGCATCCTTCAAGATGCCCGTGGTATACGGAAACGAATACAAGTTCCTCGTCATACCGTTCAAGACCGATTCGCAGGGCGTTTCTTACGGTTTTGAGTTGCTCAATACCGGCGCGTTGAGGCTTATGCGGCCGATGGAGCACAGGACGGAGACCTCGGCCCAGCAGTATATCGGGACGGCTAGCGGCGCCACAGGCGCAGCGTTCGTAGTCGCGCACAGCATGTTTTTTGCCAACTACACTATGTGGTCCCCGACCGCTGGCACTAACTCCACCGGTCCGCATATCAATTACGTAAGGCTCGCCGCGACCCCGACGGTCGGCGGTTGGGACCTTGGCGCAGGACTCCAGTGGTGGAGCGGCACCTCTACCGAGCCTGAGGCGACGGCCGGGGCAGGTCCGACCCGCACCAGGGCCAAGGCCCTGGCCTTTGACGTGCAGGCGCAGGGAGATGCAGGCCCGGTGCCGGTCGGCGTATATCTGACGTATGCGAAGGCCGATAAGAGCAAGTCCGGCAGGATAGCCAACATGTATAACGCCAGCACCAACAGGGCCAAGTCCGCATGGACCCTGTCTGCTGAGGCAGGCGTTATCCCGCATAAGCTTGCGGTTCAGGCGGCCTATAGGGCCGGTAAGAACGGGGATGCGGCCAACACGGGCAAGGACAAGGACAACGCGACGACCTTTGGCCTGAACTACAGCCTTGCGCAGAACGTGGACCTTCAGCTCAACCACTCGTGGTATACCGGGAACGCCAACAAGGGCAACCTCCGGGCGAGCGGTAATATGTTGACGACCCTGATGTTGTTTGCCGCATTCTAAGCCGGACAAGGCAACTGCCGATGATAAACAGCTTGAACGGAAAGGCGGTTATATGAGTATATGGAAGGGGGAGGGCGTTGCCCTCCCCCTTCTTGCATTTGATAAAGGCCAGGGCCGGAATCCATTACTACCAATGACAGGTGAAGAGATGAATAGAGCGACCGGTAATTGTCAAACAGGCCTTTGGCCCGCTGTTAGCACAGTTTTTCTGTCTATTGTAATTCTTATATCAGGCTGCGCCGCGCCGCTTACGCTGACATATAAGCCGGTCAGCAAGTCAAAGGGGATATCCGCGGTCACCTTCGTTATCAACGACTTTGCGGACGCCAGGGACTCGGTTCACGCGGATGACCCGCGCCTTATCGGGCGGCTTGACGCGACAATCACGGACATGACCGGAGACAGGATTACGCTCGATTCCGACGTGGCGAGCGTGGTGACAACGGCGTTCAGAGAGGAGTTCAGCGCCGCGGGCTACACGGTAAAGGCCGGGGGTAAGGATGCGGCCGGAGATTTTGTCCTGAGCGGAAAGGTCACGGCCTTTGCGCTGGATATCGGCGCAAGGGACGAGATAGAGATAACGGTCGAGGCCGCTGTTACGGAGCAGGAGACCGGACGCGTGATATGGTCGGGCGTAAAGACCGAGAAGGCCGGACGCTTTGCCGGGGTCATGGGCAACTCAAGGGATACGATATCGAGGTACATATCGGCCTCGCTCGCAAAGGTCGTAACAAGCGTTATCGACGAGACTGCTCCGCTTATTGAGAATACGAGGGCGGCCTACCGGCCGGTTGATGCCCCGCATGTAAGCGCCGCGCCTGTTGAAGGTTCGGGCAGGCTCGTGGTCGCTTCAAACCCGGCCCGCGCAAAGGTCTATCTGAACGATATCTACTACGGCCTTACCCCGCTCAATATAGATATCGAGCCGGGCGTATATGAGCTTCGCGTAAAGAGCAGGTCATACAGGGACGCTTCCGAGAAGGTCTCGGTCAGGGCCGGGCAGTTGACGGAAGTGGAGATGGAGATGGACGCCGAGTAGGTGGAAAGACAGGTACGGAGCCGGAAATAGACATGGGGCGCCTTTCTCTTGAGAAAGGCGCCCCGCTGTTTTTTGCGTGGTTGAATAACGGCTCTCTCGTTCCCAAGCTCTGCTTGGGAACGGATTTGCGTGAGAAGCTGGGCTTCCTGATTATTGCGTTCCCAAGCAGAGCTTGGGAACGAGAGGTGCTTTTTTGCACGGTTGAATAACGGCTTAATGCGAGTCGCGGTTGAACTCGTCCACGGCCTTTTTCCCGCATTCGGGGCAGATGGAATGGGTAAACTCGGCGCGAGAGTGCTTGCTTATGTAGGTCTCAATCCTGTTCCAGTAGCCCTGGTCGTCGCGGACCTTCTTGCAGTAGGCGCATATGGGCAGGAGTCCGTTCAGCGTCTCGATGCGGGTGATGGCCTCCTGGAGTTCGCCTATCAGCCGTTCCTTGTCTTTTTCGGCCTTCCTCCTTCTGAGGATCAGGACGGCGCTTATGATGCCGAGCGCCTCGAGCAGGGCGACGACGGTCAGGCGCATGAAGAGCTCGTGGCCCCTGTCGGCGAACATCAACCTGTCGAAGAACGGCACATTGTGGAAACGGGTGTCTATGACCGTGTCCATGAATATGAATAAGAGGCCGGCCAATATGGAGATAACTATGACCTTTTTTTCGTCGCTCATTGTTGCTCCGTGTCTGGCGTATGCCGTTGTAACGATGCATACACTGCTATTATATCAAAAATACCGTTCTGTTTTAATGGGTTATTTGTTCAGGCGTTTAATCTGGAGAGGTCGGCTGTCTTGTAGTAGAGGCTGTGGATGAACTCAAGAAGGGCCATGCGGTTTGCGCGTATGGCCGGGTCGTCCGCCATTACGAGCACCTTGTCGAAGAACCTGTCAACGTCGTCTTTTATGGATGCGAGCGCGGTGAAGACCGAGGCGTAGTCGCCGTCTTTCGTATAACCTTCGATTAGCGGACTCAGTCGTGTTGCGGTCTCGAAGAGGGCGCGTTCGGCGTCTTCCTGAAAGAGGGCGGCGTCCGGCGCAGGGCCGCGGTTCGCCCCGTCCCTGCTGACGATGATGTTAGAGACGCGCTTGAAGGCCACTATCAGCCTTGCAAATGCAGGGTCGGCCTTGAAACCCTCGACGGCCGTAATCCGCGCAACGGCGTCCACGATATCCATGCCGTTGGACGGCGCGGCCAGGACGGCGTCGATGGAGTCGAAGGCGATGCCTTGCGAGCGCAACTGGTTGCGCAGGCGGTCGAGAAGGAACTCCACCACGTTTGAGCGCGCTTCAACGGTCTTCCTGGCGAGCAGCGCCTCCACGTCAACCCCCTTGTCAGCCGGTTTCAGGCCTTTTGAGATATGCCGCCTGATAACGGCTTGATGTAGCTCGATGGACCTGTTGATAAGGGAGTTTAAAGGTATGCGAAAGCCCTTGTCCATGATTACGGCGATTATGCCGAGCGCGGCCCGGCGGAGCGCATAAGGGTCCTGCGCTCCGGTCGGTATCAGTCCCACGCAGAAGCAACCGACTATCGTGTCGAGCTTGTCCGCGACGCTGATTATGGCGCCGGGCACGGACGCGGGCAGCGCGCCGCCGGACCCGGTTGGCAGGTAATGCTCGAATACGGCTATGGCCACCTCTTCGGCCTCCGCGTTCCTCCTTGCGTATATCCCGCCCATGATGCCCTGCAGCTTCGGGAACTCTCCCACCATGCCGGAGGTAAGGTCGGCCTTGGCAAGCATGGCTCCGCGCCCGACGACGTATTTCGAGTACAGGCCGGGGTCTATGGCCGCGGGGTCATAGGCGGCCGGGTTGAAACTCTCGGTCAGAAAATCAGAGCATTGCTCGTTGGCTTCAAGGCCGCGTGAGAAGCCGGTCTGATAGCTTATGAATAAGGCAAGAGCGGCGAAGCGCTCGACCTTCTCATAAGAGGTGCCGAGCCTGGCATGGAAGATGACGCCCTTGAGCGCCTCGACCCGCTCAACCAGCGGTTTTTTTATATCCTGTTCAAAGTAGAACTTGGCATCGTTGAGTCTTGCGCGAAGCACGCGCTCGTTGCCCTTGCGGACGATTGCCTCGTCAGTGGGCCGGGTGTTGGCCACGGTTATGAACCATGGGAGCAGTCTGTCGTTTTTGTCAGCGATTGAGAAGTATCTCTGGTGCTCGCGCATGGCGTTTACCACGACGTCGCGCGGAAGGGCAAGGAACTCCGGGTCGAACCCGCCGCGTATGACCACCGGGTATTCGCAAAGGAACGAGACCTCTTCCACGAGCCCGGGGTCTTCGACGAGCAGACCGCCGGCATCGGCAGCCGCCTTTTCGATGCCTTCGGAGATGATGCGCCGCCTCTGGGCCGGGTCAACGATGACAAAGGCCTCTCTTAGTCCTTCTATGTAAGACGCGGCCGTATCGACGGCTACTGCCCTGCCGTTGGACAGGAACCTGTGACCTTTGGCCGCGGCCGAGCTCTTGATATGACCCCAGTTGAACTCGACGAGACGGCCGTTGTATACGGCAAGCAGGCCGTGGACCGGGCGGGCGAAGGTTATATCGTGTCCGCCCCAGCGCATGGACTTTGCAAAGACCTCTTCGGATACGAGTCCGGTGAGTATCTCCGGCAGGAGTTCGACGGTCTGTCTGCCTTTTATTTCTTTTACGGCAACGGCATACTCGCCCTTGCCCGTGTCTACGGTAGTGATCGCATTTATATCCACGCCCTGGGAGCGCGCGAAGCCGATAAGCGCGGGCGTGGGGTTGCCTCCCGCGTCGAAGGCCGCCTTCTTTTGCGGGCCTTTGACCTCGATGGTGGCGTCGGACTGGCGCTCGGCAAGGCCTTCTACTATTAATGCCAGCCTGCGCGGGGTGCCGAAGGCGCGGATAGCCGAGAAACTGATGCGGTTTGTCTCAAGGGCCCTGCGCATGTATGTCTCGTGCGAGGCCATGGCCCTGGGTATGTACGCGGCCGGCAGTTCCTCGGCCGCTATCTCGAATATAAGGTCTTTGCTCATGTCTATATAATCTACCAGAAAAGGTCTTTAAAGACAATCGGTCCCAATCCTTTTGGACGTTATTTTTTAGCATCTTGGCGTCGTTGCGTCAATATGAAAATGCCCGTTTGCAACCTTGCCGGAGAAAAGTATTGAAAAAGGTGGTATCATTATATTATATATAGGATGGTTTTCCGTGCCTTCGGTTGCGCCGCGGCCGAAGGCTGACAATGAAAATGCGAAGAGGGGGTTCAGATGGCGGATAACGGCACTTTCGGGAATATACTCTTACCAACGGACTTTTCCGACGCGTCCAGGGATGCGGCAATCTACGCGCTCAGGCTTGCGCGCCAGCACAAGGCCAAGCTCTATCTGTTGCACGTCATGGATATCTCTTCCGATGCCGCGGGTTTCTACGTGCCGCATCAATCCTACGAGAACCTTGACGAAGAGATGCTCGTAGCCGCTGAGAAGATGCTCTATGCGTTCGCCCTGAAGAACATAAAGGGCTATAAGAATTATGAGTTGCGCGTCGTGGCCGGGGAGCCGTATAAGGAGATAATCAAGGCCATAAAGTCCCTGAAGATAGACCTGTGCGTCATGGGCACCTTCGGCAAGGCCGCAATAGAGAGGTTTTTCGTCGGTTCGACCACAGAGCGGGTTATGAGGAAGGCCTTATGTCCCGTGCTTATCATACCGCCCGTCAGGTAAGGGCGGCGCGCCCGTCCACCCGGCGTCCCGGCGCCGCAATCAATCCCGTGAACTGAAAAATGCTTGGAGTCGGCCTGCCGGAATTCATACTTATCGCGATAGCCGCCCTTATCATCATCGGCCCCGAAAGGATGCCGGAGATAGCAAAGGCGGCGGCGAAGGCGTATGTGCAGTTGAGGAAGGCGGGGGACGAGTTGACGAAGACCGTCAGGGAGATAGACCCCGGCCCGCTCCTTAACGAGCGGAAGAGCTATGCGTCCAAAGGCGCGGCTGCGCCAGTCGAGACCGCGCCCACTGCCGGGCCGGAGCCCGCGCCGAAGCCCGCTGACACGGACGACGGGGCCAAGGGGACGAGCTGATGACGACGGAGACGAACGCCGGGCTGCCGCTCGTCGCCCATCTGAGGGAGCTTCGCCGCCGTCTTGTAATAAGCGCCGTTGCGGTTGCCGTTGGTTTCGCCCTGTGTTATTTCTACTCGGTCGAGCTCTACGATATTCTTAAAAGGCCGCTTGTGCAGGCGCTGCCGCCGGGCGAGCAATACATGGTCTTCTCCGGCATCGTCGAGCCGTTCTTCCTTTACATGAAGGTCGGTTTCCTCGGCGGCCTCATTGCGGCAAGCCCGGTCATACTCCATCAGATATGGGCGTTTGCGGCCCCGGGACTCAAGAGGTCCGAGCGGCGCTGGTTCGTCGCGCTGGTCGCGTCCTCTTTTATTCTCTTCATCTCAGGCACGCTCTTTGCCTACTTCCTCGTCTTCCCGTTCGGCTTTAAATATCTCCTGAGTTTTTCGAGCGCGGAACTCAGGCCGCTCCTTTCCATGAGCGAGTATTTTTCCATGGTTACGAAGTTGCTGCTCGCCTTCGGCCTAGTCTTTCAGACCCCGCTCGCCATACTCGTGCTTGCGCGCCTGGGGATAGTAACGGGACGTCAGCTCCTGTCGTGGTGGAGGTATGCGCTCGTGGGCATACTCATTATCGCCGCCGTGCTCACCCCGACCCCGGACGTCTTCAACCAGATGCTGATGGCCGGGCCCCTTATCGTCCTCTACGCGCTCGGTATAATACTCGCCTGGGTTTTCGGTAAGAAAAGAGACGGGGGACCGACCCCGTAAACCTGCGTATGCGCGGGGAAAAATGCCAAAAAGCCCTTGACTTTGTGTGTGATTGCGTGTAATTTTATGGATGGAATAGTATGCAAATGCGCGGAGCGGGGCCCTTAATGGCGTCTTAACGCCGGGTTAGCGCGGGGTTTCAGGTTTGATTAGATGTCATGGCCTGGCGCGGCCGTGCGGCGCGTATTAATATCCACGGTTATCCGTCATATCTTTAATCCGTCAGTGCGCAAGTCCTGATAGCGCCATGAGGCGTTCGTCCTTTTAACCGGTCTATGACGACGTCTGCGGCCGCCATTGATTACTAACCTCTCAAAGGGGGATTGAATGTCTAAAAAGATACTTCTGGCCGACGACAGTTTGACGATCCAGAAGGTCATTTCCATTACTCTTGCCTCCGAGGACTATGATCTGGAGATTGTTGGCGACGGCAACGCGGCCATAGCAAAGGCAAAGACGTTTCAACCGGATTTGATACTCGCCGACGTCGCCATGCCCGGCAAGAACGGCTATGAGGTTTGCGAGATTATCAAGAAGGACCCCGCCCTTTCCAAGATACCCGTCCTTCTCCTTGCAGGCACTTTTGAGCCGCTCAACAGGGAGGAGGCTGGCCGCGTCAAGGCGGACGACAGCATCATAAAACCGTTTGAGTCCTCGTCCTTCGTGGATAAGGTAAGGTCGCTCCTTGCAAAGGCCCAGGCCGAGGCCGCCCCGAAAGAGGTGGAAGTCACGGAACTGCCCGAGGTCAAGCCTGAGATTACAGGCAATGTTTGGGAGGCAGGGGATTTTCTCGGCACACCGGAAGAAGAGCAGGCGCAGACCGAATCCGGCGCCGATGATATGGACTTTCTCGGCGGCGGTCTCTTTGACGAGGCCATAAAGGAGGCCGATGAGGAGACGCCCGGTCAGGTGACGCCTGACCAGGCGTTCATGGACCTCGACCTCAACGCGCCGCCGAAGCCCGCCAAGAAGGCCGCGCCGCCGCCGCCGCCACAGAGGCCTGCAGCGCAGGCGCCGCCGGCCGCACCGCAAAGACCGGCTGCTCCGCCACCGAGGCCCGTTGCGCCGCCCCCGCCGCCATTGCCGGAGGTCGACTTTAACGCATTCTCGTCTGAGCCGCCTGCCGCGCCGCAGGAGGAAGACGTCTCTTCATATTGGACACAGGGTGAGGCCGTGGCGCCCTCAGCCCCGCCGCCACCGGCGCCGCCGCCGTTGCGCACACCTCCTGCGCCTCCAGCGCGGGAGGCGCGTAGAGAGCCTGTCGCGCCGCCGGCGCGCAGACCCCCTTCCGAAGGCGGCGCCCCCGACCTGCTCAAGCTCTATCAGAAGCAGGGCCAGGCGCAGCCTCCTGCCGCGGCAAGGCCCGTCGAGCGCGCGGTTGAGAAGACCGTTGCCGCCGCCTCCGAGCGCATCAACGTAAAGGACGTCTCCGGCCTGACGTCCGCCGTCACCTCCGCGTTCTCGCGCGAAGAGATTCAGGAGATAATCAGAAAGACCGCGCGCGAGGTCATAGAAGAGATAGCCTGGGAGGTCGTGCCCGAGCTTACCGAAGAGATAGTCAATAGCGAGATGTCGAAGTTCAGGGAGTCGTTCCTCAAGAGCAAGGAGAAAAAGGCGTAATCGGTTTGGGCGGAGCCCGTGTTCAGAATGGGTAGCCCGGCGGCTGAGGCTTGGGAGCGGAGAAGGAAAAGAAAGGGCCTTTGCCGCCTGCCGTCTGCCGCAACCGTTCCTTACCCGGCAGGAAATCATCGGCTTGACCAACAGGCCGATTTTTTTATTTCTATTTCATGGCCCGCATCGGTTGATGCGGGTCTAAAATTCAGGCAACGGGCCTCAAGGCCCGTTGCCGCAAGAGGCTGACCGCGAGATGACAGAGAACGAGAATATCATATCAAAGACTTACGAGCCTAAGGCGGTCGAGGAGAAGTGGGCGCGCATCTGGCTTGAATCCGGGGCCAACGCGCCCGTGCCCGGCACTGACAAGCCCTGTTTCTCCATGGTCATACCCCCGCCGAATATCACGGGCGCGCTGCACCTCGGACACGCCCTTAACTCCACGCTTCAGGACATACTGGCCAGATATAAACGCATGAAAGGCTTTAACGTCCTGTGGCTTCCCGGCATCGACCACGCGGGCATCGCCACGCAGAACGTGGTCGAGCGCCAGCTGGCCGCTGACGACACCACGCGCCACGAGCTTGGCAGGGACGAGTTTGTAAAGCGCGTGTGGCAATGGAAGGAGGAATCCGGCGGCACCATAATCAAGCAGCTCAAGAGGCTCGGGGCATCGTGCGACTGGTCGCGCCAGCGCTTTACCATGGACGAAGGCCTTTCAAAGGCCGTGCGCGAGGTCTTTACGACCCTCTATAAAGAGGGGCTCATCTACCGCGGCGATTACATCATCAACTGGTGTCCGCGCTGCCATACGGCGCTATCCGACCTTGAGGTCAACTTCACCGAGACGGACGGCAGTCTATGGCACATGGTCTATCCGCTCAAGGAGCCGGTTGCAGGTATGGAGTCGCTGACCGTCGCCACTACAAGGCCGGAGACGATGCTCGGGGATACGGCAGTGGCCGTCAACCCGGATGACGAGCGCTACAAGGGGCTTATCGGCAAGCACGTGAAGCTTCCCCTTGCCAACCGCGATATACCGATTATAGGCGACGAGTCGGTATCCGTCGAGTTCGGCACCGGCGTGGTCAAGATTACCCCTGCGCACGACTTCAACGACTTCGACGTAAGCAGGCGGCACAACCTGCCTTCCGTCAACGTGATGGATATCAATGGAAAGATGAACGAGGCCGCGGGCGCATACGCGGGTCTCGACAGGTTCAAGGCGCGCAAGAAGATAGTGGCCGATTTGGAAGAGCTCGGTCTCCTGAAACAGACGGACAAGCACAAACTGATGCTCGGCTCGTGCTACAGGTGTTCAACGGTCGTCGAGCCGACGCTCTCCAAACAGTGGTTCGTCAAGGTCGGCCCGCTTGCGGAGCCCGCGATAAAGGCGGTGGAGGACGGCCGCACGCGGTTCGTGCCCAAGGGATGGGAGAATACCTACTTCGACTGGATGCGCAACATACGCGACTGGTGCATCTCGCGCCAGATATGGTGGGGGCACAGGATACCCGCGTGGCACTGCGCCGATTGCCCGCATATAACCGTTGGCACGACCGACCCGGCCTCGTGCGAGGCCTGCGGCTCGAAGAATATCGCGCAGGACAGCGACGTGCTCGACACGTGGTTTTCGTCGGCCCTGTGGCCTTTCTCGACCCTGGGCTGGCCTGACAAGACCGATGACCTTTCGCGGTTCTACCCGACGTCGGCTCTCTCGACCTCGTTTGACATCATCTTCTTCTGGGTCGCGCGCATGATGATGATGGGGCTTAAGTGCATGGGGGACGTGCCGTTCAAGGACGTCTATATCCATGCCCTCATACGCGACGCCGAGGGGCAGAAGATGAGCAAGAGCAAGGGCAACGTCATAGACCCGCTCGTCATGATGGACACCTACGGCACGGACGCCTTCAGGTTCACGCTCGCCATACTCGCGGCCCAGGGCAGGGACATAAAGCTCGCCGAGGAGCGCATCGGCGTCTACAGGAACTTCGCGAACAAGATATGGAACCTTACGCGGTTCGCTCAGATGAATATCGAGGGCATGGACCCGGCCCAGCTCGTTTCAGAGCCGGAAGCCGGGGCCCTCGGCATGGCCGATAAATGGATACTCACCAGGCGCAGCATCTGTGTGACCGAGGTCTCGGAGGCCATAGAGACTTACAGGTTTGACGAGGCAGCCCGTTCGCTCTACCGTTTCGTCTGGCACGAGGTCTGCGACTGGTACGTGGAGCTGTCAAAGCTGGATTTGAAGGGTGACAACGGCCCTGAGCGCAAGATGACATCCGCCACAGTCCTCGTTGCCGTCTTGAAAGATATCATGAAGATGCTCCATCCGTTCATGCCGTTCATAACCGAGGAGATATATTCGTCGTTACCCCCCTTTGGAAAAGGGGAGTCGGGGGGATTTGCCGGAAGTCTGATGACGGCCGAGTTCCCGCAGGCGGAAGTCGCGTATATCGAAGAGACCGTGGAGATAGACGATGCAGTCGCCCGGCCGGGCACAAAGACCGTGCACTACAGGTTCGATGCCGAGGCCGCCGAGATGGAGCTTGTCATGGACGTGATACGCGCCGTGAGGAACATACGCACGGATATGAACGTCGCCCTTGACGCGCGCGTGGAGTGTATCTGCATGTCGGATGCTAAGACTGTCAGGGACGCCATTATGCGTAATGACGGTTATATAAAACTCCTTGCCAAGGCCGCCAGCGTAAGCGCGCTCGCGCCTTGCGCGCCGCCCAAGGGCGCGGCCTCAGGCAGGGCGTCCGGGGCCGGGCACACGGTGGAGGTCTATGTCCCGCTTGCCGGACACATCGACCTTGAGATAGAAGAGAAACGGGTTGCGAAGGAGCTTGAGAAATTGATAAAGGAGCTTGACGGCGTCACTGTTAGGCTCGCAAACCCGAGTTTTGCGGACAAGGCCCCGATAGACGTGGTTGAAAAAGAAAGGGTCCGTCAGGCCGCGCTCGTAGAGAAGAAGGTCAAGCTCGATGAGGCGCATGAGCGCATAATAGTCTTAAAGTCCCAGTCCGTTGCAAAGGTGAAGGATTAGATGGAAAAGAGCGCGTCTGACAAGGCCTTTGACGAATACGTCGCTCTTGCGGTTGCCGCGGCCCTTGCCGAGGACATGGGCGAGGGCGACGTCACCACGAAGGCCGTGGTTGGGCCGAGGGCCGTTGGCGAGGCCGTTATAATCGCCAGGCAGGCGTGCGTTCCGGCAGGACTTTTCGTGGCGGGGCGCGTCTTTAACGCCGTGAGTAAGAAGCTCAGGTTCGTTAGCGAGGCTTCGGACGGCCGGGCCGTGAAAAAAGGGAGCGTGCTTGCGACCATAAGCGGCCCGCTCGCCCCGATGCTCACGGCCGAGCGCGTGGCGTTGAATTTCCTTCAGAGGCTCTCAGGCATAGCCACGCTTACGGCCGCTTACGTGCGTAAGGCAGACCGGCGCGCAGGGATATACGACACCCGTAAGACGACCCCGTTGCTGAGGCCGCTTGAGCGTTACGCGGTAAGGGCCGGGGGCGGCCAGAATCATCGCATGGGGCTATTCGACGCGGTGCTCATAAAGGATAACCATATCAAGGCCGCGGGTTCGGTAGCCGCGGCCATTGAGGCCGTGAAGAAAAATTACCGGGGTAAAGGTTTTGTCGAGGTAGAGGTGACGAACCTCAGCGAGGCGGCCGAGGCCGTTGCCTTTGCGCCGGATATCATCATGCTGGACAATATGGATATAAAGACGATAAAGAAGGCGGTGGCCCTGATAGGCGGGGCCTGCCAGGTGGAGGTCTCAGGCGGGGTGACGCTCGATACGGTTGGCGCAATTGCGGCGTGCGGGGTCGACCGTATCTCAGTCGGGGGCCTTACGCACTCGGCGGCCTCTATTGACATAAGCATGGAAGTGGTCTCGGTATGCAGACAAAAGACGCAGCGGAGGTTCGCATAATACGTTTGCTTCGCGCTGAAGGCGGCCAAGCGGTATCCGGCTCGGCCATAAGCGCGTCGCTCGGCATATCCCGCGCCGCGGTCTGGAAGCATATCGAGCGGCTGCGCCTGATGGGCTATGATATCGACGCACAACCGAGGAAAGGCTACAGCCTGGACCCGGACCATTCGCGTCCCTTCAATAACGTCGAGATAGCCGCCAGCCTGAAGACCTCCCTTGTGGGCCGGGCCGTCTATTATTACCCGGCCCTCGCATCCACCAACGCCACTGCCTTCGAGCTTGGCCGCGCCAACGCGCCAGACGGCACGGTCGTCATAGCCGACAGCCAGACCGGCGGCAAGGGACGCCTCGGCAGGCGCTGGGAATCTCCGCCCGGCGTAAACCTTTATACGTCTATAATCCTCAGGCCGCCCGTTGCGCCCGTGCTCGCCCATCATCTGACCTTTGTCGCGGCAGTCAGCGTTGCCGGGGCCGTTGCCGCGTTCATCGGGCGCCGGCCAGCCGTAAAATGGCCGAACGACGTGCTTATCGACTCGCGCAAGGTAGCGGGCATACTCCTTGAGATGGACTCCGAGCCGGATAGGGTCAACTTCGTGGTCATAGGCATAGGCGTAAACGCGAATCTGAAGGCAAAGGCCATGCCTTCGGCCATAAGGGATATCGCGACCTCGCTCTCCATGATTACCGGCCACGGCGTCGACAGGGCCGCGCTTGCTTGCGCCCTTTATTCAGAGCTGGAAAAGTGGTATAAGATATACCTGGATGGCGGCTTGGCGCCGGTGCTTGAGGCATGGCGCGGCTGGTTCGCATCCGAAGGCAAACAGGTCCGGGTGGCCGCCTTCGGCCGTACAATAGACGGTGTGTGCGCGGGAGTCGACGTTGACGGCGCGCTCCTCGTGCGGACGCAGGCAGGCAAGGTGGAAAGGGTCGTAAGCGGGGACGTGGAGACGGTTTGAGAAAGGCGGCAATGGACTCATAATAAGCAGTCAGGACGGCGCGCCGGGCCGGATGAACGGGTCTGCCGGTTGCGATTGCCGGACGCAGGGGGGACAGATGCTTCTCGCCATTGACGTAGGCAACTCCAACATATCCGCCGGGCTCTATAAAGGCCATGACATCGTGCGCCGCTTCAGGGTGACGACGAACGCCGTCCGCACTTTTGACGAGTATGGTATAATCTTTCTGGGCCTGCTCTCTTCGGCCGGATACAAGCCCAGGGATATAAAGGCAGTGATAATCTCTTCCGTGGTCTCCAGCATTGACAGGACCCTGAAGTATGCGGTGGCCGACTATATAGGCGTGCGTGCCCTTCTTGTGGGCGAAGACGTGGATGTGCCTATTCAGGTGCAGACCGAAAACCCGAAAGAGGTCGGCTCTGACAGGCTGGTAAACGCGGTTGCGGCCTACTCCATCCACAAGACCGCCATGATAGTGGTGGACCTCGGCACCGCCACCACCTTTGATTACGTTACCGACGAAGGGGCCTTTGCCGGCGGGGCTATAGCCCCGGGTATCGCCATCTCGGCAGAGGCGCTTCACCGGAAGGCGCCGAGGCTGCCGCGGGTGGACGTTGTCATGCCTGACAGGGTCATCGGCAGGAGCACGGTCGATGCTCTCCGCACCGGCCTTTATTGGGGTTATGCCGGGCTTATCGACGCCGTCGTGGATAGGATGAAGGTCGAGCTGAAGACCAACCCGCCGGTGCTCGCCACAGGCGGGCTGGCGGCCGTGATGAAGGACGCGGCCAGGTCCATAACCGAGATTGACGAAGACCTGACCTTGAAGGGTCTTAAAATCATATACGAGGGGATGCGATACTGATGCCAACAGAGAGCTCAAAAGAGCAGTTCCTTCTCGGCCAGAGGTACCTGAAGGAAGAGAAGATGGACCAGGCGCTCAAGGCCTTTGAGAAGGCGTACAAAGAGGACAGGGAAGACCCGTATTACCTCTCTTATTTCGGGATGTGCAAGGCCATACGCTCCGGAGAGATAGGTCTCGGGCTCGAGCTGTGCACGCGGGCGATAAAGAAGGAGTTCTTCAAGGCCGAGTTCTATCTGAACCTCGGCAAGGTCTATCTGGCCGCCGGGAACAAGAAAGGCGCGATAAAGGTCTTTCTCAAAGGGCTCAAATTCGACCCGAACAACGAGGAGATAAACAAGCATCTCATCGATATCGGGTTCAGGAGAAAGCCCGTGATACCCGTCCTGACGAGGACCAATCCGGTCAATAAGTTCCTGGGGATACTCATCAGAAGGACTCTGCCGAATATGCTCAAGAAGAAAGGGGCGTAACCCTTTGTCTCTGCCGGTCTCGCTTCCGGCGTCCTTCTTTAGCAGGTTGCCGAAAAACTCTAAATACGTCATTCCCGATGTTTTAATCCGTCCCCGAACGTCTAAGCCGGGGACTAAGACATCCGGGGACGAATCCGGTTTTTGCCTTGAAAAGGTCAACGGGTTATGGATTCCCGCTTTCGCGGGGATGACGATATATAGCGGCGGTATCTAATTTTTCAGCAACCTGTTAGACCACTGCTGTGGAGCGGCGGGATTGACCTGTAATCTCTCCGTCGTTGCGTGGTCGTCCCCAGTTTGATTCTTCGCCTTGCCAACCTTCAATACAACCGTGGAGCCTGCCATGGAAGTCAATGCCGGCAAGAAACGCAACGTCGCCGTCATCGCCCACAGCGGCGCCGGAAAGACCAGCCTCGCCGAGGCGATGCTCTTTGACGCAGGGGCGGTCCCGCGTCTTGGCCGCGTTGACGACGCCACGTCGGTCTTCGATTCCGAGCCTGAAGAGCGCAAGCGCAAGATTACCGTCTCAAGCGCCATGCACCCGTGCGACTGGGACGGGTACAGGCTCAATTTAATCGACACCCCGGGTTATTCGGACTTTCTCTACGATACGGAGATGGCGCTTGCCGTGGCCGCGGGCGCGGTCGTGATATTGAGCGCCATCTCCGGGGTCAAGGCGCAGACCGTGAAGATATGGGGCTATGTCGACGCCTTCGAGGTCTCGAGGATAGCCTTTGTAAACAAGATGGACAGGGAGCGCGCCGACTTCCTGCGCGCCGTAGACGGTATGGAGAAGACCCTCGGGGTCAAGGGCGTGCCAGTGCAGATACCTATCGGGTCCGGAGACAAGTTTACCGGCCTCGTTGACCTCGTCACCATGCGGGCATACGTCTATAAGACCGACGCCTCCGGCGGTTTCGAGATAAAGCCGATACCATCGGGGCTTGTTGCCGAGGCTCGCCAACGCCACGAAGAGCTTGTGGCTGCCGTGGCCGAGGTCGACGAGACGCTTACGGACAGGTATCTGAGCGCGGGAGAGCTGCCTGCGGACGATATCAGGAAGGCCCTTCGCGAGGCCGTGCTCACGAGGCGGTTCGTCCCTGTGTTTGCCGGTTCGGCCGCGCGCAATATCGGCGTGAATCTCCTTCTTGACGCCATCGGGACGTGTCTGCCGTCCCCGCTCGACAAGGGCGTCATCCGCGGGGTCGTCCGCGGGCATGACCCTGCCACGGGCGAAGAGGTGACGCGGGGCAGCGGCGCGGCAGAGCCGTTCTCCGCATTTGTCTTCAAGACGACGATAGACGCGTATACCGGCAAGCTCTCGCTCTTCAGGGTCAGGTCCGGGACCATCCGGCCCGATACCATGGTCTTGAACCCGGTTCGCGGGGTCAAGGAACGGATAAGCCACCTGTATATCGTCGAGGGCAGGCATTTAAGCGAGGTAAAGGAAGCCGGGCTGGGCGATATTGTCGCCGCGGCGAAACTCAAGGAGACATTCACCGGCGATACCCTGTGCGACCCGGCCCACGCAATCGTCTTCACCCCTGCCCCGGCTCCGTTGTCAACGCTCTCTTACGCCATACACCCGAAGACGAAGGCGGACGAGGATAAGGCGCCCAGCGCCCTTGCCAGGTTGATGGAGGAAGACCCGGCCCTTGAGTACAGGAGGGACGACGAGACCAAGGAGTTCATCGTCTCCGGCGCGGGGCAGGTGCATCTTGAGGTGAGCGTAGAGAGGCTCAAACGCAAGTACGGCTGCGAGGTCGAACTGAAGAGCCCGCGCATACCCTACCGGGAGACGATACGTTCGCACGCGGCCGTGCAGGGCAGATATAAGAAGCAGTCCGGCGGCAGGGGGCAGTACGGCGACGTCTGGCTCGACATACGCCCGCTTGAGCGCGGCGCTGATTTTGAGTTTGTCGACGAGGTAACCGGGGGCGCAATCCCGAGGCAATTCATCCCGGCCGTTGAAAAGGGCGTGCAGGAGGCCCGGCACAAGGGGGTGCTTGCGGGCTATCCGGTCGTGGACGTGCGCGTGGCCGTCTACGACGGCTCGGCGCATTCCGTGGACTCGTCTGAGATGGCTTTTAAGATAGCCGCGTCCATGGCCTTCAAAAAGGGGCTTGAGCAGGCCCGCCCCGTGCTCCTTGAGCCGGTCATGAGCATGGAGATAAACGTCCCTGACGAGTCGCTCGGCGACTGTCTCGGAGATATAAACGCCAGACGCGGCAAGATACTCGGCGCCATGCCGTCGGCCGGAGGTCAGACGATAAAGGCGCTCGTGCCGATGGCCGAGGTGATTACCTATTCGGTGGATTTAAGCGGCATGACAGGCGGCAGGGGCGTCTTCACCATGGAGTTCGCGGCCTATGAAGAGGTGCCGTCGTATCTGGCTCAGAAGATAATCGCCGCCGCAGGCGCGGGGCAATAGGCGGGTAGTGTCCGGTTTATCCGATGATGCGGATAAAAGATGCGGCGCTCCCACGGCCGTTGGTCTGTTGAGGCTGCGAAAGGAAAGGAGGAACGGACAGCAAGATGAAGATAAAGACGTCTCTGTTCAAGTACGTGGCGCCTGATGCGCCGCAGGAGTTGAAAATCAAGGTAATCAGCGGGGCCGAGCCGGCAGGCGGGCTGGAGCCTGAAGACCGCGTCACCGCGCTCTTTGTCCTTTCGCACGACCATAACGCGGCGGTGGCCGGGCCAGCCAAGTCAGCCTTCACCGACCTGTCCAACGATATCCTTACCGAGGCCCTTGGCGGCAGTCTCGATCCTTTGGTGATAAAGACCGTCGTGTCCGCGCGCAAGGACAGCGAGGCCCTGTTGACGCTTGCCGCGCTGAACCCTGCGGTTGACGACGCCACTTTGTGCTGGATAGCGGAGAACTGTCCGGAAGACACATTGCAAGTCATGGCCGAGGACAGGGAACAGTTTGTCGCGAGGGCGGGCTTCATGGATGCGGTAAGGAAGAACCCGAGCGCGGCCGCCCTGTTGATTGAGAGGCTTGAGGGCAAGGCGGCAGCCGCGCAACCTGCCGGCGCAAACGATGGCGCGCCTGCCGCGCCAGCCAAACTTGACGAGGACGAGAAGAAGATTCTTCGCAAGGCCTCGTCCAATAGGGCCATGGAAGAATCGAAGAACATATTTCAGATCGTCAGCAAGCTCTCGGTCTCTCAGAAGGTCAAGCTCGCCCTTTCCGGCAACAAGTCCGCGCGCGAGCTCCTCGTGAAGGAGTCCAACAAGCTCGTATGCTCCGGCGTTCTCAAGAACCCGCGCATCACCGAGGACGAGATACTGAAGCTTGCCGTCACAAAAGGCACCTCCGAGGACATCCTGCGCCATATTGCAAAGGGCAGGGAGTGGCTTAAGAATTATTCCATCCGCAGCGCCCTGGTCACGAATCCCAAGACCCCAACAACCATAAGCACAAGGGTCATGGAGTCCCTTAACGACGCCGACGTGCTGAAGCTTTCCAGGAGCAAGAACATACCGGTCGCGTTGTCCACTGCGGCAAAGAGGCGGATTGATGCGAAGGCGAAGAAGAAGTGAGACCGTCCGCCGTAACCCGACGCGCTCGCGCCGGTCGGCCCGTCGGGTTTCACGTCTCCATAGCGGGCGGTTTTGCGGCCTCGGTTGAAAGGGCGGTCGAGAACGGCTGCGACGCCATGCAGATATTCCCGGGTAATCCGCGCGGCTGGGCGCATAGTAAGGTCTGCGGGCCCGAGGCCGCGCTCTTTCGCGAGAGGCGGCGCACAGCGGGGGTCCGCTGCGTCGCGGTGCATACGGCCTATCTCATCAATCTCGCGACGCCGGATGATGCGGCCTTTCGCAGATCCATAGCTTTATTCAACGACGAGCTTGAAGTCGCCGAGGCCATTGGAGCGGATTTTCTCGTGACGCATCTCGGCAGTCCCCTTGCCCGGGATTCGGCGTTTGCCGAGCGTCGCGTCTGTGACGGCCTTGCTGCGGCGGCTGCGGCCGGGCTCGGCGCAAAGACGATGATACTCCTTGAAAACACATCGGGCTCAGGCACCGGCTTCGGCTCGGACATTTCCGTCATAGGCGGGATAATGGACCGGATGGCCGGGCTTGGGCTTGAGACCGGCCTCTGCTTCGATACCTGTCACGGCTTTGCAGCCGGGTATCCGTTATGTAAAAAGGCGGACGGCCCAGCCCTTGCCAAGAGGCTTTTAAGCGAGGCTGGCCCCGGCCGTTTGAAACTCATCCATCTGAACGATTCCAAGGGCGCGCTCGCCAGCCGTCTCGACCGGCACGAGCATATCGGCGCGGGTAGAATAGACCCGGACGCGCTCGGCGCGTTCCTGAATCACCCCGCGATAAAAGACCTGCCCCTGATAATGGAGACGCCCAAGGATTCCCCTGACGACGACCCGCGTAACCTTGCCGTAGTCAGGGCAATGCTCAAGTGATAGCGTTGACGCGCCGGTCTTTTTGCCGGATGGCGCACGTATGCGCGGACTGATTTGCCTTGAATTCAATCCTGTCTAAGGTTATCCTCATTTCATAAATCGACAATCGAGAGGAGGGTCTTCAGATGTACGATCTCGTCATTATCGGGGGCGGCCCCGGAGGGCTTACCGCCGGGATCTACGCGCAGCGCTCAAGGCTCAAGACCGTCCTGATTGAAAAGGAGATGGTCGGCGGCCAGATTGCGGTAAGCGACGTCATAGAAAACTATCCGGGCTTTCCATCGATAAGCGGCGCGGGCCTGATGGAGAAGTTTGAGGAGCATGCAAGGGGGCTTGGGCTTGAGATAACCTTCGATACGGTCGAGAATATCACGCTCGACGGGAACGTGAAGGTCTTGAAGACCACGGAGGGCGAGATGCGCGCCAAGGCGGTCATCGTCGCGACCGGGGCGAAGCCGAGAAGGCTCGGCGTGCCCGGAGAAAAAGAACTGACCGGCAAAGGCGTTTCCTACTGCGCCACATGCGACGGTCCGTTCTTTCGCGGCCGCAGCGTCATGGTCGTCGGCGGCGGGGATACGGCCGTGAAGGAGGCCGTCTATCTCTCGAAACTCGCGGCAAAGGTATATATCGTCCACAGGCGCGATAAGTTCCGCGCCGAGCGGATGCATCTGGAGAGGGCCGAGGCCGCGCCGAATATCGAGTTTCTGACGAGTTCGACACTGAAGGAGATAAAGGCGGCCTCAGGCGTGGTCGTTGCCGCCGCGGTAGAAGACCTGAAGACTTCCAGGCTGAAGGATATCCCGGTCGACGGGGTATTCATCTTCGTGGGCATAAACCCGACTACCGACTTCGTTGACGTGGACAAGGACGAGAGCGGCTTCATAAAGACGGGCCTGACGCTGGAGACGAGCATACCGGGCATCTATGCGGTCGGCGATTGCAGGCAGACCCCGCTCCTGCAGGTGGCCACCGCCGTCGGCGACGGCGCCATCGCCGCGCACATGGTCGACGGCTATGTGGAGGCCTTTAAGGAAAGGTGAGGTTGCGGGCCGGGCCGGCAAGGCGTAATCCGGCTAAGCGGTCTTAATTAGCATAGGGGGCATTTTTGGAAATCATCATAGCGCTTATAATCGGCCTTGTCGCGGGCGGCGCGGCCTCATGGTTCTATTCAAAGGCCTCGGCAGGCGCCGCCCTTGCCGAGGCTGAGAAGCGTCTTGCCGCCTCTGACTCTGAAAAATCCGCGGCACACGCCGTGACAACGGAGTTAAGGGCGCAGGCCGGGGGCAGGGATGCGGAGGCTGCCCGCCTGCGTGCCGAGCTGGACGCCGAGCGCCAGGCGCGGACCGAGGCCGCAACAAGGCTCATCGAGGCGGCAAAGGGGTTTGAAGAGCAGAAGGCCGTTATCGAGGCGATGAAGCGCGAGATGACGGACACCTTCAACGCCTTGTCCGGCACGGCGTTAAAGAGCAGCAACGAGGAGTTTTTAAGGCTTGCGACGGAGCGGCTTGGAAAGGTCGTTGCCGACACCCGCGGAGAACTCGGCGGACACAAGGCCGCAATGGACGGGTTGGTGGCCCCCCTTACCGATATGCTCAAGAGGTATGAGGAGCAGCTTCGCGTCATGGAGGACAAGAGGGGCAAGGACTACGGCAGCCTCGCCGAGCAGATCCGCTCGCTTGCCTCGACTAATGAGAACCTTCAGCGCGAGACCGGTAATCTCGTTACGGCGCTACGCAGGCCCGAGGTGCGCGGCAGGTGGGGCGAGATGCAGCTCAAGAGGGTGGCCGAGCTTTCCGGCATGTCCGGGCATTGTGATTTTACCGAGCAGGTCTCCGTTGATTCGGAGACCGGCAGGCTCAGGCCTGACATGATAGTCCATCTGCCTGCGGGCCGTGAGATAGTCGTTGATGCTAAGGTCTCGCTCGACGCCTATCTTGACGCGGTTGCCGCATCCACCGAAGAGGAGCGCAAGCTGAAACTCGCCAAACACGCCCAGCAGTTGCGCTCGCATATGCAAAAATTGTCGAGTAAGGACTATTCGAGCCAGTTCAAGTCATCCCCGGAGTTCGTCGTGCTCTTCGTGCCGGGCGAGGTCTTCTTCAGCGCGGCCCTTGAATACGACTCCGCCCTTATCGAGGACGGGATGCGCAGGAGGGTGATAATCGCCACGCCTACGACCTTTATCGCGCTCCTCCATGCCGTGGCATACGGCTGGCGCCAGGAAGAGGTCTCGAAGAACGCCGAGCGCATAAGCGAGCTCGGACGCGAATTCTATGAAAGGGTCGGGGCGCTCGCCGAGTACCTCAACTCGCTCGGCAAGGCCGTTGGCAGCGTGAACGATAATTACAACAGGCTCGTCGGCTCGATGGAGGCGCGTCTTCTGCCGACGCTCAGGAAGTTCCCGGAGCTTGGGGCAAAGTCCATACCGACTCTCGACCCCGTTGAAAAGACGCCGCGCGAGCTCTCGGTCGAGAAGAAATAGAATTGTGCTTGCGATAAACCATTAGGCCGCGCCTCGGAAGGCTGATATAATATAATGATGAAGAGGTCATGGGTGGGCGGGGTGATTATATGCCCGTCCGCCAGAAGGCCCTTCAGACCTGCTATTTTGCAAGGCACGGAGTTTAGGAGAGATATAGATGGAAAAGATAATTATCGTTATAGCCATAGCAGCGGCCCTGGCCGGGGTGTTGCCCGCGTTTATAGCGTCGTCAAAAGGGCTTAACTTCTTCAAGTGGTGGATATACGGCGCGCTCCTATTCCCCGTGGCCCTGCCGCATTCGCTTCTGATAGGGCTTCGTAATCCGCTTGCGCGCAAGGCCTGCGGCTGGTGCCGCTCCTCCGTGCCTGCGGACGCCGAGTATTGTCCGAAGTGCGGGTATGAGTTTGAGACCCACGGTCACTAAGGTTCACGCCCAATAACGCCCCATCTGTGTCGTCAGGCCTGCGGGCTTGTATGGGGTGTCCGCCTTAACCCGACGGTTGAATGGAGGGTTAAGGCGGACAAATAGAAATGATAATACATTGCCATAAAATTCTACGCCTTTTGTGGCGGAGAATTTTCATCCTCACGTACAAAAGAGTACGCTCCGGTTCAATCCCTTGTCCTTCCTAACATCTGGGGACGTTCTTGAGCGTGAAGAGGTGACGTTCACGCTCAATGTTACCTCATCTGTGCGGTATGCTTACCCGCTGCTCATCGGCTCGTTCATCGAGCCGGTCCTGTATCCCTGAAGGTCGAGCGTCACGTAGACGAAGCCTATCTCTTTAAATCCTTCGACAATCTCCTTTCTCAGTCCTTCATCGAGAAAGCGCGCGAGCGCGCCGGGGTCGACCTCTATGCGCGCCGTCTCGTTGTGGTATCGGACGCGGAATTGCGTGAACCCGAGCGAGCGCAGTAACTCCTCGGCGCGGCTGACCTTGTCGAGCCTGTCCTGGGTGATGGCCGTGCCGTAGGGGAAACGGGACGAGAGACAGGCGAAGCTCGGCTTGTCCCACGTGGGTAGTCCCAGGTCGCGGGAGAGGAGGCGTATCTCGTCCTTTGTCAGCCTAGCCTCCTGCAGCGGGCTTCTGACGCCAAGCTCGGTTGCGGCGGTCTTGCCCGGCCGGTAGTCTTGTAGGTCGTCGGCGTTCGAGCCGTCCACGACGTTGGCAAAGCCCATTGATGCCGCCTTTTCGCAGGCGATCCTGAAAAGCTCGCTCTTGCAGAAGTAACATCTCTTCTCGCTGTTGTCAGCGAAGTTCGGTATCTCAAGCTCGTTCGATTCAACGACGATATGGCGCGCGTGGATGAGCGTGGCCAGCGAACAGGCCTCTTTGAATTCTCTCTCAGGGTAGGTGGGCGAGGTCGCGGTCATGGCCGCGGCATTCTTGCCGAGGACGTCGACCGCCGTCTTCAGGAGAAAGGTCGAGTCTACCCCGCCTGAGAAGGCCACAAGCACGGTACGCATCCCGGCAATCGCGGTCTTGAGCGCGGCGTATTTTTCGTAAGCGGATGCGCGCAGCGTGTCGGAGTCGAGGGCGGTCATGGTATTCGTCAGCATACGCGCGCCTTTTCAATGACCTCCGGCGCTGCGGGCGCGGTGATATGGAACTCGCGCGTCTGCCCCTCGCAAGTTGCGCGCACCAGCGAGTTTGCGCCTGCCTTGGACTCCGCGTACCTGAGCATCAGGCCCGCGGCAAACTCAATCGCATCAGCAGGTTCAGTCGAGGCGATTATTGCAACCGGCCCTGGAAAGTCGATTGGCTCAAGAAGGGTCTCTCCCGGCTGGATAAGGGTTTTCAGCTTCGCGTTCTCGGTCTCGTCCCGCCCGATAATCACCTTTATGCCGTTATGTCTGAAGTGCCTGCCGGAGCGCAGCACCACGAGGTCTTTCTTCGTAAGCTCCGTCTTATGGTCGAGAAGGTCTCTGACCTTTTTGGAGAAGGTCTTGTCCGTAAGCAGGCACCCGCCCGAAGGGCACGGGTAGTCGTTGACGTCGTGTTCATCCGCAAGCGTCATCAGGGCTGTCCTGCTGCGGCCCTCGATGGCGAAGAGTTTTGTCCTGTCGACCAGGCCGTTCAACTCCGGGATGGTCGGCTCAAGGTGCATGGCGCACAGCGGGCGCAAGACCAGCCCTTCCAGGCCGCTCTCTCGCTCGATGATGCGGAAGGCGTCCCTCCTTTGGCTCATGGGCCTCTGGCCCAGGACCTCGCCGGTGATGACGAATGAGGCGCCGATCTCGGCCATGTAGGCCTTCGCCTCCTTGAACATATAGATGCGGCAGTCCACGCACGGGTTTATGCCCTTGCCGTAGCCGTGCCTCGGGTTGCGGACTATCTCCATGTAGTCGAGTCCCTTTGTCATGACCTTTATCTTGATGCCGAACTCCTCGGCCACGCGCAAAGACTCAGTCTTGCACCCGCCCTTCTTGACGCCGCCGGAGTTGCACGTGCAAAAGGCCGAAGTGAAGTTCAGGGCGTGGACCTCGATGCCCTGTTCGATCATGAGTTTGACGGCGAGCGTACTGTCGAGCCCGCCGGATAGAAGCGCTACTGCCTTGGTCATTATGATACTCCATGAATTATGTTATGCCGCCGTGCCCGTTGGAGCTAAAAAATGTTCAATATTACCGGCGCGGCGCCGATAATATGATAGACTATATTATACGCCGACGGGCGCGTAAAATCAAAGGAATATGGCGCGCCATATCCCTATAAGGACGCCGTGATGCGTGGAATCCGCCTATGAAACATCAGACTATAATACTGACGGGACTGCTTCTGGTCGCCGGTTATCTGCTCTATACGGTATTCGCGCCGTTTTTCATCCCGCTCTTCTGGGCGGCGGTCTTTGCGATAGTCCTTTATCCATACTATATCTGGATACTCGGCCGCACGCGTCTGGGCAGGAACCTCTCCGCGTTTATCGCGTGCGTGACTATCGGCGTTTTTATCGTCGTGCCGATGGCCCTTCTCGGCTCGCAGATAGCCAAAGAGGTCTTTGGCATATACCAATGGGCGCAGGAGTACGTCAAGACGGTCTCGGCGCAGGCCCACCAGACGCCGGTCTTTCTCCCGCCGTACATAGCCGCGTTCATAAGGCGTTACGTCGACGTATCCAACGCCGAGCTCAACAGCATCTTCACGGCCTCCATCCAGGAGGTGGCCTCGTGGCTGGTCGGAGGGATGACGGGTTTCGTAAAGAGTTTCGCGCAGATGGTCTTCAACGCCGCGCTGGCGTTCTTTGCGATGTTCTATATCTTCCGCGACGGATGGAGGCTTCTTGCGGTGGGTATGCGCATAGTCCCGCTTTCCGCGCATGACAAGGAGAGGTTCCTGGAGCGGATAAGCAGGGTCATACAGGCGACCGTCATCGGCGGGCTTTTCGTAGGGGCGGTGCAGGGGCTGTTGGGCGGTCTGGCCTTCTGGGCGGCCGGACTTGGCGCGCCGGTACTCTGGGGCTTCGCCATGTTCCTGCTCTCGTTCCTGCCCGGGATAGGCACGGCGATGGTCTGGGTGCCGGGCTCGGTATATCTCTTTATAATAGGAGATTATCTTGGAGGCACGGCGCTGATGCTCTGGGGCATCTTCGTCGTCGGTCTTGTCGATAACTTCCTGCGCCCTCTGATAATAAGCGAGGCGGCCAACCTCCATCCGCTTCTTGTATTCTTCAGCATCATCGGGGCGGTGGACGCGTTCGGGCTGATAGGCGTCATTGCCGGGCCGCTCATCCTGAGCATCGCGGGCGCGGCCGTTGAAATCTACGAGGAGGCTTACCACACATAGATGTCAACTGAAAGGGTTGATACCGGCGCTGGTTTGCCGAGGCCGAAGATAGCGCTGCCCGTCGCGCTCCTTATCGCTACCGTATTCACCACGATAACCGCCGGGTCGCTCTACAGGGGACCGGACGTATGGGCCAACCCTGAGTTCATCTCCGGTCTCGACGCCTTCCTCGGCGCGCTCAAGAGGAGCGCCGAGGTATGGACACATCCCGCCTCGATTGTCATGGGCATACCGTTCTCAGCCTCGCTCCTCTTCGTGCTGGGCACGCACGAACTCGGGCACTACTTTGCGGCTCGCCGCCATCGTGTGCGCACGACCCTGCCGGTATTTATCCCCGGGCCGCCTTTCCCGCCGCTCATCGGGACGTTCGGGGCGGTGATACGCATAAAATCGCCTATAACCACGAGGCGCGCGCTTGTCGATATCGGCGTTGCCGGGCCGCTGGCCGGATTTGTCGCGGGGCTCGTCGTCCTTACGGCCGGGCTCATGCTTTCGAGTACGGTGCCTTACGTCGCGGGCAGCGGGGAACTCTGGTTCGGCACTTCTCTGATATACAAGCTCCTTTCAAGCATCATCATAGGCACTGTGCCGGATAATTACGCGGTGCTCCTGCACCCGGTGGCCTTTGCAGGCTGGATAGGCATGTTCGTAACGGCCATGAACCTCCTGCCTATCGGCCAGCTTGACGGAGGCCATCTCGTCTACGCGCTTATCGGGCCGAGGCACAGGCGCTTTTCAATGCTTGTCGCGGCCGCGCTTGTTATCCTCGGTTTCTTTACATGGCCGGGCTGGTTTTTATGGGCCTTTCTTACGACCATGCTCGGACTCAGGCACCCGCCGGTCTATGACGAAGCCGAGCCGATTGACCGCCGCACATGGCTCATCGCGGCCGCGTCTTTGGCCGTATTTGTATTGACTTTCATGCCGACGCCGTTTTATATTGTGTGAAATGACGCGCTCAGCCGGGTATTGTAAAGACGGGCTGAAGTTGCGACAAGAATTTCATGCAACCGAGCTTTATTCACGTATGATTGAAGGAGACGATGAGACAATCATGAAGGTATTCACGGAAGAAGAACTCAAGAAATACGACGGCAGCACCTCCGGCACGCCCATCTACTTTGCATGCAACGGCAAGGTCTACGACGTAACCACCAGCCCGCTCTTTATCGAGGGGATGCACTTTGAGCACTTTGCCGGATGCGACCTTACGGAGTATCTTGCCGACGCCCCGCATGACGACGAGGTCTTTGCCGAGCTTACGGTTGTGGGCGAGTACAAGAAGTAGGGCCGGAACCGGAGTCAGAAGGCGCGTTGCGCTGGTCCTACCCCTGCTTCCCCATCTTTTTGATTCGAGAGCCTTGAAAATGGCGTCTTCCGTAAGCCGGACAGCTGTCGGACTGTAGCTCAGATCTTCAGGTCTGATACCGCGCTTCCCGTATCCGTTTATTCAGGGCTAAATCCCCGCGACCCACGTAAGTCAGACTTATGTAGCGCAGGCCTTCAGGCCTGCGTCTTTGTCGCACCGTTCGCTAACGAATAGCAGGGCTAAAGCCCTGCGCTACGCGCACCGTGTGCTTCTTTTCTTGAGAAAACACAGTTATGCAAAGGTCTCTTGTGCGCTAACGTTATGTATCTGGCGCCTTTTTCAAAGGTGGAAGTTTAAGCCCTGAGCTACTCAAGGCGGTGGCCTTCAATCCCTAATTTCGGGTTCCTGACGATGAGACTTGTCATCCTCGGTTGCGGCACTTCAACAGGAGTGCCATTGATAGGTTGCCGGTGCAACGTGTGCACGTCAACCGACGCAAGGAACAGACGCACGCGCTCGTCAGCCCTCATAGAGGCGGGCGGAGGCCATATCCTTATAGATACGGCAACGGATCTGCGCCAGCAGGCCCTTGCCAACGGCATCGAGCGCATCGACGCCGTCCTCTATACCCACCACCACGCAGACCATATCCACGGCATAGACGACCTCCGCTCTTTTAACATGGTACAGCAGGGCCGCGAGATAGCGTGCTACGGGAACGCGGCCACGGTCGAGCGCATCCGCGCGACGTTCAATTATATCTTCAGGGAAGACGTCAACGACGGATGGAAGCCCAACCTTACGACCACGGTCGTGGACGGGCCTTTCGAGCTGTTCGGCGAGCGGGTGATTCCGGTGCCTCTGCGCCACGGCGCCATGTCCATATACGGCTGGCGCGTTGGGGACATGGCCTACCTGACCGATTGCTCTGCTATACCGCTGGAATCGATGGCGTTATTGAAGGGCTTGGAAGTGCTGATTGTCGGCGCGCTCAGGGACAGGCCCCACCCCACGCATTTTACGATCCAACAGGCGGTTGAGGCCGCCGCTACAATCGCGCCCAAGCGCACGATACTCACCCACATGGGCCATAACGTCGATTACGTGAAAGACTCCGCAGCCCTGCCTTTGGGTGTTGAGCTGGCCTACGACGGGATGGTGGTGGAGGTGATATGAAAATCCCCCTGATAAGGGGGAGTTAGCAACTGTCTTACGTGTCAAGTATTTTGATTACAACCTTCAACCCATGGTGTTTGATGTTTGAGCATTGCGTTGAGAATCGTAAGGAGTTTACGCATACAGGCGGTAAGGGCAACTTTGCCAGTCTTGCCTGCGGC